>JASFYH010000019.1 GCA_030055595.1 Archaeoglobales archaeon | reverse complement strand
GGGATGCAGTGATCATATAGGATCGTTGCTTTCTGCTAACGACAATTGAAAACAAAGAATAGCGAATAAAAATCAATTCAGCCAGAATTTTGTTCTATAAAAATATTGGTCTATGGTAAAGCCTTATTACTGTGCAGTGTATATGATGAAATCTGAATATAAATCGAGTAAATTTTAAGGATGCGGATTTTTATTTTTGGCTTTTGATTGAGTTTGCAGGTCTACTGTGGATTTTGATCGATTATTGTTTTGATAAAAGTTCTTTGCTGAAAATAAAAATTTCATTGAATTTAAAGTTGTAATCGGGATTTTTATAAGGCTCCACAGGCTCTTTGACTGCTACTTGGTGTTAAGTGGCAATTTGGTGTGAAATAGTATTAATTTTCAATCCCAGAATGAAAACTGTTTACAAGAAAACAACAAAAATCTATGAGCACAAAAACCCATTTGTCTGGACAGAAGAAAAAGGCTCCAGAAGGCTCAGAAAGCCAAACAAAGCGATATAGACCCCGGTTGCATCTGAACATAGATAAGGAGCTTTACGACTGGCTCAAGAAAAACGTCTCCAATGCCTCAGCTTTCATCGATCATCTCGTTAAAAGCGTTAAAGACCAAATTCAGCCTGCCTTTGTGCTCGTAAAAGCGCTGGGGGTGGGATTTGAACCCACGCGGGCAAAGCCCAACAGCTTAGCAGGCTGTCGCCTTACCACTCGGCAACCCCAGCTTCAGATCGTTTATGGTGCATTGAGTTATAAGATTTTTTCTGTAATCTGCACAGATTTTTAAATCCCATTCCAAAGTTTGACCATGGAAGTTGAAGTCAAGTTCAAACTTAAGCCGGGAGTTGAGGAGAAGATCATGGAAATCGCAGAGTTTTTGGAAGAGAAAGAGGAGTTTGACGTTTATTTTAATCATCCATGTCGGGATTTTGCTAAAACGGACGAGGCACTTCGTATAAGGCTCGAGAAAAAAGTCAAACTTACCTACAAAGGTCCCAAGGTTGACTCAGAGACAAAGAGCAGAGAAGAAGTCAATGTCGAAGTTAGCGGTTTTGAAGAAACTTTAAAGCTTTTGGAATTCCTTGGATTCAGAAAGTTCAGAAGTGTAAAGAAGCACAGGAAGATTTACAAAAAAGGGAATGCAATGATCTGTGTCGACTCAGTTGAGGGACTCGGGGAGTATGTAGAGATCGAAGTTGAGGGTGGACTTCAGAACAAAGACGAGATCTTCAGAATCGCAGAGATCCTCGGGTATTCAAAAAAAGAAAGTATTCGTCTTTCCTACTTAGAAATGCTTGAAAAAATTAAAGCGGGAAGTATAGAGCCGAAGTAGGGCAAACCTTGATGCAGGCTCCGCAGTGAATGCATTTCTCCGCTCTTAGCTCCACTCTGTTCTCGCCATTAAAGTAAAAAACCTCTGTTGGGCATATGCTAACGCAAGCTCCGCAATGAACGCAGTTCTCATTTTTAGCTATTGACTTTGTGATCTCTTGGATCTCCACTCCCATTTTCCTCAGGATCTCTAAAACTTCCGTAGCCTTTTGATCTGGCACCTCTACGATTAGCTCTCCTCTCCTTGCCCCGACATCCGCTCTAAGTATATTGATCAGGGCTCCCGTTTTTATTGCGGTCAAGGAAATTATCGGCTCCCTAACAGTCCGAGCATCGAATTTCAGAAGCAGAAGCATTTGATCACCTCCCCAAAAGCTTGCTCAAAGCCTCACTCGTTACGATGCCAAGAACTTTCTTTTTTGCATCGATCACAGGCAATGCGGATATATCGAACTTTTCGAGTCTGCTAACCGCTATAGCTATTGGATCGTCCGGATAAACTGTGATCACGTCTCTCGTCATGATCTCTGAAACCTTGGAGGCTTTTCTCATAACCGCTTTGGCTATGTCCCACGACGTAACTATACCTCTCAGCGTTCCTTCCCGATCAACAACCGGCAAATGATTTACGCTTTTCTCGATCATAAGCCTTGCCGCTGTTTCTATGCCTAGATCCTCCTCTATTGTTATTGCCCTTGCCATCACATCTTTCACGATCCTGATCTCCTTCTGCTTCATTGGCTTGAAGCTCTCTGTCTGTTTGAGCCTCTCAACTGGTGCGGAAAGCAGAAATTCTCCCTTTTCGATCATCTTCTTCAAATCTCTCATGATCCTATCAGCCATGTAGTAACTTGAAAGAGGTGAAACTCTTACTTCTTCGCCGTTGATCTCAACCTTCCCACTCTTAAGCTCTGCATAGCTCACTTCTTTGATCACTGGTCTTTGACGCCTTGCAACGCCAAAATCTATGATCGTGGTTTTTATCTCGCTGTCTCTAATGCCCAGAGCTTTTGCGATCTCTTCGTCGAGCACAGGGATTGGAATTCCAATACCGAGGTAGATCGAAGGAGCATAGCCGGGGAAGTAGCAAGCCTTCAGAAATTCAGGTTTCATTTCCTTCAGATCGCCTTTAACCATTAGAGTTCCAAACGGTGGGGAATGCTGAGTGCCTTCACCGATCACATAGCCTTTGGCTCCACAAAGAAATATTCTCGTCCCAATCCCGATCGTTCGAAAGTTCGGATCGTTGTTTAATGGTGAGATCTCGCCCGTGCCAGCAAAGGTGACGTTTCCAAAATTTGGCAATAAAGTGCCCATGTATGTCCTTAACAGCTTATCGGAAGAATTCGTCGCAGCTCTGTAACGCTGATATGCGTTTCTCGGATTTACCATTTCCACCTGATTTAGGTCTTCGAGTGAGACGCTGGTTTCTATTTCTCTTCGGGGATAGCAGTCTGTTCCGTAGCCCAAAGCTCTTAATTCAACCTCTTTTCCAGAAACAAGATCCTCGATCACGTGAGCACCGCCGTAAAGCTCTCTCGTTTCAGAGGGTTTTGTAGCTCCCAGAAAAGCATCAACTGCAGCCAAACCCGCATAAGCCTCAACATCGTTTAACCAAACTTTTCTAAACTTTATTGGAGGATCAGAATGACCAAAATTGATAAAAGCACCGGTTGAGCACATCGCTCCAAACGTTCCTGTAGTCACAACGTCAACTTCCTTCACCGCCTCTTCAGGAGTGAGTTGAGACAAGATCTCCTTCATCTCAACCGCGGTGACGACGCAAACCTCGCCACGCCTGATCTTCTCGTTGATCTCTTCGATCGTTTTCATGACTTGCAGATCAAAGCACACTATATAAAGTTTTGGAAAATTTTAGATTTGAATTATTCCTATTGTTCATTTTTCTGACTCACGTTGAATTAAAAGAAAGGCATAAATTTCCTAAGAATGCATGGATCTCATGTCAAAAATTCTGGATTTTACAAAGGAGAGGGTGCTTTTCACCCTCGTGATAGGGAACACAAAAACTGCAGAGATCCCTGGAATAACGGTGGCGGGAGCCAATCCAGAACTTGTGAAGTATACGCCACCCGCAGATGCGGAATTGCTTTACCATGGTAGGTGCCTCAGCATAAGCTCTGTTCCCGCAACGCCTGACGGAAAGCCGACACCCGCATTGATCTCTTACACTGCACTGAGACTTACAAAGATCCCGATCTTGGTAGTAGACTCTGGTCTTATGATTAAACCAAAGATCCCGCATTTAACGCTAAATGCTCCAGTTGGTGAGAACATAGCTCTTCAAAGAGCAATGAGCATTGAAGACGTTAAAAGAGTTCTTGAAAATGGAAGGATCTTGGGTGAACAGCTCTCAAAGCTTGCGGATCTTTTAATAATTGGCGAAAGCATTCCGGCGGGCACAACGACCGCGGGAGCTGTGCTAAAAGCTCTCGGCTTCGAGCCAAAAGTCTCCTCGAGTATGCCGACAAATCCGATTGAGTTGAAGCAGAAGGTGATCGAAGAAGCGGTTAAAAGAGTAGAAAGCAGAGATCCGATCGAGATCATCTCTGCGGTTGGAGATCCAGTTATTGCGGGAGTTGTTGGGATCCTAAGTGGCTGTAGAACCGCATTGCTTGCCGGTGGAACCCAAATGGTTGCAATAGCCAATCTGGCAAAAGAAATTGCGGATTGCGAATTTGAAATTGCAACAACAGAATTCGTTGCCAAAGATAAAACTGCAGATCTATCGCTGGCTCCATGCAGGGTTCATGTAGCAGAGATCGAGATCTCGAGATCCAAATACCCTGGGCTAAGGGCTTATGCAGAGGGCTTCGTTAAGGAAGGAGTTGGAGCGGGGGGTCTGGCATTCTTTGCATACGAGCGTGGAGTAAGCAAGGAAAAACTTTTGACAGAGATTGAAAGGGATTACGAAAGGATCGTGCTCGGAAATTTTTGAGCATTCGATCTCACTTATTCATACAATTTTAATTTTTATTATATGGTGAATAATGTCTCATTATAATAATTGTAATTTTTCTACATGAAACACCGAAATCTTTATATACAACGAAAATTAGCAACGAAAGAACATGGAGGTGGAAACTTGAGAAAGGAAGCACTGATATTTGGAATATTGCTGGCTTTAGTGATGTCGCCTGTTGTTGTGCAGGCAGCGAAAGACCCTGTTTTGTTTGTGCATGGCTTTACGGGTTCAGCATCAAACTGGGCAACAATGATCGCAAGACTTCAGGCGGATGGATGGCCAAGCAATAGGCTCTTCGCATACACCTTCTCGAACCCATACGATGCAAGCGATGGAGCAAACGTTAGAAATGCACAGGAAGTTGCGAACTGGGTTAATTACATAAAGAGAGTAACTGGAGCGAGCAAAATTGATATTGTAGCTCACAGCATGGGTGGGCTGAGCACGAGATACTACCTGAAGTTCATGGGCGGGACTGCGAACGTTGATGACTACATAAGCCTCGCTTCACCGCACCATGGAACGATTTATGCTCTCTACGGTGACATGCGCATTGGGAGCCCATTCCTAACAAGGCTAAATTCAGGCGATGAAACTCCTGGAACTGTTTCCTACACCTGCGTCTACAGCCCGATTGACGAGCTTGTGCAGCCAATGACTTCTCCACAGCTACAAGGATGTGACAACAGAATGGTCGTCTGCGGACACATAGCAATGCTTACCGACACAACGGTCTACAACATCGTTAAGTCAAAGCTGAACTAAATTCCTTTTTCTTTTTATTTCTTTATTCACAGCTGTTGCCAACCAGATTTTTTTCCGCATCAAAGAACTTAGCACATATTCTTTCATTCTCCTTATAGTATTCAACCATACCACTGAATCTGCCGTCTTCGTAGGAGATCCAGAAGAATTTTCCATTCTTTTCGTAGCCCTCGAGCAACTTGGTCTCACCGCTTTCGTTTAAGCTCCAGTAGATCGCATTTCGGTAGTCTATTGGGCTCAACTCAGACAAAACTGGCTCAAAGCAATACTTCACAACTCCTTTTTCGCCTGTGACTTTAGCACAGCACATCTCAACTTCAGATTCCCCTAATCTGTGCTTCTCGATCCCGGTAAAAGTGTGATCTTGATCAATTTCATTTCCAAGAGCTTCAAGGCATTTTTTGACATCTAGTCCCCCTTGCTGAATACAGCAACATAGAAGTATTGCCAAAATGATTCCAAGGAAGATATAGCTCTTCATGTTCTCTGCTTAAAAAAAAGGTAAATATAATTTTCGGCTAACACAAAACCAAAGGGATCACTTAAAATATGGCATCAAGCAATCATCCCAAGCATTCACATGCTTTGTAACCCATCCAATTGCACTCGGAATTAAATACTGCAATCCTCCAGGCCAGGCGTGCCCTCCATTACCGATCTCGAAGTAAACGACCTTTGCATTGTTTCTGCAACCACTGTATTCGTATTTCGTCACGTATGTTCGATCCTCTGCTGTGCTTGGCCAGTATTGCGTGGCTGGAGTTGGATTGCAGTTAAGCCTTAGCACCAAGTAAGAGACCGCATTTCTTGCACTTATGTGCGAGTTCATGTTTCCTCCAGTTGAGAGCCTTTCGTCTGTTCCCGCGGTTACAACGATGTTCATTGGCTTCGGTGGTGCACTGCTACTTGCCAAGCTTTCGAGTGCTGCGGGACCGCTTATAACTCCCACTGCGTCAATTTTATTGTATAGATCGTAAAGCAAATAGCTTGCCATCATTCCGCCGTTTGAAATTCCCGCAACGTAAACCTTGCTTATGTTGAAACTCGCTTTCATGTCGTCTATGATCTTTGAGATAAAGGAAACATCCCTCGTGCGCAACCAAACGTAGTTGTAACCGTCTGGAGCGACAGCTATGAAGCCGTATTTCTTCGCAAAGTCGTCAACAACGAGGAGCTCTCCCAAACCGCATGAGCCCGCTCCATGGAGAACGATCACAAGTGGGACCGCTTTGCTTGGATTGTAAGTAGGGGGCACGTAGTAATGGTAGCTCCTGCTTAATCCACCGTAGTAAAGGCTAACAGTCTTATAAGTGCCAGAGAGATTGAACATAGTCCTATCTGTGATCTTCAGAGTTCTTCCGTCAGGGTAAATACCCGCATTTGAGAAAATACCTGGTAAAACTGGTGACGCTAAGCTTAAATTGGCTGAGATCTTGACTTCAGCAGAGCAAATACTCTTTGGAATTTCAACTCTCGCGGTTGCTTTATAGCTTGGCGTGGATGCTGCTGTTGCGGGATTGTATTTGAACTCCGGGAACTGCGGATCGGTTATGGAGAGCCAAGTTAAGTTCACAGTTAGCCTTTGCCCAGTCACAAGTGTAACGGTAGTTGTTTTCGGAAGCTTCGAAATTGCTACATCATATGGCGTAAGCCACTGGTTTATGCTGACATCTGAAACGCTTGCAATCCTCAAAATATTCGGGCACTGTGGCACTGGGAAAAGCTGTGCAAATGCTGGATACACTAAAAACACAAAAAGAAGTCCCAAGGCTACAAACATTTTTGCACCCATTTTCTCACCTCGCATTTTGTAATTATTGAGCTTGACATAATATATACTATATAAGTTTTTCTATTATATAAGATTTCATGTGATAATAATATACATTATAGTAATTGTCATGATAATAATCTTTTTTATAAAATCTCGGAAAAGCTTATATATAAGAAGAAAAGTTATGACAGAACGTGGAGGTGATAAAATGAGAATGTTGACGCTTGGACTATTTTTAGTTCTGGTTTTCTCTCCAATCCTCGTGGAGGCACAGACACAAAAGGATCCGGTTTTATTCGTGCACGGGCTAACGGGTTCAGCATCAAACTGGGCAACAATGATCGCAAGACTTCAGGCGGATGGATGGCCAAGCAATAGGCTCTTTGCCTATACTTTCTCTAACCCATACGACTCCAGTGACACCGCAAATGTTCGAAATGCACAAGAAATTGCTCAGTGGGTCGATAACATCTTAAGAACAACTGGAGCGAGCAAGATCGACATTGTGGCTCACAGCATGGGTGGAATAAGTTCAAGATACTACCTAAAAGTTCTGGGAGGAGGAAACAAGGTTGACGATTACATAACCCTAAGCTCACCACATCAGCTATTCCTATTTGGTCAACTTGCTGTGCTTAGATCGGGAGATCCCGTGCCCCCGGGAGTTACATGCACTTGTGTTTACAGTCCGATCGATCTGATCGTCAGAGCTCAGTATGCTCAGCTACCCGGTTGTAACAATGTTCAGGTTACCACAACTCACATAGGAATGCTATTCAATACTGAAGTGTATAACATTGTTAAAACGAGACTGAATTAAATTTTTATAAATTTTTACTATAAAACAAATCCTTTTATTTGAAAAATTTAAAAAGCGATCAGGAGTTCTTGATCCGTGGTTGAAAAATTTGAAGGCTGTATTCTTGGGCTTGCAATTGGTGATGCACTCGGAATGCCTGCTGAAGGAATGAGCAGAGATAAAATTAAGCAGATCTACGGCGAAATTAGGGATTTTCTGCCCTCGCCCTATGGTGACCTTAAGGCGGGGCAGTGGACGGATGACACAGAACAGACAATAGCCCTTGCAAGATCCCTGATCGAGACCGCTTACTTTGATCCTTCAAATTTTGCAGAAAAGCTCAAAAATTGGTATTTATCGGGCAGTAGAAGAATTGGTCCCACTACGAGAATTGCCGTGATCAATTTACTGCGTGGTGCAAATTGGAGGAACTCTGGTGTTATATCCGACACATGTGGCTCTTCAATGCGAGTTGCACCAATTGGACTGGTTTACCATTTCAACTTCAACCTAATAGAAAGCTACGCTGAGATCTCTTCCAGCATTACGCATAAGGGCAACACTGCAACAGCGGGAGCGGTGGCGGTTGCAATTGCTGTTGCCTGCAAGCTCCTTGACTTCAGCGACGAAGAGGTTCATGAAGAGGTTTCAAAAAGAGTTGAGAAATACGATCCTCTTCTCTCTGACAAAATACGTTCCGCGTTCGATCTTAAAGATCATGAGCTTGACGTGGCAGTTGAGAAACTTGGAAACTCGATTTCAGTGCTTGATGCGGTTCCAATGAGCTTTTACTGTGTTTTCTCCTCTAAGGACTTTGAAAATGCGGTTCTAAAATCTGCGAACTGCGGTGGGGACACTGATTCAATTTCTGCCATAACTGGAGCTATAAAAGGTGCTGAAGGAATTGAAAAAATTCCTGAAAGGTTTATAAATGGTTTAGAGGAATATGAATCCCTTAAAGAACTTGCGGACAAACTCTATGAACTTCATGAGAAAATCGTAAAGATAATTTAGTGTGCAAATGAGCTACTTTATGGATCCGAAAAAGATCGTTGAGGACTACAAAGAGGTAACGATCGGAATCTTTGGCTCTCATTCCGCTAAGGAGATCGGAGTCTCTGCAAAAGCTTGGGGATTCAAGACAGTCATTGTTGTTCAGAAAGGGAGAGACAAGCTATACACGAAGTTTAACAAACATCTTTATGACCACGTGCTCGTTCTCGACTCCTTTAAGGACATGGTAAATGAAGAGGTTCAACAGAAACTAATTGAGCTCAATGCGATCTTAATTCCGAATAGAAGCTTTGCGGTTTATGTTGGCTACGAGAATATTGAAAAGAGGTTAAAAGTGCCGATCTATGGAAATAGGTATCTTCTAAGGGCAGAAGAGAGAAACGAAGCTAAAAACCAGTATTACCTACTGGAAAAGGCAAAAATAAGAAGCCCAATTGAATTCAAATCGCCAGAGCGGATCGATAGGCTTGTGATCGTTAAAGTTCAGCAGGCGAAGAATCCCTTGGAGAGGGCATTTTTCTATGCGATCTCGCCTGAGGACTATTATAGACAGGCAGAAGAGCTTTTGAAAGCAGGGGTTATAAATGAGGAGGGGTTAAAAAAGGCTAGAATCGAGGAATACGTGCTTGGAGCGAGATTCAATGCCAACTTCCACAGCTATGCACTCAAAGACGTTTTTGGTAACTTTGATTTTGTAGGTTTTAGCGATCGCAGACAGGTAAATCTGCAAGGATTTCTAAATCTGCCCGCGAGGGAACAGCTAAAGATCAATTTGCCGATTAAAAACGAGGAAATAGGGCACTTCGGGGTAACGATGAGAGAAAGCAAGCAAGAAACGGTCTATGAGTATGCAGAGAAGCTCATAACAACTTGTCTGGAAGAATACCCACCCGGGATCATAGGACTTTTTGGTCTTCAGGGAGCAATGGCTTATTCGCCAAAAGAAGAGCTTGAATTCGTAGTCTTTGACGTCTCTTTCAGAGTTCCGGGAGATCCGGCGATCGGTCCAACTTCGCCAGAAATGAGAAATCTCTCATTGAAGCATGGAGTCAAGATCGAGGATCCGCTTGACCTGAGCATGTTAGAAATAAGGAAAGCCATAGAGCTTGAAAGGTTGAGTGAGATCGTAACCTGATCGAGCAAAAAGAGAAAGATTATTAAGTTAGCTTTTAAGATCAATGTGGTGAAAAGTATGAGTAGAATAAAAAAGATTGCGGTTCTTGGAGCGGGATTGATGGGACATGGAATTGCAGAAGTCTCAGCAATGGCGGGATATGAGGTAAAAATGAGAGACATAAAGCAGGAATTCTTGGACAAGGGAATGAACATGATCAAGGACAGTCTTCAAAAGATGGGGGCAAAAGGCAAACTAAAAGAACCGGTTGATAAGATTCTTTCGAGAATTACGCCTGTGCTTAGCCTTGAAGAAGCGGTAAAAGATGCGGATCTTGTGATCGAAGCCATTCCAGAGATCTTTGATCTAAAGGTTCAGACTTTTAAGGAATGTGACAAGTATGCAAAACCAGATTGCATCCTCGCAAGCAATACCTCGACGATGAGCATAACAGAACTTTCAAAGGCTACCAACAGACAGGATAAGTTCGCAGGTCTGCACTTCTTCAATCCTGTGATTCTCATGAGACTTGTCGAAGTGATAAGGGGGCAGAATACAAGCGAGGAGGTCATGAAAATACTCGTAGAATTTGTAAAGAGCTTAGGAAAAGTGCCTGTTAGAGTAGAAAAGGACGTTCCGGGATTCATTGCTAACAGAATTGCTGCTCCGACGAGTGTGCTACTTTTAGGTATTTATGAGAAGGGTGTTGCAACTCCTGAAGAAGTTGATGCCAAGATGAAGAGCATGGGTCAGCCCATGGGACCGTTTGAGCTCATGGACTACGTTGGCATAGATACCCAATACCATATACTCAAATACTACGAAAAAACGATCGGACCCGATTACAAGCCACCTGAGTTCCTTGAGAAGATGGTAAAGGAGAACAAACTCGGAGCAAAGAGTGGCAAAGGATGGTATGACTGGAGTGCTGGCAGACCGCAGATCGATCTGAGCAAAGCCTCTGAAAAGGTGAATCCAATGGATTTCATGTTTGTTGAGATCAACGAAGCGGTCAAGCTTGTAGAGATGGGCGTTGCAACTCCGCAAGATGTGGACACCGCACTAAAGCTTGGCTATAACAGACCCTTTGGACCATTCGAATTGGCAAGGAACCTCAAAGATGTTGAAATTGCAGCGCGCCTTGAAGAACTCTCCAAATTCTATGGCAAAGAGATCTTCAAGCCAGCCAAAACGCTGAAAGAAGGGAAGCTTGCAAAAATGTTTGAAAAATTTGGATATACTTAATAAAAAATTTTTAAATTTATTCAATCTCTAATTCTAAGCTGATTTTGCACTTAGCCTGCTTCGAGCAGTTCTATTCCGTCCTCTGTAAGCTTGAGCTTTCCACTTTCTTCTTTCACAAAACCTTCCTTTATTAGCCAGTCAAGATTGAACTTGAGCTGAAAATCTGATAAATTCAACTCCTTTCTTAACTCCTCTAAAGTCTTTCCATGGATGCCGATTGCAGAAACAATTTCACGCCTTGCGGGGCTCATTGAAGCTTTAAATAACCTCTCATGATGCTCCCGATCTCTAATCTTTTCCGCCATGATTGATCTTAAACATCTATAATATTAAATCTTTTGGTGTTTCGCTGAACTCAAGTAAAAAGCGAGTAAAAATAAAAGCTATAATAGTTTGTGACGCCAGATCTCTACACCACCCAAAAAATTATTTGCAAAAATATATATAATGGACGACTAAAAAATTCTATATTTGTCCATACATTTGTTCATTTTCAAATTCGTCTACCCGCCAAGAATTTGCTTTAAAGCTTTCAGACCCTCCGAATACAGCTCTTCAGCCCGTTCTCTCGTTTTACCTTCAGCATAAATTCTGGCAATCGGTTCGGTGCCAGAAGGACGAATAAGTAGCCAGCCATCCTCAAAATCGATCCTTGCTCCGTCAACGTGATTTGCTTCTGGAAAATTTCTTCGCAATTCTTTGAGAACTTTCTCCCTCTCTTTGCACTCAATTTTTCCTTTGATCATGTAGTAGCGAGGGATTTCGCTAATAAGCTCGCTCAACTTCTTCCCGCTCTCATCAATTAGCTGGAGAACCTTTGCAACGCTCATTCCGCCGTCTCTTGCGAGTAAATGCTCCGGAAAGATCAAACCACCGTTGCCCTCGCCACCAAAAACCGCTTTTTTCTCGATCATAACTTTCGCAACCACCGGCGAGCCTACAGCGGTGTAAACAACTTTCCCACCCGCACTTTTAACCGCATCTTCAACACAACGCGAAGAGGAAACCGGGGTCACCACGACCCCACCACCATTCTTTTCGACGTAATGCTTAGCCATCAGTGCAAGCATCGCATCCTCTGAAACGAATTCGCCCTTTTCATTGACAAAAACCGCTCTGTCCGCATCTCCATCATGGGCGACACCAAGATCTGCATTAAAATCTACGACTGCTTTTTTTAGCAAAGTTAGCGATCGATCCACCGGCTCTGGCTCTCTTGCAGGAAATCTACCATCTGGGTTGCAGTTAATCCCATACACTTCACAATCAAGTCTTTTTAGTATCTCTGGAGTTGTAAAACATCCCGCTCCATTACCGCAGTCGACGACTACACGGTATTTTCTCTCGAGAGTGACGCTGTCAACTATTGCACTAATATATGGCTCTATGCAATCATCCCGCAATAGAGAGCCAACTTCACTCCATTTTGCACGCCTAAAGGTTTTGCTCATGTAAACTCTTTCGCTTTCTTCATCCATTTCTCTGAAAAATTCCGCACCATTCTCCTGAACGAACTTTATTCCGTTATATTCTCTCGGATTGTGGCTAGCGGTAACTATGACTCCCGCAATTTTGTTATTTTTTGAATAAAATTGCAGTGCGGGAGTTGGAGCTACGCCTAAATCAATTGCAGTGCTACCAGCGGACATGATCCCCGAAAGGACCGCACATTTGAACATCTGGCTTGAAAGCCTTGTATCGCATGCAACCGCAATTTTTCCGGGCTTTAGAGTTGCAATTACTCTACCAAGATCGAGAGCCATTTCTGCGGTAAGCTCTTCATTTGCTATTCCACGAACACCATTTGTTCCAAAAAGGCTCATAATTCCACCCGAAACATAATCTGACTTGCAGTTTTGAGCTTCCGTCTAATTACTGGTAGCTCGTATAGATAAAGCATCAGATTGTTGTTGACAATTCGGTTAAAACCAAAGGCTTTTTTTATAAAGTCTATGTGCAGCGGATCCCGAACAAAAACAACTCTTTCACCTCCGATCTCGCACATTTCAAGGATCAAGGGAATTCTAAATCTTCTCCTCTCTTCTTCCTCAACATAGCTTGCCATAAATTGAAGCTCCTTGCTCTCAATATAATACTCGTTTCCGTCTTTTGCGAGGATCGTGGGATCTTTCTCATTCAAAAGCTCTTCAAGGCTCTTTGTAACCGCGGGCATGTGGCGATTTACAGACTCAATCATCTTAGCAAGTATTTTTTCGTTCATCTCAACACCTCCAGCTCGATCAACCCAGAGCGGACTCCAAGTTCTTCTGAAGCATTTCCTTCTCTAATACTAAACTCAAGAGTCCCAAAACTCCCTATTAATGCAAGTGGTTCTCCTGTGCCAACATCTTGGTAGATCTTCACCATTGGAAACTTCACGCCTCGAAGATAAAAGCCTTTTGCACCCTTTACAAGCTCTGAAGGGACATTTGTAATGAGATTTCCAAATCTGTCCACGTAGATAACTCTACACTTCAAAATTCCTTCCTCATAGCTATAGTCAAAGAAATTTAGAGGTTTGATTTCCTTGATTTCCCTGAAGAAGCGAAAATCCTGTTTTACTAACATTGCAACCGCGGGAGCAAAAATGTCCCTGCCATGGAAAGTTGCTGAAAGTTCACCAAAGAGCTCAGAGATCTTTTTGTCTATCTCGAAAACTCTACGGATCCCATCTGAAATCGCTGAGGGGTAAGCGATCCCATTGTCCGGAGCGACAAAGAAATGGTTCTTTGTTTCAATAACTATGGCTCTTCTTTCCCCTCCCACGCCCGGATCAACTACCGCAAGGTGTATTGCATCTTTAAAGTAGCGGTAGGAATGGTATAGCAAGAAGGCTCCCTGAATAACGTTTTGAGGTTCAACCGAATGAGAGAGATCCACTATTCTTGCCTCTGGAGCCAAGCTTAGTATAACTCCTTTCATAACCCCCGGATAGAAATCTCCAAAGTCTGTCAGGAGTGTTACGATCATAAATTCGAGTTTGCTCTCTCTATTTATTTTTAATCGGGTTATAGATCACACTGAACATTAGAAGAAGTTTAGAAGAAATTCCAAGCGGAGATAAAAATCAATTAAACCTAAACAAGAACTCGAATATTACACTAAAAACAACTGGAAGGACTTTAGAAGAAAAGCGCGGATTGGATAAAAATTCCGAGCGAACTCCTGTGGAAAATTACCGAAGGCATAATCTCACACGAAACAATCACTTGCTTCAGAGAGACCACGTTGAAAAAAATGTTCTTCCCGAGATGCGTGGATTATAACCCTAAACTTCGCAAAAGCATTCTTAAAGGAGCTATCAATGATAAGACTCGATCCAAGAGATCGTTATTTCGAGATCCTCCTCGAAGTTCCTAACTTTTTACCTTTGATTTGAGAAAAAGTTAAACAGTAAACAGGTCTGTGAACATGTTGAACGATTTTTTTGCGTTATCTTACTTTTGAAGCTCTGGAATTGTAAGATAACACTTTTGACCCAAAAACGTTATCATACAACCATAAGTCAATATAAGGTGTTTAATAAGGTTTTGGATAAACTAATATTAAATCTTAAAGAGAAGGAAAGAGAAGGCTAAAGTCGGTCATAAACTCTTTCTCGTCTGTCAACCTTTGACACGACTACAGTTTTCATCTCTTCATCAATAAAGAAGAGGATCCTATATTTTCCGACTCTAATTCGAAAAACATCCGTTTCTCCTTCAACCTTTCTTGGTTTCTGAGCAAAAGGATCTTTAAGGCTTAGAATTTTTTCTCTGATCCTTTCAGCATCTCTCTTTGGAAGTTTGTTAAGAAACTTCTCCACATCTCTGTGAACTTTTACTTTATACATAGGTCTTCAGCATCTATAAACTCTGAAAAATCACCTTTTTTAATCGCTTCCTTATGTTTTCTGATTAATTCTTGCTCATCTGGAGTCAAAATCGAGTCCGCAAGATCTTCTATGGCATCTTCTATCCTTTCAATTCTCTTCTTTATCTCCCTGAGCTCATTGAGTATGTCAATCAGAGTTATCGATTCTTGCATGAGTAAAGTTGGCTCAGAAATTAATAAGACTTTGCTAACCACGTCGGAAACTCAAGGAAGTTTGATCAAAATCTCATCCGCAATTTTTCCTGTGTGTAGTTGAACTCCTCTTTCCCTCGCTTCTTCCTGACTTTAACCGCAAGCTCCCGCTCTCCTGTGGACTTGAATAGGCTTATCACCTCTATGGCTTCCGAAATTCTTGAGCCATTGCGGAGCTGAGTTATGAGAATTGCGAGCTTCGTCTTCCTTCGCAAATTCGTTTCTTCGTTGTAGTCTCTTAAGAGCTTCTTCAGTGTTTTTTCAAAATCAAGCCCTTGATCCCATGTCATACGCTCTTAACTTTTTATAAATCTTTAATGCAATTCTCGCAAGTTCCAAAGCATCAAGATCGTCGTCTCTCACAGTTATCATCAAGCCATTCCCGTCTTTTCCCCAATTATAATCGATTTCAACCATTTTAACCCTCTTGGTTTCTTCAAACTTCTTTTCACTTTCTTCAAACTCTTCAACCAGATTGAAGGTGGGTTCCTGATAGCAATTCCACAGGTTGCCAACTCTGAAAACATTCTAAGCGAAAATAAAACTCTACAGCCTTCAAACCAAAAATCAAGCCATTCAAAAAATCGAGAATTTAACGGTTGTCTTTCGAAAATATCGGAGTGCTACGAATCATGGACCGGTGGGGATTTGAACCCCAGGCCTCCGCCATGCCAAGACGGCGCTCTACCAACTGAGCTACCGGCCCCAGCTTAAGGCTTTACTACTGAGGTTAAAAATATTTCGTGATTGGGTGTTTGAATTCTGAATAATCCTGATCTTTTCTCAGTAAATTTTTAATCTGAGAGCTGAAAGCTCTGCTATGATAGCGGATGTTTATATTGAGCTGAAAGAGGGTGTTGCTGATCCAGAAGGTGAGTCAACTCTTAAAGCTTTGAGATTGCTTGGATTTAAGAGAGTTAGAAGAGTATCGAGTATTAAAGTTTTCAGGATCGAGATCGACGCAAAGAGCAAAGAAGAAGCAGAGAAAGAGATAAAAGAGATGTGCGAAAAGCTCCTTGCAAATCCCGTGATCCAGAAATTCAAAATAAACTGGATCGGGTGATTTGATGTTTAAAAAAGTCAGCGTTCCATTTGAGCTTTATGAGGTTGAGTTGCTCGAGACGAAAGATGAAGAACTAATAGCGATAAGCGAGAAGATGGGTTTAGGGCTGAATCTGGAGGAAATGAAGCTAATTAGAGAATACTTCAAAAGAAAAGGCAGAAATCCATATGATATCGAACTGCAATCCCTTGGGCAGGCATGGAGCGAGCATTGCTGTTATAAAAGCTCAAAGTATTTCCTGAAGCAGTTTCTGGTCGACGATTACTCTCGCTACCCCTATGTGATCTCTGCGATCAAAGAAGATGCGGGAGTTGTTGAATTCGACGAAGAATATGCCTATGTTATAAAGATCGAAAGCCATAACCATCCTTCAGCCATAGAACCATATGGAGGTGCTGCGACAGGAATTGGGGGTATAATCAGAGATGTTCTCTGTATGGGTGCACAGCCGATAGCTTTGATTGATCCACTTTTCTTCGCAGATCTCGACACACCCTACGATAAACTACCCAAGGGCGTAAGACACCCACAGTATCTGCTCAGCGGGGTTGTTTCTGGTATAAGGGATTACGGAAATCGAGTCGGCATTCCCACGGTTTCAGGAATGGTTTTCTTTGATGAGGCATATTTAACCAACTGCATCGTAAACGTGGGCTGTATAGGTATTGCGAAGAAGGACAGAATTGTTCCAAGCAAAGCGGGAGGGGTTGGAGATCTTTTTGTTCTTGTTGGCGGAAAAACAGGTAGAGATGGAATCCATGGCGTCACCTTTGCCTCAGCAGAGCTTAGCGAGGAAAGCGAGGAGGAAAGAAGTGCGGTTCAGCTTGGTAATCCGATCACGAAGGAGCCTTTGATCCATGCATGCCTTGAAGTTGTTGAGAAAGGGCTTATAACTGGGCTAAAAGATCTCGGAGGCGGAGGATTGAGTTGCGTCGTTGGTGAGATGGCTTTTTCAGCCGGATTTGGTGCAGAGATCCATCTTGACAAGGTTCCGCTTAAAGAAGAGGGCATGGCTCCCTGGGAAATATGGGTTTCTGAAAGCCAGGAGAGAATGATGCTCACAGTAAAACCAGAGAAGGTCGATGAAGTGCTCTACGTATTTCAGAAATGGGATCTACCCGCTTCAGTCATTGGAAAAACAACCGAAGACAAAATGCTTCGCATATTCTACAATGGCTACAAGATCTACGAGATGGAGATCGAATTCATCGTAGGGGCGGTGGAGTATTGCAGAACCCATGCCGCAAAACCTATGCCAAAGATCGAGCCGGAGATTCCAGAGCCAAAAGACTATCATGGCGTTTTTATAAAAATGCTCTCCCATCCAAATGTGGCGTGCAAAGACTGGATTATAAGGCAATACGATCACGAAGTCCGGGCTTGCACTGTTCTTAAGCCTTTACAGGGCAGGGTTAACTTTGAAACTCATGGGGATGCGGTTGTAATGAAACCTACAAGTTCCAATAGGGGACTTTCAATTGCGGTGGCGATAAACCCATGGCTGACAAAAGCAGATCCTTATTGGGGCACAGCGAGTGCATTTGACGAGCTCATAAGAAACCTTGTTGCGGTGAATTCTAAACCCCACAGCTACGTTGATTGCCTGAACTTTGGAAATCCAGAAAAGCCAGATAGGATGTTGGAATTTGTTGAAAGCGTCAAAGCCTTGGGCTGGATGGCAAAAAGCTTTGGATTGCCATGCGTTAGCGGAAATGTGAGTTTTTACAACGAAACAAAGTTCTCCTCAATACCCCCGACTCCAACGCTCTTAGGCGTGGGAATAGTTGATGATCTCAGAAAGGCTAAGGATAGCTTTTTCAAAGGTGGAGCGGTTGTTCTTGTGGGCGAAACAAAGAAAGAGTTTGGAGGAAGCCTTTATTCAAAAGTTATGGGTTTTGAGAGCTACAATGTTCCAAGAACCTCGCCTGAGAGCTTGAAAACTTACTCAAATGCTCTGCTCGACTCCTTCAATAAATTTGACGTTAAAGCCTGCCATGATGTTTCTGAAGGAGGAATTGCGGTTGCTATTGCAGAGATGAGCTTTGGACTCGGAATTGGTTTTAAAGCAATTAGAAAGCTCGGCTTCATTGAGCTTTTCTCGGAGTCAAATACGAGATGGCTTGTGGAGATCGATAAAAATGATCTGGAAAGTTATCTTGAGTTTCTGCGAGGTAAAGGGCTGAAAGCGGAGCATTTGGGCTACAGCAACGGGAGCAAGCTTGACTTTGGAAGCTTTTCATGTAAGCTGGATGATGCTGAAAAAGCCTGGAGAACTGGAATGAGTAAATACCTCCTTTAAATCATTTTTTGAGCTATACCCTTCGGACAGTCAAAAAATTTTTCAGAAATAGAAAGATTAATTAGCAGAAATGAGGTGAAGCGGGACGATGAAGGCTGTTGAAATAATGAACCCGAATGTGATCTTTGCAACATTACCGAGCACGAGAGAAAATGTTCTGCAGCTATTCAAAGGTTATGGGATCTCAGCGGTTCCGGTGCTTAAAGAGGGAAAAATAGCGGGTATAATAACGAGAAAAGATATTCTAAGGAAGATCGACGAAGATCAGGTTGCACTGCTAATGACTCCAAATCCCGTTACTGTTAATGTTGAGGATAGCGTAAAGAAAGTAGTTGAAATTCTAAGCTCAACCCCATTTAGAAGACTGCCTGTATTAGATCGAGAAAAACTTGCGGGAATAATCACAGTCAGAGACATAATAAAGAAGATCGCAGAAATGAATTTAGATCTGCCCGTTAGAAAATATGTAAGTCCTCAGATTCTCTGTGTTTGGGAAGAGACACCTTTAAAGGTAGTAGGAGAAATAATGAGGCTTGGAAATGCCGAGATCTGTGGTGTCTTGAATGAAAATGAAGAGCTCGTAGGGATCGTGGATGAGAAGATCATGCTAAGCGAAGCCCTGATCGAGGACTATATAGTCCAGTCAACTCACTCTTCTTCTAGCGATACAGATGATAAATGGAGCTGGGATGGAATGAGAGACATGTCTGTCAGATATTTCGAAGTCAGCGTGGTAAAATTGCCCAAGGATCCTGTGAAGAAGTTTATGAAACCTCCGGAGTTTGTTTATCCGCAGACAAATGCTTCGAAATGTGCAAAGAAAATGCTTAGTAACGATCTCGACTGCATTCCCGTTTTGGACTCCTTAAATAGAGTTTCAGGAATGGTAAAAGACAAAGATCTGATAAGGGTCTTGCTTGAGATTTGAAAATAAAGAAGAAGTAAGAGAATACGTCTGGAAGAAAATTGAACCTTTCTGCGAATTTCCAAGCCCATACGGAAGAATTCCAAATTTCAGAGATGCTAAAAAAGTCTGTGAAAAAATAAGAGAACTTGAGGAATATAGAAATTCAGAGTGTGTTTTCTCCGCTCCGGATTCTGTGCTTCTTAGATTACGGGAGCTCGTCCTTGAAGATGGAAAGATCCTTCTTGCTGTCCTTCCAAGAATGAGAGGTTTTGTTGTTTTAAAGGAGAAAGTTAGACCAACCATTAGTCATCTTAGGCTTGCAAAAACTGCAGATCTAAAAGAATTAAGGGAAAAAGTTGGAATTTTTGCTCAAGGGTGCGTTGCTGTGGATCTCCACGGAAATAGGATCGGTAAGGGTAGCGGTTTTGGAGACAGAGAGTTTGAGATCCTTAAGAAAGAAGGGGTTTTAGCTAAAAAAGCCCTCTTCGTGGTTATTGCGCACGATCTTCAGGTCTTTAACGATCTTAGCTTTCTCATGGAAGAACATGATGCGAAGGCTGACGTTATACTAACTCCTACGAGGATCATAAGAACTAAGTAGCTTTTTAACCGCCTGAATTACCTCTTTTTTAACTTCTAAAAGTGGTTTTTCCGCATTCACAATCACAGTTCTTTCATCAGCGTTTCTCAAAAAATTTTCCCTAACTTTTTCAAGCTCATTTTTGCTTTCAAATACCGTTAGCTTTCCTCTCGATAGAATTCTCTTTAGTGCGGTCTCAGGAGAAACATCTAAGATGATCACGAGATCTGGCTTTGGAGCGATCGCTTCATTGAGCTTCTTGATCTTTTCCGCTTCTATTCCCCTTGCGGATTGATATGCAATGTTTGAGTAATAATAGCGATCCATCACGACGATCTTCCCCTTTTCAAGGGCGGGGCGTATTCTTTCCTTTACGTCGAGTTCTCGATCAAGCAAGAAAAATTCCAGTTCTTTTTCCGGTGGCAGTCTTTCCTTTGAGTTCCTTATTTTCTGCCCATAGATACTATCCGAAGGCTCCTTAAAAAGCACGGACTCATAACCAAGATCTCCGAGGAATCTCACAAGTTCCTGAGCTATTACTGACTTTCCAGAACCATCTATACCCTCAACCGCAATCAAAATTCCCTTTTTCACCTTTAAAACTACGTTCCGAGTGTTATAAAATTTTTATCACTCCGAGGTTTTCATAATAAGCCAAAAATCTCTACCCGCTTTATCAAACTTAAGAAGGACGTAAATGCCATTTAGTTTATTTCCACTGAGTTTAAACTTTAATTCCTTTTCACTCTTCTTCAGAATTTCGTATTCTCCTCGATCCCAAAGCTTTACAACTCCTTTACCATATCCCTCCTCGATGAGTCCCTCGAATTCCATATAGTCTATACTATGATCCTCAACTTTAATTGCAAGCCTTCTCTCTCCTTTCTCAGGAAAACCCTTGGGAATTGCCCAACTCTTCGCCACACCATCCATCTCCAAGCGTAGATCAAAATGATGCCTTTTTGCAAAGTGCTCCTGAACACTGAACTTCACGATCATCCTCGATCAAAATGCTCTTAATCTTTTTGCATATCTATTTATAGATCGTTCTCTTTTCTCGATCATGCGAAAACTTCTCGTTTGCCCCGTGTGCTATTCGAAAGACGTTGAGCTTGACACTGGAGGAGTTTCGGGTAAATTCTGCTGTAAGAACTGTGGTTATATAGGAAGCTTTATCCTTGAGATGACTGAAGGAGAGCTTGAAGAAATGCTTAAGGCTAAGGAAAAGGATTTTGATAAAAGAGAATTTTGAAATTTGCCAAAGCCTGCAGACCACATGACCACTCCTTGGTCAAAGGGTAAAAGATCTGGGTTTCGTAAGGGATAGAGAGATCGCCCTTGGAGTAAGATTTATTTTCCACTCCACCAATTTTTCGCATGGATTTTGTTAGATCTAAATTCTTCAGATGGAGATATGAAGCTGAGTTCGAGCAAAAGTTGCTTTTGGCTTTAGCATTCGCAATGATCACAGGCTTATGTGCTCAAATTCGCCTTTACCTCCCATGGACTCCAGTTCCTATAACAATGCAAACATTTGCGGTCTTTTTAAGTGCATTGGTGCTCGGAAAGCACTGGGGAGGAATCAGCCAGACTCTATACGTTTCATTGGGTTTTGCAGGAATTCCATGGTTTGCGGGATTTAAGGGTGGGATTGCGGTGCTTTCTGGAGCAACTGCTGGTTATCTCTTTGGATTTATAGTATCCGCATTCTTCATTGGGCACCTCGTGGACAGATATGTGGGGGTGAGATTTTTCTTAACACTGCTTCCAATTCTTCTATTTGCTAATTTTGTGATGATCTATGGTCTCGGGCTTTTGTGGCTCAGTCTGATCTTTCCGAACGCCGGGATCTCTGAACTGCTCATGATAGGGGCAGTCCCATTTATTCCGGGGGATTTAACCAAAATTCTGATAGTCTCAGCGGTTGGTAAGGTGATAATGCCCAAAATAGCTTTTAATGGAGAAGTTGACGCGGACAGAAGGTATAGGTTGTTCTAAATTTTCTAAATAGTTTTAGAGAAGCTTTTCATCAGAGTCCTCACCGCAGATCTGATCTTTTCTTTGTGACTCCAAAGCCCTAAGGTAGACCTTCAACTCTCAGCCTTACCTCCCAGAACAATTCCCTTAGATTTTCCTTCCGCAGTCTTCTCATCCGAACACTCGGAAACATTACCATCACCAAAAACCTTGAGAATCGCATTTATAAGCTCAAGATCTCCATTCCTTGCTGCGAGCTTTAACTTAAGCGTAGGTTCACTTAAAAACTTTTTGATGAGTGAAATTGCAAAAGCTCTAAGCATTGGCTTAACCTCTTCATTTAGCCCGAGTTTTGAAAGTTTTTGGTATAGCTCTTCGACTTCCTCGTCAACGAACTTCCCTGCAAGGCTATACATCGCGTCAATCGCCTTCTTGGCTTCAAGGTCTTTGAGGTAAACCCTGAACTGCTCGATTTCTTCTTCTATTATCTCTTCAGCTCTTTTAACTTCCAGTTCTCTCTTCTTCATATTCTCCTCACTTATAGCCCTCAGATCGTCAATTGTAAAAAGCTCCACGTTTTTCAATTCTTTAACAGATTCCTCAACATCTCTCGGCAGAGCTATGTCGATTATAACTAATTTCTTTTCCCGATCCCTCACAGCATTTTCGACCACATGCCTCGAGATCACGATGTGCGGTGCGGAAGTTGCTGAAATAACAACATCGCATAATTTTAGGCACTCCTCCAGTTTGTCAAATCTAACCGCAACTCCACCAATTTTCTTTGCAAGTTCTTCAGCCTTTGAAAAAGTTCTATTTGCAATAAGTATTTTCTCCACATCCCTATGAATCGCCCTTGCAACCAGCTGTCCCATTTCTCCCGCGCCTACAATTAAAACTTTTTTACCGCTCAAAGAGCCGAGAACTTTTTCAGCGAGCACAACCGCTGCAGAACCGATTGACAGAGCTCCCTTTGAGATCGAAGTTTCTCTTCTAATCTTGCTTCCCACTTGAGTAGCCTTATTAAAGACCATTTCAAGGTTCTCGCCAACAAAATTCTTTTTTGCACATTTCAGAAAAGAATTCTTAACCTGTCCAAGAATCTCGTTCTCGCCAACGATCATCGACTCCACGCCAGCGCACACGCGCATCAAGTGGCGAACGCAGTCTTCTCCCACATGGATCTCGGCGATTTTTTCAACACCAAGATCCTTGGAGAGCTTAAATAACGTTTCGTAAATTGCAAAGCCAACCGCATAGATCTCAAATCTGTTGCAGGTTAAAACGTAGGCGAACTCATGAAAGGGGTAAGAGGAAAGAATAGGAAGAAAATAATCTTCCTTGGCGACTTTTTCGATCTCTTCTACATTTGCACGTTTGTGCGACACTGACAAGCATCCAAGTTCCACAGCTTCCTTACCCCCTTCAGCTTTTGAACTTTTTGAAATTGGTGGAGGCTTCCGGCTAAACAAACATGACTCCCTTGAGATCCGGTATTGGTGGAGTCTTCCTTAGAACTTTCTCTATTGCCCTTGTAAAGTCAAGCATTGTCACCTTTAGCCTTTCTTCGCGTATTGCGAACATTCCCGCTTCTGTGCAGATCGCCTTTATGTCCGCTCCGCTTGCTCCTTCAGTGATCCTTGAAAGTTCCTTGAAGTCGACGTCATCTGCAAGCTTCATGTTCTTTGAGTGGATCTTGAAGATCTGAATTCTGCCTTCATAGCCCGGCATGGGAACCTCTATTATTCTGTCAAATCTACCCGGGCGGAGTATTGCGGGATCGAGGATGTCTATGCGATTTGTTGCTCCAATTACCTTCACGTCTCCCCTTGAGTCGAATCCGTCAAGCTCCGCAAGAAGTTGCATCATTGTTCTCTGCACTTCTCTGTCTCCGCTTGTGTCACTGCTTGTTCTCTTCGCTGCGATTGCATCAAGCTCGTCTATGAATATTATTGAAGGTGCTTTCTCCTTTGCAAGCTGGAATACTTCTCTTACAAGCCTTGCCCCCTCGCCGATGAATTTCTGCACAAATTCGCTCCCTACGACTCTTATGAAGGTAGCTTTGGTTTGATTTGCAACCGCTTTAGCAAGCAGAGTCTTTCCAGTTCCCGGAGGACCATAAAGCAGAACTCCTTTTGGTGGTTCAATTCCAACCTCTTTAAAGAGGTCGGGTTTAAGCATGGGCAGTTCAACCGCTTCTTTGATCTCTTCAATCTGCTGATTTAAGCCACCTATGTCTGAGTAGGTTACATCTGGCTTTTCTTCGATCTCAAATCCATATACCATCGGATCCTTTGAGGAGGGCAAGATATTAACGACCGCAAGGGTTTGCTGGTTTAAGGCAACCCTCGTCCCGGGTTTTAACTCATCTGGAGCTATATACTGCGATGCATAAACCACAAATTTTGGCCCAGTAGAACTTCGAACAACAACTCTTCCATCTTCAAGGACATCTGAGACAACTCCAACAAGTAAGGGGGGTGATCTTAAACGTTCAATCTCGCTCCTGAGTCTTCTAACCTCTCTTTCATATCTCAATCTTTCGCTTTCGATAAATCTTTTCTCATCTTCAAGTCTTCGACACAATTCTCTAAGCTTGTAATATTCCTCTTCAAGCTTCTTAAGCTTATCCATTAGATAGCTCAGGTCTTCTGACATTCTACCAACCTCTTCCGGAAGCCTCCAAATAATTATATATCTCTTCAACTATATGAACTTATTGATTGGTGATCGCATGAATTGTGAAATTTGTGGGAAAGATCTAAAGGGTTCTGGGGTAAAAATAATCGTTGAAGGAACAGAATTGACCGTTTGCCCTGCATGTAAAAAATATGGAAGTGAAAAAGTTTCAACCGCATCGCAATCTGGGGCTAAAAGAGTTGTTATAAAGAAAAAAAAGCCCAGCACCGATATCGAGTTTAAAGATGAGCTTGTTGATAACTACAATCAGATCATAAGGCAAGAGAGAGAAAAGAGAGGCTGGAGTCAGGAACAGCTTGCCAAGAAAATTCAGGAGAAGGAATCTCTCATAAAGAAGATCGAGAATGCGGAAATAACCCCTGATCCAGAAGTTGTGGCAAAGCTTGAAAAGCTCTTCGGGATAAAGTTGAAGGAAAGTGTGCCAGTGGTTAAGCTTGAGAAGAAGTCTTCGATGACGCCAACACTCGGCGACATAGTTGTGGTTAAAAAGAAAGAAAAGTGAGCTTTATGGCTATGTTTAGCTTTATTTATGTAACCACAAGCTCAAAGGATGAGGCTGAGAAAATTGCAAAGCACTTGCTGGAGAAAAAGCTCGTCGCATGTGTGAACATCTTCCCCATTAAATCCTACTTCTGGTGGGAAGGAAAAATAGAGACCGCAGATGAATACGGAATGATTTTAAAAACTAAGAACGAGAATTTTTCTGAGATCAGAGACGAAATAAAGAAGCTTCACAGCTACACTACACCATGCATTTGCTCTTTTCCTGTTGACAAGGGCTTGAGGGAATTCCTCGATTGGATC
This sequence comes from Archaeoglobales archaeon, assembly GCA_030055595.1. Lineage (GTDB taxonomy): Archaea > Halobacteriota > Archaeoglobi > Archaeoglobales > Archaeoglobaceae > WYZ-LMO2. The sequence goes on along the minus strand of JASFYH010000019.1, from coordinate 3,410 downwards.
GATAGAACGGTTGAATGAGCGGTAGAGAGGTAAAATATACTGAGGAGAATTTCAAGATCCTGAAGGAAAAAAGAAAGCGTGCCAGAGAATTGATGGAAATTTTAGAAAGCTCTGGATTGCAAAGCATTGCATATGGTAGCATTGCGAGGGGAGATGTAAGTCCCAAAAGCGATGTGGATCTCTTTATACCTCAACAGATCCCCTCTTTCAAGCTTGAGCTCGCATTAGAAGGCTTCGATTTTATAGAGAAAAGAATAGTCCAAGCAACTCCCAATTATGCTATAAAGGGAGAATTCGTTATCGATGAGCTGACCACGATCAGTTTCCCACTTGTGAAAATGAGAGAAAGAGAACTTGAGTTTTACAAATTTGGAGGATGTATAAATTACGAAGAGTTACTAAAAGACATTAGAGTTCCTGGGGTCGATAAAAGACTTTTTTTGATCGTCCCAGATACAATGGGTCATAGGGAATTTCCTTTAAGTGAAATTCATCCCAGCGTGGTGGCGAAAACTCTCGGAATTTCGATCGAGACCGTTCTTGAACGGATCAGAGTTTTAAGCAGAAGGAAAGAGATCGGCAGAACTGGAATCTACTTGTGTGAGCGAATTCCAATGGCGGAGAGCTTCGAATCCGCCCTCAGAGACATAGTAACGAAAAATCCAGTTATCAGAAGGAGGCTGGAAGACTAAAAAAGCGAAGATTGGACAGTTGCATCTATTCCAAGAATTTCCACCGCGGATCTTCTGACTTTTTCAACATATTCCTTCTTTGTGTAGATCCCAAAACGCCAGTTGTGAATCCAAGAATCTTTTAAAGCTCTAACAAGTTTTGAAACATTTTCCAATTTCTCGATTTTTCCGCCAACCTCAACGCTAACTCTGAATTCTCTCACGTCTTCCAATGGTGGAATGTCCACAATAACGTATTTTCTGTCCAATCCCGCGTTTTCGGCGATTCTCTCTTCAACTCTCTTCTCTTTGAGCTTTTGGATCTCTTTTAGATCAACACTTTCCCTCCCAACATAAACCGCTCTTTTGAAAAGCTTCCTGTTCTGCAGAAGCTCATAAAACTCAGGATCATGGCTTTTGATCAGCTCCATTGCTTCGCAGTCATCGATCTCAAAGAGCCTCTTCGGATCTAATCCCGCTTCTATTACCCTCTCCATAGCCCTTTCGAACATCTTCGTCGCAATTCTGCAAACGTGGTGATAATAGACCGCGGGATACATCATGAAGCGTGAGATCAGCAAAGACTCTGCAGCTTTAATTCCTCCCTCTTCAACGATAACTCCATTCTGGAACTTTATCTTGTCTATCAGCCTCGAAATGTCAAAAATTCCGTATGCAACACCAGTGTAATGCGAATCCCTTACGAGGTAGTCCATTCTGTCAACGTCGATGTCTCCACTAACAATAGAGGCATTCTTACCGCTAACAATGTCCGCAATCCTTTTTAAATTGAAGCCCAAGTCGTTTAGCAGATCTTTAAGCTCTCCTTTTATTGAAAACTCTATCGCCTCATGCTCAAAACCATGGGCTTTTAGAATTCCTTCGCAACTGTGTGAAAAGGGCGGGTGAGAGAGATCGTGCAACAGAGCGGAAACTACTACTTCATCTCCCATTTCAAGCTTTTTCGCCAAGATCTTTGCCAAGTGCATCGCTCCAAGGCTGTGCTCAAATCTCGTGTGATTTGCCCCTGGATAAACCAGATTTGCAAATCCAAGCTGTTTTATTCGCCTGAGTCTCTGAAACTGGGGCGTGTCAATAATCGAGATCTGCCAGTCTTCAAGTTTGATCAAACCGTGGACTGGATCCTGAATCGACTTTTCCACGCGGAAAATTGGACAAAGGTTTAAAAAAAGCTTCCGAAATTTAGGTGTGGATCTTGGTATTAAAGGCTACATAACAAAAACTCCAGCGATGGGTGGTGAAATAAAAAAAGAAGCTGAGGATTTTTACGTCGAGGAGATCCTTGAATTGGATTTAACTGAAGACGGCAATTTTGCGATCATAAGGGTTGAAAAGAAAAACTGGGAGACTTTGAAGTTTGTTAGGGCACTCGCTAAAAATCTTGGGATAAGCCAGAAGAGGGTTTCTTTTGCTGGCACAAAGGACAAAAGGGCTTTAACAGTTCAGTATTTCTCTATAACTGGTTTTAGAAAAGAAGATATTGATAAAATAAGAATAAAAGATGCGAAAATCGATTTTTTGGGTTATTCAAGAAGAGAAATAAGGCTTGGAGACTTATTGGGCAATGTTTTTAGAATTAGAGTGATTGGAGCCAAAAATGGTGAAATTTTTGAGAGAACGAAGAATGAGCTGGGCGAAAAAGGCATTCCAAATTTCTTTGGGGAGCAGAGATTTGGAACTCGTGGAATAACACACGAAGTAGGAAAGCTAATCCTTCAGAAAAATTATTCCGAAGCTTTCTGGACCTTTGTAGCAAAACCATCCGAAATTGAGGGTGAGGAACTAAGAAGAATCAGGGAAGAGCTCTGGAACAGTAGAGATCCAGTTTATGGTCTAAAAGAACTTCCAAAGCACTTAACATACGAGAAGGCTCTGCTCCAGAAGCTCAGAGAGGGTAAAAGTGAAGAAGGAGCTTTGCTTTCACTTCCCAAGACACTTAAAATGATGTTCGTGCATGCATATCAATCCTACATCTTTAACAGAATGCTTTCACAGAGAATAGAGGATTTCGGAGAACTTAAAACCGTAATAGAGAAAGACTGGGCATGCTACATAACCTACAAGACAAGAAAACCCTCGTTTGTTGATTATACAGAGATTGGGGCGAATAAGAGCAGAGTTGAACTTTTAATCCGAGAGAACTTTGCTACTCTCGCTTTGCCCCTTGTTGGCTACGACACAAAACTTGAAGGTTGGAGCGGAATCGCTCTCGATTTCCTTTCAGAAGATAACCTTGATATTTCAAGCTTTAAGACCGAGCATAAGGAGTTCTCTTCAAGCGGTTCTTACAGAAGCGCTGGTCTGCCGTTAGCCATAACGGAGCTGAGCTTCAACGGTGAGATCTTTGAATTTTATCTGCCAGCGGGTTGTTATGGAACAGTTTTTTTGAGGGAGTTTCTAAAATCTAAATGAGAACCGAATTCAAACTAAGCATAAAATCAAAATCCAATTATTCATTACAAACATTTTTAATTTCTCTTTTTGACATTCTCACGCCAATGAATTCTTAGTATTTGAGAATTCTTCGAAAGGTTTATTTAGTGTCATTTCGAATAATATTATTTGGTAAAGTATTCCTGCAAAACTGCTGAAGCAAATTTCGGTAGCTTTGTAGAGCTATTTTACCACGAAAATTTAAACGGGGGCGTATATGAGAATTAAGTCAATAATAGGAATCTTAGCAGTGTTATTCTTAGTCTGGAGTATCTTTCCAGCATT
>JASFYH010000018.1 GCA_030055595.1 Archaeoglobales archaeon | reverse complement strand
AGTATATGCTCATCTCTTGCAAAAGGTCGTCGAAATCGGTTTTAAAATTGCCTCTGTCGAGGTGGTCTTCAATTGTTCTCTTATGCTTTCCCGTGATAATCAGAATATCCCTAATTCCAGCTTCATAAGCTTCTTCGAGCACATACTGAATCACTGGTTTGTCAAAAACTGGAAGCATTTCTTTTGGCTGTGCTTTTGTTATAGGAAGCATTCTTTTCCCAAAACCGGCTGCAGGGATGACAGCTTTTCTTATCATAACTACCAGCAAACTCCTTCATATTTGGCATTTTTAACCTTTACTCTTCTTCCATCTACAAGGAGCTTTCCTTTGCAGTCAACTCCTTCAAATTCGGTCCATTCGGTCACTATAAGGATCGCTTCCGCCCCTTCGATAACTTCCAAAGCGGATTTTCTGTATTCTATGTTCGGAAAAATCTTCCTGAAGTTCTCCATCGCTTTTGGATCATAGGCAACGATCTCCGCCCCTTCTTCAAGCAGTTTGCTCACAACAACCATGGATCTCGCATCTCTTACATCGTCAGTTTCAGGCTTGAAAGCCAATCCAAGAACCCCGATTTTCTTCCCTTCCAAGCTTCCAAGATGTTTTTTAAGAATTTCGATCATTCTCAATGGCTGGGATTCGTTGACTTCAAGAACTGCCTTAAGAATTCTTGGCTCTTCCCCTACTTCAACCGCTTTCGAAATCAAAGCTTTCAAATCTTTGGGCAAACATGAACCTCCAAAACCAAGCCCAGCTTTAAAGAAGTGAGGAGAGATTCTATGATCTAAACCGACTGCTTCAAACACTTCATAGCAATCAATTCCCAGTTTTTTGCACACATTTCCGATTTCATTTGCAAAGCTGATCTTTGTTGAAAGAAAAGCATTTGCAACAAGCTTAATGATCTCAGCAGTTTTTATATTTGTAAAGATCTTTGGACAATTGAAATCCTTATAGAGTTCTGAAAGGATCTTTTTTGATCTTTCATCCTCAGCTCCAATTACTATTCTGTCTGGATTAAAAAAGTCTTGCAAGGCATTTCCTTCCCTCAAAAACTCTGGATTGTAAGCAACCCCAAAGTCGGCAAAGGCTTTTTTTCCATATTTTTCAAAAATCGGTATCAAATTTTCAGTTGTTCCGGGAAGAACAGTGCTTCTCAATACAACGATCTGCTTAGAAAGATATTTAGAGATCTCCAGAGCTGAGGACTCCAATTGAGATAGATCCATCTTTCCATCTTTGAAAGGTGTGCCCACGCAGACGAAAACGATCTCAGAATTCTTAATTGCCTTAAATTCAGTCGTTGCTCGGTAGCTCGAAAGATTTTTCATAAGCTCTTTCAGCCCTTTTTCATACAAAGGTGGCTCCGCTTTTTCTATCATCTCGACTTTCTTCGCATCTACATCGACGAAAGTGATCTCGTGACCAAGAGAAGCGAAGCCAATGCCAGTTACTAAGCCAACGTATCCAGCACCAATTACGGCGAGCTTCACAAAGAAATCTTAAAAGTTAAAAATAAATCCTTTTCTCTTAGCGCGTCATAACTTTATGGAGATCATTTTAATAGAATATGCATCCAAAAAAGAAAAGAATTGATTTGAAATGCACGAGAGTCTACTGAAAAGGTTAAATGGCTCCACAAGCTCCTTTTTTACTCGCCAATATTTAAAATATTCATCTTTGCCTCTGAATTTTACCATGACAAGATCTGGTGTCCAATTGTCGGGAGAAAAAGAATAAAGGATCTTTTGAAAAATAATTGGAGGAAATTTTTCTAGGGTATGAATATGGCGAGTTTCTGAGGTATGCAGGGGGTAAAAGAGTGAGATCTTATTAATTTACTCGAAATATCAGAAACGATCTATATTCTCATAATTCTTTTATATTCCAATTCAATCTACAAACGGGTTTTTCAGGCCCTTTATAGCATTTAGAACTTCTGGTCTTATCAGATTATTGAGACTTTCACCATTTATTAGCATGCTCCTCAATTTTGTGCCACTGAGGTATGTGCGAAATTCATCACTGTGCGGACAAGTTTTTTCATTCGCCATACCATCGCATTTTCTACAATAGAAGACTTCTTTGACAAAAATAGGAGTGATACCAAGATCTGGGAATTTATCAAAGATCCCCCATGCCTCGTAAGGTCCATAGTAGTTACCAACACCCGCATGATCTCTGCCAACGATGAAATGTGTGGCTCCGAGATTCTTTCTCATGATCGCGTGATGAACCGCTTCTCTTGGCCCAGCATAGCGCATTTCGTAGCGAATAGCTGTAAGAACCGCAGTATATTTTGGATAATAGTTGTTGAATAAAGCCTCATAAGACTTTATAATTGCCTCGTCAGTATAGTCGCCTATTTTCTTCTTTCCGAGGACAGGATTTATTAATATACCATCAACAAATGTCAAAGCTGTTTTTTGAACATACTCATGACCTAAATGTGGGACATTCCTTGTCTGAAACGCTGCAATTGTTTTCCAGCGCTTCTCTTTGAAGAGAACTCTGGTCTCAATCGGTCTAAGAGTATATTTCGCAAAAGGATTCGGAAGCTCATTCAAAAGTTCAATACTCCCTCCAATGAGACGATCGCCCATCGAATAAACTCTTGAAACTCCGGGATGAGCTGGATCGTCAGTCTTGAAGACCTTTAAAGCAAGGTCCGTTTTTTTGTAGGGATAGATCTCTTCAACGTGCATTCTCGCTATTGGAAAACTCTCATAGTGAAGCAGAATAGTGTCTCCCTCTCCAAAGTGTGGTGATTGGACATCTAACACTATAGGAAGAGTCCAAGGTAGGTCGTTTCGGAGTCGCATGGTCTTTAAAACGCTCTCAAACTCATCTTGGGTTAAAAATCCATTCAAAGGAGAATATAGACCATGAGCGATATTTTCCAAATCTATTGCTATCCCGTGGTTTATTCTAACTCTTGGATATTCTTTTTGTTCGCTAATAATTTTCTCCTTAGTTTCGTGATCCGCAACTCGGTTTACAAGTTTTCCGCCATGAGGTTTTGAAACCATATTTACCTCCAAAGGGAATATTCAGTCAATGTAGCCCAAAGCCTTTAGCCTCTCTTTAACTTTATCCTCCTCCTCTTTTGTAAGAGTGATATCCTTTTCTTCTTCGAGATTGGCAAGAACTTCTCTTACTACATAAGTAACGTATTCTGAAACGGAATCAAAATCTGTCCCTTCAATTCTTGCTTTGATCTTCTCATATAGAGTCTTTGGAATTGAGATCTTCACATATTTGTCTTCATCACTCGTATGCTATCCACCCCCACCTTATAGCTCTATTAGAGTCAACTTAGAATTAAAAGTTTTCTGTTTTATGATAGACTTTTATGATAAAAATAGAAACCAATATATATTGGATCTACTCCAAAATTTTTTGGTGCATATGAAGATCGACTTAAATGAGGTTGAATTCATAGGAGAGACGAATGTAACCGTGAGAGGTTCGAGGCGAAGAACAACAGTTCCAAAACAAATTGTCGATAAACTTGAAATAAAAGACAAAGACAGACTCAGATGGGTTCTTTTTAAAGATGGGACAATATTGGTCGTTAAAGTAAAGGAGGTTGGTTAAATTGATAGAATATCTCATTGCAATTATGATCACCGCATTCGGAGCTGCACTTATCGACACTGCACTCGGGATGTGCTATGGGACTATTCTGACACCAGTATTGTTGATCTTAGGATATCCTCCACAAGTTGTGGTTCCAACAGTTCTTTTCTCTCAGCTTGTTGTAGACATCGTTGGCGGGGCTACCCATACCAGAGTAAAAAATTTTACAAGAAAAGATGTAAAGACCGCTCTGCTCGTGGCAATACCTGCAACTACTTTTGTAGCCTTTGGAGCCTTCTCTAATCTGACAATGCCAAAGAATATTACTATAATCTATATTGGTCTATTGGTCTCTTTTTTGGGCTTCTTGTTAATTATTGGAAAGAAATTCAAAAGATCCGCGAGGGGACTTGTAGGTATCTCTGCTTTGGCAGGGTTTAATAAAGGCTTTATGGGCGGAGGTTTCGGACCAGTCATAGTTTCGGGGCAGATAGTGTTGAATCATGAGGTTAGACCCGCTGTTTCAATAGGTGACATTGCAGAGATACCTGTCTGTCTGGTAGGTTTGCTCTCGTTTCTTATATTGGGTGGCATATCTTTTATGGATATTTATCTCCTTGTTACAATTCCAGCAGCAATCGCATCAATAATTGGACCACTCATAACTGCTAAGCTAGGCAATACCGAGTATGCTGAGAAAGTAGTAGGTTTTCTAACCTTAATTTTGGGATTGGCGGTATTCTTTGGAGTCAAAGCTTGAGGTATGCCGAGGCAGAATATAGAATATAGCCAAGTTAAATTTTTTAATCTTTTCGACAACACAACTTTGAAGCCCCGTGGGGTAGCGGTCAATCCTGCCGGCCTTTGGAGCCGGTGACGCCGGTTCGAATCCGGCCGGGGCTATTTCAATATGAATTTATTACCTCCACCCTAACCTCTCCTCGGTTGGAAAAGCAACTTTATAACTATTTTTCATTAAAATGAACATTAGATCAAAAACTATTTAAACATGAGATCTTCCCAGAGTTATGATGTATCGAATTGTCAAAAAGCAAGATCTTGCTCCAACTATTAAAAAATTTGAAATTCAAGCGCCACTGATCGCCAAAAAAGCAAAGCCGGGACAGTTTGTTGTAATAAGGATCGACGAAAAGGGCGAGAGAATCCCACTGACACTTGTAGATGCTTCGCCGGAGAGAGGAACGATTACAATTGCGGCTCTTGAGGCGGGAAAGACTACAAAGAAGTTGAACTCGATGAAAGAGGGCGACTACATTGCCAACATCGCTGGACCCCTCGGCAATCCCGCAGAGATCGCTCACTATGGCACCGTTGCGTGCGTTGGTGGTGGTGTAGGGATTGCATGCATTTATCCAGAAGTGAAGGCATTCAAGAAGGCGGGAAACTATGTGATCTCGATCCTTGGAGCGAGAACAAAAGAGGGGTTGATACTCAAAGAAGAAATTAAAGAATTCAGCGATGAGCTCTATGTTGCAACAGATGACGGCTCCGAAGGCTTCCATGGCTTCGTTCATTTACTGCTCAAAAAACTGATCGAGGAGGGAAAGCGGTTCGATCTCGTGGTTGCAGTTGGTCCCGTGCCAATGATGAAAGCTGTAGCTGAGACCACAAAGCCCTATGGCATTAAGACGATCGTTAGCCTAAATCCAATAATGGTAGACGGCACTGGGATGTGCGGATGCTGTAGAGTCGAAGTTGGAGGCAAGACGAAGTTCGCCTGCGTTGACGGCCCAGAATTCGATGCCCATCAGGTTGACTTTGACCTGCTGATGGCAAGAAACAGGAGATTCATTGAAGAAGAACGCTTGGCTTTGAAGAAGTTCGAAGAAAGTTGTGCGTGTGGAAGGTGATTGAAATGGCAAAGGTAAGAGAAACAAAGGTTCCGATGCCAGAGCAACCGCCTGAGGAGAGAATAAAGAACTTCAAAGAGGTTCCGCTTGGCTACACTCCAGAGATGGCAATGGAGGAAGCAAAGAGGTGTCTACAGTGCAAGCCAAGAAAGGGAAAGGAATTTCCGCCTTGCGTTGAAGGCTGTCCAGTGAATGTTAATATTCCAGAATTCATAAAGGCTATTAAGGAAGGAAGATTTGATGACGCGATAAAGATCATCAAGGACAAGAACAGCCTACCCGCAATAACGGGTAGAGTCTGTCCTTACGAGAATCAGTGCGAAGGAAACTGCACTCTCGGCAAAAAGCATGAACCTGTTGGCATAGGAAGACTTGAAAGATTTGCAGCAGATTACGAAAGAGCTAAAGGTTTTACAATTCCTGAAAAACCAAAGCCAAATGGCAAAAAAGTTGCCATAATTGGTTCAGGACCAGCAGGGCTTACTGCTGCGGCGGATCTTGCAAAGAAGGGCTACGATGTGACAGTATTTGAGGCGTTGCATGAGCCCGGTGGAGTTCTTGTTTACGGCATTCCTGAATTCAGGCTTCCGAAGGAAATCGTAAGAGCTGAAGTTGAATACATTAAAGCGCTTGGTGTGAAGATTCTCACAGATGTTGTTGTCGGAAAAACGATCACTTTGGAAGAGCTCCTAAACGAATACGATGCAATATTCGTCAGCACAGGTGCGGGACTGCCGAATTTCATGAACATTCCCGGAGAGAACCTTAACGGAATTTATTCTGCTAACGAATTCCTTACAAGGCTAAATCTGATGAGAGCATACCAGTTCCCAGAATACGACACTCCGATAAAGGTTGGCAACAAAGTTGCGGTTATAGGCGGTGGAAATGTTGCGATGGATTGTGCAAGATGGGCTCGAAGGCTTGGCAAGGAAGTCTATATTGTTTATCGCAGAACCGAAGCGGAGATGCCCGCAAGAAAAGAAGAGATTGAGCATGCAAAAGAAGAGGGTATAAAATTCCTGCTTCTGACCGCTCCAATAAGATATATAGGCGACGAAAAGGGATGGGTAAAGCAGATGGAATGCATAAAGTTTGAACTCGGAGAGCCTGATGCTTCAGGAAGAAGAAGACCTGTGCCAATAAAGGGTTCGGAGTTTATAATGGACATCGACACAGTTGTGGTTGCAATCGGGCAAAGTCCGAATCCATTGGTTCCGCAGACGACTCCAAAGCTTAAAACGACGAAGTGGGGGACAATTGAGGTGGATGAAGAGCTAAGAACTTCAGTTGAAAGAGTCTGGGCGGGTGGAGACATAGTCAGAGGAGACTCAACAGTGATTCTCGCAATGGGTGATGGAAGAAAGGCTTCGCTTTCGATCGACAAATACCTCAGCAGTCCAGATAGAAAATGGGAGTTCAAGGGTAAAGCAGAGCTAAAAGATAAAAATTAGCCCTCAAGCTCCTTTATTAGTTTTTTAATCCTTTCTTCGAGTTCTTTGAATGCTTTCTCGTAGGCTTGATCTCCTTTACCAACAGGATCTTCGATCTGCCATCTGAGAACTCTTTTGCTGGGCAAAATCAAACAGCTCTCATCGCACACAGCAACGATCAGATCGTATTCGTCAAGCTTGACTTCTTCAATGCTTCTCGGCTTTTCCTTAGCTTTCAGTCCGTTCTTCTCAAGAATTTGCATGACTTTGCTATCTATCTTCTCGGCTTTCTGCAATCCCGCACTTTCCGCTTTCCACTTTTTAGCCAAGCTATTAAATATTGCTTCAGCCATTACACTTCTTGCGGTGTTTTTAACGCATACAAAAAGCACTTTCATTTGATCCACGTCCATTTGCCCTCTTGAACGTAAACAAGCCTTGTTGCAATCTTGCATAGCAAATCGCCTATTCTCTCCAAGTGTCTTACTGCAAGAACCTCTTCAACACACCTAAAGTTCTTTTCAATGTCTTCAAGAAGTTGGATGTATAGATCGTCTACTTTATCGTCGAGGCTGATCATTCTGTCCTTCAGGTTTTCTATATTGCTGAAGCCTTCCTTAACGACGTCAAACATCTCAAGAAGTGCCTTTTCCGCTTCAAATATTTTCTCCCTTAGCTCACACTCATAAAGCGAGATCTCCTGTGCAAGATCCACGATCCTCTCATAGGCTGAGGAGATCCTGATCATTCCGAGGGCAAATCTCATGTCCTTAGCCATTGGTTGAAAACGAATTATGAAGTGCGAACACTCATCATGAATCCTTGCCTCAAGCTCATCGCTTCTCTCTTCTAATGCAGAAATCTCTCTTACAAGAGTCCTGTCGTTTTTATGCGACTTAAAGCAAAGCTCCACCGCTTTTTTGGCTAACTCATGCAAAACCAAGACTTCCTCACTTATACGCCTGATCTCATTTTCTATTAGCTTCATCCTATCCTCCCCGTCACGTATTTTTCGGTAAGTTCATTTTTCGGCTTTTCAAAGATCTCGTTAACGTCTCCAACTTCCACAACTTTTCCCAAATACAGAAAGGCAACCTGATCCGCTATTCTTGCAGCCTGAGCGGGAGAGTGCGTTACAATCACTATTGTGTATTCCTTCTTCAGCTCTTGGATCAGATCCTCGATCTTACTCGCAGCGATCGGATCGAGGTTTGCGGTTGGCTCGTCCATTAGCAAAACTCTTGGCTTCAATGCTAAAGCTCTTGCTATGCAAAGTCTCTGCATCTGACCACCACTCAGCTGATTTGCCTTATTCTTAAGTCGATCCTTCACTTCATCCCATAGCACTGCCTTTTTCAAAGCCCATTCCACTACTTTGTCAATTTCCTTTCCCTTGGCAATTCTGTTGCATTTAACCGCAAAGGCAATGTTGTCATAGATGCTCATGTGCGGAAACGGATTTGGATGCTGAAACACCATTCCAACTTCCCTTCTAAGCCTTGTTAGATCCATTTTAAAAATGCTCTGTCCAAAAAGCTTGATCTCGCCACGAATTTTGACGTTGTCATTGAGCTCGATCAGCCTATTAATTGCCTTTAGCAAGGTCGACTTTCCACAGCCTGAAGGACCCATTATTGCGAAGCAAATTCTTTCGGGTATGCTCAGATCAACTCCTTTAAGCACCTCAAGGTTCCCATAACTAATTTTAACTCCTTCTATCTCCACAGCGTTCACGTTCTCACCATGCTAAGCCTTATTGGTAAAAATACCGCTAAAAAGAAGAGCATTAAAACGAGTGCAGCTCCCCATGCGATCTCGTGGTAGTTGGTATAGGGTTGCTGAACCAAGTAATAGATCCAGAGTGGTATGGCTCCAACTGGCTCCAGAACTCCGCCTGTGCTTCTCCATGCATTGCCAGCGGTGAAGATCAGTGGAGCGGTTTCTCCCGAGACCTTTGCCATTCCAATGAGCAACCCTGTGATCACGCCCTTCTTTGCGATCTTTAGCGTTATGGAGAAAACAACCCTAACTTTCCTCAATCCCAATGCGTAAGCCCCTTCTTTATACTGCGCTGGCACACTCCGCATAGCCTGCTCAGTATAAGTTGCAACATAGGGGAGCATGACGATCATGAGAGCAAAAGCTCCCGCCAAGGCTGAAAAACTGCCTATTGGCATTACTAAGATCGCCATCACAAAAAGCCCGACAAGGATCGTTGGAAACTCGAGCATGATCAGCAAAAGGGATCTTGTAGCCCTGCTGAGAGCATTGTTCGGATATTCCGCAACGAAGATCCCCGCAAGAACAGCCAATGGGATTCCCATTAGCGAAGCGAGGAAAACCATCATAAATGTGCCGTAAATTGCGGGAAAAATACCCCCCCCTCTATTCGGTGCAGGAAGAGTTTCTGTTAGGAACGCGAGACCGTATTTCAGTAGCACAGGGATTCCATTTGCGAAAACGCTGAAGAGTATATGGAAGAGCGGGAGAATTACCAAAAAGGCTGAAAGTATTAGATATATAACAAAAACTTTGTTTTTCAGTTCTCTAAGCATATCCCCACCTCTTCAAAACAATGAGCCCCGCTATGTTAACTATCAGCCCGATCGTAAATAAAGCAAGCCCCGCAGAGAAAAGAGCGGAAGGCATGAGTTTGTAAGCGAAAGCATTGCCAAATTGATTTGCTATTAGCGAAGAGATCGTGTATCCGGGAGCGAAAAGGCTTGCATCGATGTTGAATGCATTTCCGATCACAAGGCTCACCGCTACCGTTTCTCCAACCGCTCTTCCAAATGCCAAAAGCGTTCCCGCAATGATTGCGGGCTTTATGTAGCTCAAAAGAACTTTTGTTGCTTCAAACCTTGTTAAGCCGAGCGAATAAACCGCTTCTCTGTAAATGTTGGGGATCGCCACATAGGCTTCTCTTATTAGCGAAGTCGCGAATGGTGTGACCATTATTGCAAGCAATACCCCAGCGGAAAGATAACTGAAACCTGTCGGATTGTAGTATGAAAAAAGTGGAATAAATGAGAAATGTCCGTGGATAAACTTCATGATCTCTGCCAAAGTCGGAACGAGAACGAAGACCCCCCATATGCCATACAAGATCGTTGGAAGTCCCGCCATTATGTCTGTCGGAATTATGAGCAATTCTTTAAGCCGTCTTGGCATAAGATCCGCTACAAAAACTGCAAGACCAATCGAGATTGGCAGAGAGATCGTTATTGCAATTGTTGAAGTGTAAATTGTGCCATAGATCGCAGAGAGTATTCCGTAAAACTCCTCTTCAGAAACCTCGCTCGCTTTCCAGATATTTGTTGTGTAGATCGCAACCCCTTCGTGTTGAAAGATTGGAATTGAATTTAAGGTGAAAACAAGGAGCATGAGAATGATTATACCGAAAACTAAACCAACTACGGGCAACAAAAAAATTTTGAATTGATCCATTACTCACCTCTTATACTCTCGACTGCTTTAAGCCCAAGCTCGGCAATTTCCTTTGGCAGAGGAGCATAGCCCTCTATTATGTGCTTCTGCCCTTCCGTGAGAACCCAGTTCCAGAAGCTCTTGATCGCCTGAGCTTCATCCTTCGGATAGCTTTGCCATAGTAGAACGTGGCTGAATGAAACTATCGGATAAGAATTTTTGCCTCTTGCATTCAGGAATTGCTTGGGATCCTCCTTATACCCCTCCTTTGGGTCTGGAACGTAAGCTGAGCTTGCAGAAATTGCGGAGCTTATTGTTTCTGCATTTGCCTTTACAAAGTTACCTTCCGCGTTCTTAAGACTAATCATTTTGAAGTTCTCATGCAATGCGTAGGCAAGCTCCACGTAAGCAATGCTATTCGAAGTCTGCTTGAACATCGCTGAAACCCCCTCATTACCCTTGCCACCAAAACCTCTGCCAATCTTGTCAACAGGCCATTCAACAAGCTTGCCCGCTCCAACCTTTTCTTTGAAGTCTTTGCTTACAAGTGAGAGATAGGTTGTGAACACTTCGGTAGTTCCGCTTGAATCGCTTCTGTGAATCACTATGATCTTCTCGTGAGGCAAGTTTGCATTAGGATTCAAGGCTTTTATTGCCTGATCATCCCAGAACTCTATTTCGCCCATGAAGATCTTTGCAAGCGTCTCACCATCGAGCTTTAGCTCATCCACTGGTAGATTGTAAACTACAACAACCGCACCTACTATGAATGGAAACTGCAACGGTTCGCCAAGCTTTTTGAACTCGATCCATTCTGACTCCTTTGCAGGCGGGTCTGTGCAGGCAAAATGAACAAGCTTCGACTTGAAGTCATTTATACCCGCTCCGGAGCCCTTGCTTGAATACTCAACGATCACATTTTTATTAACCTTGCTAAACTCGTAGATCCAGTTCTCGATCTGTGGTGCGGGAAAGCTTGCTCCACTGCCGTAGATCTTTATCTGCTCCTTTGCTACGTTTTGCTCTGAAACACAACCGAGCAAAAATACTGCAAACAAAATTCCTGAAACTGCTATCCATTTCTTCATTCCGATCACATGAGAATATACACTTTGCAATTTATATTTTTTATCCATATATTTTAAGTAAGGTATATATGGGTATATAGCAAAAGTATTTTAAAGATCCAACCACTTAGCTCATGGAACCGAGAAAGATCTTCAAAAGTGGAAAAGGAAGCTATATTCTTACCTTGCCAAAAGACTGGGTTCTGAAGAATGGCTTAAAAGACGGAGACTACCTTTATCTGGATTACTCGGGTGAAAAGATCATTATTTTGCCAAAAGAAACTGGTAAGAAGACCTCTTTTTTGGATCTAAACGATCTAAGCTTTGATAGAGTCCTTAGGAGGATCGTTGCCCACTACCTCGCGAACTACGACGTTATAAGGGTTAAGGTGAACAATGAAGAGCAAAGAAGGGCTTTAGCGTTTGCTTCGGATCTTTTGATTGGCATGGAAGTCATGGAAGACACTGGAGACGAGATGGAGCTAATGGCACATCTTGATCCCTCAAAGATCAATCTGAACGAGATGGTGGAAAGGATCAGCAAAGTCGCTCTAAGCATGCTTTCAGACTTTATTAAGCTCTCTTCGGAAAAATTTGACAGAAAAATTGCAAGCTCGATCGCATTCAGAGAAGGTGAGGTGGATCGACTTTATTTGCTGATCTTGAGGCTTGCGGGTGATCAGAGATTTTTCAGATCATTTGTCAGGCATGTCGAAAGGATCTCAGATCACGTTGAAAACATGACTGAAGCTATGCTTAAGCTTGGAAAATGTTACAAAGAATTTTCTGCTCTTAAAGAGGTTTACGAAGTTCTCAAGCAGTCATTGATGGCTTTTATGAAGATTGACATCGAGATTGCAGAAGAAGTTCTCGATAAAATAGCAGATCTGAAGAAAGAGTTTGCAAAACTGCAGGAAGAACTGCTGAAATACCCAAAAGAGGAAATGATCTACCTTAAGACGATCTTCGACAGCACGATCAGAATTCTCGCCTACTCTTCAGACATTGCTGAGGCAACGATAGATCGAAGCATTGCGGAAGCCTATCTCCAGACAAAGAGGATCGAGTAGTCGGAAGAGATCTTGATCTCGTTCGCCTTTCCAATTAGGATCTTTTCATTTCCGCAAATGTTCTCAAGCAACGCAACTCTTCTGGTTCCAAAAATGCTTGGATCAAATTTTTTGTCCGCAAGAATGAGCAGATTTCTCTTTTCGATCAGCTCGAGCTCTTTCTCAGCATTTCTCGCATGAGCGTCGATCACGATTGCGTTGCACAAGTCCTCGCCAAGCCTTGCCAGAGCCATTTGAACGCTCGAAATACCGGGCTCGACGTTGCCTTTAAGCTTTGTTCCAAGCCCAGCAACCATAGGATCGCCAGTGGAGAGAACTACAACCTTTTTCTGCTTTGCTAAGCTTTCTATTTCCCCATAGATCCTTTCATCAAACCTATTAAGCTCGTGAAATTCGCCTGAAATGAATTTCGAGGCAAGTTGAAGAGCCCTTTTGCTTCCAAAAACAACCTCAGCCTGACTTATAAGCTTAGAAGCTCTTTCCGTGATCTGTCCTTCACAAATTCCAACCCCAACAATGTTCAGCAAATCACCACCTCAATAACATTTCCCAACTTCTTTGCAGAATTCAAAACCTCTATTTGCTCTGAAGAACCAAAAACGTGCTTCAGCAATCCAGGTTTTCCAACAATTATTATTTCGCCGGAATGAGCTGAAATGACTTCCTTCAAATGGACTCCAAATACGAATGGCTGAAATTCTGGAAATTTCTCCTTTGCGATCTTCCAGCTCTCTCTGCCAGTTGTTATTGCGATCTTTTCATACCTCTTTGCGATCTCGATCTTCGTCCTCAGAAGCTCCTCGCACCATGGCTCAACAAAGCCTGTGGTGCCAAGAATTGCAATTCCATTCAGCTTCTCACTCTTCTGCTTATAATCCGCTTCCACCAGAACTCCACCCTTAAAATCGAAAAGCTCGTAGGCTCTCTTATAATTCAGAAGCATTTGCCCCATCGCGGATCTGCTCACAACGTAATCGCCATTCTTTGCAATTCCAGAGCCAAATTTTATTCCGAACTCTTCAATAAGCCTTGCTTTAAAGGCAACTCCGTTAGTAACGTCAAAAGCGTGATCTCCAGAGAATTTCACAGCAGTAGCAAAGCCTTTCTTGGCTATCACTGGCACTTCAACATCGATCCCCACGGGGGTTTTTACCTTCACTTTCTCTAGATCCTCGTAAAGTGAGGCTATTGAGGCAACTATTGAAGCACTGGCGGTCGTTCCAGTTGTGATCCCACGCCTTAGCCAGCCGTTCGGAGTCAAAATGTAGAGACCACTCCTGATCCTCTTCTCCGCCCCTCTTCTAAGCCACTCTTTCGGATACTCGTAGAGCTCAATCGGATCTCGCATGCTCGATCAGGCAGTTGAGAATCGCTGTGCAGACTCCACTGCCACCTTTGGTTCCGACTGTTGTGATTGAGGGCAGATCGAGTTTTCTGATCATCTCCTTCGACTCACTTGCTCCCACAAAGCCCACAGGAGTTGCAACGACAAATGCGGGCTTGTGCTCTTCAGCGATCTCGCACAGTGCCATTGCAGAGCTTGGGGCATTTCCGATCCCCACGATCGCCCCTTCTATCTCCTTTGCTAAATTCAGAATTCCTTCAGCGGTTCTTGTTCTTTCACTGCCTTTTGCAAAGCTTACAGCTGAGATTGCCTCAGCTCTAAGCCCCGCTTTTACCATTTCGACGTCGACTATGATCTTTGCCCCTTCTCGCAAAGCCTTAACCGCTTCTACGGGATCTCCCTTGAAGACTATAAGATCTCTGTAGCTTAAGTCCCCAGTCGCCATCACCGCCCTTCTGACGATCTCTTCCTTCAGCGTATCTCCCGGAATAAAATTCCTGAGAATTTCTGCACTCTGCTCCGCAATTTCTATAGCCTTCTTTGTCTTGGCTCCAACTTCATATTTCATGCTGTAGCCTCTTGGTGTGAGCATTCTCTTGTCTGTTGCCACGGTTTCTGAGCTTGAAATGATCAGGATTGTGCTCATGTCGACTTCTTCAGCGTTAAGCTCGCTCAAATTCTTTATTTTGACTTCTTCGCCCTCTCTGTATGCGTTTTTTATGATTGCAACTTTAACGTTTCCTCGCTCAGAAAATATAATCTCTAAAGCTTTTTTCAGATTATCCGCCCTTTTAAGGCTTGAAGGATTGTAGATCGCTATGGGGACGTCGCTTCTGAGCATAACCCTCAGTCTGTGCTCGATCTTCTCCCAGTCCACGAGCTGATCGCTCAGGCTTATTACCGCATGATCTCCGCTAACCGCACAGCCCAAAAGAGAGTTTGCAGCATTTAAAGCGGTAATACCCGGGATGATCTCGTAATCGATCTCGATCGAATTCGTTGCTATGAACTCTTCAACAAGCGAAGCTATCCCGTAGATGCAAGGATCTCCACCACTTACCAAGCAGACCTTTTTATCCTTAGCAAGCTCAATCGCCTTTTTAACCCTGTCAAGCTCTTTTCTCATTGCACTCTCAATGATCTCACCTTTAACGAGATCTTTAATGAGTTCAATGTATCTTCTATGTCCAATTACCACGTCAGCATTTTTAAGAGCTTCATAAGCCTTCAGAGTTAGCAGTTCCTTGCTTCCCGGACCTATTCCAACAACGTAAAGCTTACCTTGCGACTGCAATCGTAACACCTCCAAAAACCTTCTTTGGCAAAATTAACTCCTTATTTTTTGAGTAGTAAAGTGCACAGGCTTCCGCAACATTTTTGAGCCCGATCTTTACCGCAGAAGTCTCTCTAACATTCATAGAATTTATAGTTTCCTCAGAAACAAATCCTGCGGGAAGCCCAAGGTATTCAACCGCTTTTCTGAATTCTGAATCCTTTTTCTTGATCATGGCGGTTGCAACGATCTTAACATCCTTTAATGAAATTTTCAGAAGGTTAATTGCTTCATTTATCGCTTCAACTATCTCCTGAGAGCTTGAATTTTTTCTAAAGCCAACTCCTATGCTATAGCCCTCCTCAAATTCCGCAGAAGTAGTGATCACCGCTTTCATTCCAAGCAATTCAAGCCTTTTTGCAATCTCATTTGCCCCTTCATGCCCTCCAAGCAATGGGATCGCATAGCTGAGACTGGGATCAAGAACAACGATGGCAGGATCTTCAAATTTACTCTTGAGCTTACCGCAGAGTTTTCTAACAACAACTCCCGCGGGAGCTCTGAAAATGAGGACATCGTATTTTCCGAAATCGATCTCGTCATTCCAGAGCAATAGATCAGCCTTAAGAAGATCTGCGACCTTCTTCATTCTTTCAAGATCTTTTTCAAAGCAAATTACCGCTATGAGTATAATCTCGACCTCCTCACACTCTTTAAAGCCTTTCCAACCACTATTACCGCCATTCTATTGATGTCCTTTGCCTTTTCAGCTATATCTGAAAGCGTGCCCTCTATAACCTTTTCACCTTCTTGGGAAACTCTGTAAGCTACCACAGCGGGTTCATCGCCCCTGACCTTTAGCAATCTCTCTGCAAGCTCCCCGATCTTTCCTGAGCTTAGCAAAAACACAAGCGTTGAGTTCGTTTCAGCAAGTTTCTCGATCTCATCTCTTTCGAGTGTTTTTCCAGCACTCCTCGTTATGATCACCGTCGGCGTGTCTGCGGTGGCAAGTTCAGCCTTCAGCTTTGCAGAAACTGCGAAAACACTGCTCACTCCCGGCACAACCTCGCACTCAATTCCTCTTTTTTCAAGCTCTTCGATCTGCTCAACTATTGCTCCATAAATGCTCGGATCTCCGCTTTGCAACCTCACAACCTTCTTCTCCTCTTTAACGAATTTCTCAATCGTAGCAACGATCTCCTCAAGTTTCATTCCGTGGCTGTTGATCTTGAGTGCCTTGAATTCTGAAAGACCGCTCTCCGGGATTATTGAGCCGGGGTAGATTATAACGTCCGCCTCCTTGAGCAATTTGTAGCCCCTAATAGTAAGCAACTCTGGGTCTCCGGGGCCAAAGCCAACGAAGTAAACCTTCACCTTTTCACCCCAAGTATAAGCGAGAAGTAATCCGCTTCATTCGGAATTTCCTTGCTGATCCTTTGCCCCTCCATAAACAGCTTTTCAACGAATTTTAGCTCCGTAAATCCCATAGCCCTGAGCTTTTCCGCAATTTCGCCACTTCTCTTAGCTTTCATAACCGCAATCACTTCTTCCTCAAAGTTTGTCGTTATTAGCAAAGACTTCTTTACAAAAGTCCTTGTCATTGCGAGAGCAGAAAAAACGACACTAACCCCCGGGACAATTTCGATCTCAGCACTGGGATCGAGCTTTAAAACTTCCTCAGCAAGTTCTGAAAAGGTTGAGTAAAGCACCGCATCGCCTATACAGCAGAAGGCTATTTTTTCTTTCTTGATCCTTTCAACAAGCTCCTCTGCCAGTTTTCTTGCAACTTCCTGCCCCTTTCCCATTGGAAATTCAACAATTCTTGGCTCTCTGAACTGCCTAACAAGCTTTTCCGCATTTTCCCCGGGAACGATCACTTCATTCGCTTCTTTGAGCACTCTGATCGCCTTCAGTGTCAGCAATTCCGGATCCCCTGGCCCAAGGCTCACTCCGTAGAGCATGCGACCACCATGAATACTGGATTTAGGGGTTTAAAAGCAGTGCCACCTACAAGCTCATAACTTCTCCAGACGTTTAAAGCGATCATTTCGCAATTCCATCCTAAGCTCTTTATTTTCCCTAAAGCATTTAAAGCCACTTCAATCCTCGCTGCGTTCACTGCAATCTTCTTGGCTTTCTTGCAGGCGATTTCAAGCATCTCTTCAAGCCTCTTTGTTCCGCCAAAGAAAACGAGATCGTAATCGTATTTGCTCAAAAAATCTAAACCATCCATGCAAATAACTTCGCAGTTCAGTCCAGAAAGCCTTTTTTTCGCCTCTTCAAGCACTTTTTCGTCAAGATCTACTGCGTAGACTTTTTTAACAAATGGTGCGAAGAATTCCGCAACGCTTCCACTTCCACAGCCCACATCCGCAAATATTTGGTCTTTGCTTGGCTTGAGCTTTGCAAAAAGAACTCCGATCACTTCAAGCTTCGTTACCTTCATTTTGTTTCCCCTAAAAGTTCCTTCAATTTCTCAAGACTTCCATTTTCAAAGTTAACAACTACGCAATGACCTTCAGAAGCTTTCAAAATTGCCTCCAAGAGCTTTTTTATTTTCTCCATGTTTGGAGCATTTCCGTTCAAATTCACAACAAAATTTGAGCCAATTTTTTCATTTTCGGAAATGATTAATTTTCCAAAGCCAAAAGTTCTTATTCCGATCTTTCTTGCAAGCTCAAAGTTTAGGCTTTCACCTTCATAAACGATCCGACCATCTTCGAGGTAGTAAAAACGATCTCCAACTCTTTTTGCGAGATCGAAGTCATGTGTTGCAATGATAATGCCCTTTCCCGCATTTCTAAGCTTTTCAATTAGCTCAACGATGGCATCAAAACCGAGCTGATCCAAGCCTGCGGTTGGTTCATCGAGAATTACGAACTCCGGATCCATCGCTATTGCGTCAGCAATCGAAAGTCTTTTCTTTTCTCCACCGCTAAGCTGACTGCAGAGCCTCTTCTCATAGCCCTCGAGCCCGACAAGCTTTAAAGCCTCTTCAACCTTCTCAAGTGCTATTCCCGCGTTTGCTGGTCCAAAGGCTACTTCCTGCCATACCGTTGGAGCAATGATCTGCTCGTCTGGATTTTGAAAAACGATCGAAACTCTCTTTCTGAGCTCCAAAAGGCTTTTTTTATTGTATTCAATTTTTGAACCGTCTAATATAACTTCTCCTTTTTTTGGCTTGAGCAGTCCATTCAGGTGCAGAAGAAGGGTTGTTTTCCCCGCTCCATTTTTGCCCATTAAAACCGTTACCTCTCCCCGCTTTGCTCTGAAGTTCACACCTTTCAGAACCTCTCTGTCCGCGTAAGAGAACCAGAGATCGATCGTTTCGATCATATGAGCGACCCCATAGCCATTAGGCTCAGCAGAATGACTGCAAAAACAGAGCCCTTGCTTTTAAATTTTTGCATAGGGAAAACGCCAGCGTAGCATCTTGCCTCTTTTGCCCTCTCAAATTTCTCAACTTTTTCAAAAGATCTAAGGAATAGCATGTAGCTGAGCATCGAAGTGGTTTTTATTGATCTTCTGATCCCAAAAAAACCAAGTCGTGCTTCAGCTGAAATTCTAAGGCTCTCGATCTCTTCCAGCAATACTTGGATCGCTCTGTAGCTGAGGAGCATTAGCTCTCTAACGAATCCCTTCAGCCTGATCGCCGAAATGAACTCTGGGAGGGTTGTTGTTAAAATGAGGTAGCTGAATGCTGATAAAGCTGAGAAAGATCTCAGCATTGCGTTCAACGCAGTTTCAACGCTTTTGTCTGTGATTTTTAGAAAATAAAAGCTCACAACTTCTTTTCCATCGATTGTGAATAAGATCACGAGAATTCCAAGAAAAATAAAGCCGAATGGGATTTTTATAATCTTAAAAAAATATTTTGATGCATGTATTGAAAGAGCTGAAAATAAAATGAGGGCTATGAGCTGGGTATGAAAGTCAAGAAGGATCAGCGGTAGCGAGAGCAGAACTAACCACACCTTGATTGGGCCATCGAGCAACTTCTTGGAGTTTACCTGAACACTTTCAAGACTCTCGCTCATTTCTTCCAAGGAAGTAGCCAACGAGAAAACCGCCTATTGCAGCTTGAATGCTGAAAAGCAGTGTTTCGATCTCCCCAGCAGGCTCAAATAGGGGTGAGAACCATGGCTCGTAATCTGGGTTGAGCTCCTTGATCTTCTCTTCCGCAACCTCATCTGTCCCTCGCCACTCCTGAGCGGAAGCGGTTAAGATCAGAATAAGGAAGATTGGAAAAATTAGTCTTTGGAGCTTCAAGCGGTGCTCACCTCCGGAGTATAGGTCTTAATGCTTTTTAGTAGCGTTAAGGCGACAAAAGCTTCGATCACTGCAATTGGAACTTGAGTTATCGCGAAGATCCCGAGGAATTTGATTGCTGAAGCAAGCACACCTTCAATTCCCGGAGTAGCGGGATAAGCAAGGGCAAGCTGGAATGAAGTCATAACGTAAGTCATGAGATCTGCAACCGCTGCAGCTGAAAAGAAGGCAACCGAAAGGCTAAACTTCTTTAGAGCCTTGTATACTAAAAAGCCAAAAATTGGCCCAAAGATCCCCATTGAAAATGTGTTTGCCCCGAGCGTTGTTATTCCGCCGTGTGCAAGGAGTAAAGCCTGATAGAGCAGTGCAATTGAGGAAAGGAATGCGGTAATAGAAGGTCCGAAGAGCACAACCGCGACGCCAGTTCCAGTCGGATGAGAGCAACTTCCAGTGACTGAGGGCAATTTAAGGGCGGATAGGACAAATATGAAGCCCAATGAGACCGCAAGCAACGATTTCGATTTTGGATCCCTTTCGATTTCCTTTTTCACTTTCCAAGCACCATAAACTACAAACGGAATTGCCAAAGCAAACCAGAAAGCACTCCACTCAACCGGGAGAAATCCTTCCATTATGTGCATCAAATTCACCTGACATTTAGTAAAATCCGTTTGTATAAAAATTTTTTGGTTCGTTGTAAGATAAATTTGCCCTTCATATATTCAATCGAGCTCAAAACCGATCAAAACGCTCCCCCCATCCCCTTTCCAGTTCATGAGCTTCTTTATGTAAAGATCTGAGGGAGTTGATGGACTTCCAACAACAACTCTTTTTGCATGAGGAACTTTGTTCAGCCATGAGAGCTCTAAGGGCGGAATTACGAGGGTCGCAATTCTAAGATCCGTGATTCCAAGCTTAGCAATTTTTTCAGAGTAAAGGACGAATATGTCTCCAATAACCCTATTACCTTCGCTTTTTAGTTTTTCAAGCTCCTCCTTGTCTCTGATCTCCTCTCCAATCACTTCCCCTTTGTATACAAACCTCACAGTGCCTTTGATCGGCCATTCAAATTCGTCATTGGTTATACCCGCAAGCACAAAGGTTCTCGACAGTGCTTCCCGAACTCCCTGATTAATGCCAGGCATCAAACCCATGAGCGAAGCCTTTTCTGCCTGTCCTTCTATTCTAAGAATCTCTTTTCTTTCAGACTCTGTCAGGAGCTTGAGATCTTCAAAACCCCTTAGAGACTTCAGAAATTCCATTAATTCTGCCATTTTTGTTTTCATGCTTTCGCCTCACTTTGAATAACCTTTGCCTTGCTAAAATCGAGAATCTTCTCAGGACATGCGGAAACGCACCTTCTGCAGGCGGTTCCAAGGCAAAGACTCGAGCTTATCAAGATCTTGCCATCTTTGACTGAAATTATAGCATTTTCAGGGCAGTTTCTTACACACTTTCTGCATTCCTTACAGCCCTCAACCTCGATCTCGATTAAGGTTCCAATGTCTGGCACGACTTCAAGTCCAAGCTTGCCGAGATCCGAAATGTCCCTTGGAACAACTTTAAATACTTCTGGAGCTTTAGCCTGAGCGGTGATCTTCTGTTTTATTCCATAAGCATTCAGAAACTTGTTATAGTCCTCAAGGCTCATTCCCTCTGTCCAATATGAAAGCTCAAGCGTGTATGCATTCTGGAAGATCTCTGAAGTTGCAAACATTACGTGCTGAGCCCTTAGCTCGTTAGCAAAGCTTTGCAAGTAGTCAAGATATTCAGGATCCCTTATTATATCCGCTGCTAAAGCCAAAGAAGTGTTTCCAACCTGATAGATCTTCTCTGCGGAAGGCGGAATTTCTCCAACGATCCTTGACTTGATCGGATCCACGTAGAAGCCAGAAGCTCCCGCCATGAACATCGTCTTGATTTCGGAGAACTGTATTCCCGCTTCCTCAGCAAGCGTTAGAAATCCCGCTCTGAAAGCCCCCAGTGCCTTGCCCGCTTCTTCAAGATCTTTTTCGGTCAAATAAACCCCATCTTGGAAATGCAGTTTTCTATCGGGAGTTAATATTTTTGGTGGCTTTATAAGACCCTTTGATAAGCCAACCGCAATTCCAGCGATGACTCCGGTTCCAGTGATCCCCTTCGCTTTCCCATGCATTTCGCCCCTTTCGAGTAATTTACCAATTCCTATGTCAACAATGTCTCCCGCTTCGCTGAACATTTCTCCGCTAAGCACGTAATTCCTCCAGCCAGAGATCTCAAATTTTAGATCCGAGATCGCTCCGGGAGATGCGAGCATTCCCTTTTCTATGTGCTGTCCCTCGATCGCAGGTCCAGCAGCACAGCTTCCAGTCAGTATGGCATCTCCGACTTTTAGGGCTATTTCCGCATTTGTTCCATAATCCGAGACCATAGCAACTTCTTTTTCAAGGAATCCAGACTTTACCATCATTGCAATTGCGTCAGCACCAAGTTCATGCTTTATACTTGGCGGAACAAAAAGATCTACTTCTGCAGAAACGTTCTGAAGCCCCACTGAGCCTGTTTTTATGACAACCGCATCTCTATTCGGAGGCTTTACCCCCCTGAGCTCAAGTGCCTTTTCTCCAGCGAATGCCAGATCTCTAATCTCTATTCCCTGAAATAGGGAAAGCTGGGTTGGATTACCGCTAACCGCTATTCTTTCAACTTCTCTTAAGTCTATTCTGAGCTTTTTCAGCAGTTTATCGACCGCATCTATGACTATGGAGTGTGCCCGCTCAAGCCCATATTCTATAGCAAAAGTAAGATGATCCATCACGTTGATCCCGGGCAGTGGGTGATGGAGGGTGATTGCAGTCGAGATCACGCCTCCATTTTCCAGATTAATTGCCTGAGCCCTGAACCCGCTTGTTCCAAGATCGATCGCAACGCCAATCATTCATTATCAGCCCCGTGCTCGTGCTCTATGAATTCAAAATTAAAACCAAGATCCTCTGCCAGCTTCATGAGCTCTTCTTCGAATATTCTTCTAATTTGCTCTGTAGAGAGCTCCTTATCGATTAAAAGGACATTTAGCTTAGATTGAACAAACCAACCCGCAAGTTCTCCATCGACGCTTACAGACTCGTCTTTACCAGTAACACCAAACTTTAGTGCTCCATCTGCAGAAATGAGCATCTTGTAGTGCTGAATTTTTCTCGCTCTGACTTTTATTTTATCGAGCATTTCAACTCCCAGCCTTTTTAACTCAACACCCGCAACAGGCTTTTTGAACTTTATTAAAACCTTGGCAGAATACCATGAAGCCCCAGACTCAGCAGTAGAATCTAAAAATTCTTCTATTTTGCCTTCAATCCGTAAAGGAAGCTCCAAAAGTTTTACAAGGCTATCAAAACCTTCACCGGTCTTTGCTGACGTGAATACGATCTCAGAATTCGGACTGATCTGTTTAATTAGCTCAACCAGAAGATTTAGTTCTGCTTTAGAGCTGACTGTGTCTATCTTATTAACCGCAATGATCTCCGCTTCCCTGAGCTGTCTTTCCAGGAATTCTCTTGACTCGCTGTAAAGCTTTACAAACCTTTTAGCATCTGCAACACCTATAACGAGTGCATCCATGCCAACTTTCCGCACAGTTTTCCTTATGACGGACGGAAATGCTATCCCCGTTGGTTCTATCAAAACAAAATCGGGATTAATTGAAGAAAGCACATCAGAAATGGTTGATTCCAAGTCCCTGCGAAGAGTGCAACATATACATCCTTCTGTAATCTCGTAGGAATTCATTCCAAGCTTTTTCAGAAAATCGCCATCAACTCCAATCTCGCCTATCTCATTTACAATTATTACAGCCTTCTTGCCCAAATTTTCTGCAAAGTATTTTCCAAGCCTTAAAATAAGACTTGTTTTTCCGCTCCCCAAAAATCCGCTCATTATAATGGCTCTTTGCATTTAAACACCTAATAAATTTAAATTAAAGGTGGCCATATAAATATGCCCGAAGCTTATGAATTTCAAAGTTGCTAAACCTGAGAGTCCAAGGTCGGCGTATATGGCAAAAGACATGCCATTTTACCTCTTCAATAAAAAATTAAAAAATTATGCGGGAGCAATTTCGTGCCACTTTGCCCTTAAATCGCTCCAAGAAATGCCTTTCTTTGCAGCCTCAGCGAACTTTGGCGCCTGATGAGCCTTCTTTGCAATCACTCCAAGTTCGAATGTGTTCACGAAGTCCTCGTTAACCGCTCCGCCACCGCAGATGAATGGAATCTTTATTCCCTTTTCAATGAGCTTCTTTGCAATCTTTGGAAATGCAGTCATTGTTGTTGTCATCAAAGCGGTTCCGGTGACCATTACTGGTTTGTGCTTCTCAACAGCCTTAACTACTTCATCAACTGGCACATCTCTGCCCAGATCAATAACTTCCCAGCCATCCGCTACCAAGAATACCTTTGCGAGGTTCTTGCCGAGATCGTGTATGTCTCCTTCTGCGACATGCATTACAACTTTGCCCTTCTTCTCAACTTTTCCCGCTCCAACTTTCTGCTCAATGAACTGCACCGCAGCGCTCATAGCGTCTGCGGAGAGCATAACCTGTGGCAAATAGTAGATTCCATCGTCGTAGAGCTTTGAAACCGCATGCATTCCCGGAGCCAAGCCCTTGTCTACGATTTCTTTTGGTGGGAACTTTTCGAGAGCCTTCTTTGTTTCTTCAAGGGCGGTCTTTGCATCGCCTTTAAATACTGCATAAGCAATTGTCTTCCACGGCTCATCCTTTGGCATTATATCCTTTACGAGTTCTTCAGGCTTCAAGCCGAGCTTCTTCTCCTCTTCAAGCACGTTATACCTAACAAAGATCTTGTCAAAGTCTATCGCTTCTTCCTTTACGGATGGTTTCAATCCCGCAATTATTCCCTCAACCATCGCCCAACCAATTTCACGACCTTCCATCTAAAACACCTCCAAACTTTTACCTTTCATAAATCATCTTACCCAACGCTTCTCCAATCCCAAATCCTATAGCTTTTGCCATTTCTGGAGTAAGAGCCCCTGCAACCGCCAATTTCCTCCTTGGCTGATTCCATGCTTCTGCAGCCTGAACCATTGCAACAACGTTTTGAATCGGTGTTATTGGTGGTAAACCACAGCCCGGAGCTAAAACATCAACACCGCTTTGCAGAGCTTTGAGCGACTCAGCCTTTACCGCTTCGGAAGTGCCAAAGGGCAAAGTTTTGCTTGCGGATACATTGCCAACAAGGGCTACGTTGTCTCCAACAATTCTTCTCGCTTTTGCAACGTCCACCGCTTCTTCAATGCTAAGCCCATTGAATCCGCATTCCGCCATATCGCTTAGGATCTTGGAAACGTCTCCACAGATGTGTAGCACTGTGATTCCGCCGACATTTTCAGCCAATTCAGCAAGTTTTGGTTTTACAAGTGTCTTGAACATCGCGGGATCGATCAGATTTGGCGAAGCGGTTGGATCTGCAATCGTCACAATGTCCGCTCCCGCTTTAAGCATGTATTTTGCATACATCGTGACCGCTTCAGTCGTAACTTCCATGAGAGTGTTAACTTTCTCCGTTGCTGTCAGACACCAGGATACAAGCTGTTCTGTTCCAGCCAAGTGACCCGCAAGGGTAAATGGTCCCTCCATGCCCACAATTATAGGTAGCTGGTCTCCGACGGTGCTTCTTAAGATCTTTAAAGCATCTCTGACTACTGGAATTCTTCCCCTTTCAAGGAAGTCATCCGGAATTTCTGCTTTCTCGGGCTTCGCGAGATGTTCCTTTACGGAAGGCGTCCTTTCTTGAGTTGCAAAATCGATTTTACAGCCAAGAGCTTCCGCTATAACTGTAAGGCAGAAAGGAACCCTTACCGCTTCAAGCTTTGCCAACTCCCATAAAGCGGAGCCGAGTTTTGCCATCTTCTCTGCATTTTTATGCGCCTCAGGGAAATAAGCGTTAACAGCAGCCATTGCATCCACTATACCAAGCTGGGTAACGCATGACGCTGGAACCCTGTCAGGCACACCGCCTGTCAGTGCTGTGATCACTCTCTTCTTTGGTCCCATACTCTTCACCTCAAAAAATTAGAGAGCCCTCTTTACCATCCATAGTTCTTTGGATTGAAGTATGGGACGTTTGCGTATTCCTTAAGGCAGTCATCTATGAACTTATCCGCATCATCTGGCAAAGCCTTAAGTGTTTCCATTGCCTTGTTGAGCGTTTCAAGCTCCCAGCGTGAAAGCTTGAGCTTCTTTGCCTCAGCAGCCTCCAAGATTATGTTGCCCGCCTCAATCGCAGCATACTTCGCTCTCAAGTAAGGATCTTTGCCATACTGCGTTATGACTTTGCCAATTCTGTATGCATTCGGATAGGACAATATTAGCCCCTGAGGATCTCTATACATGTCAGAATACGTTAGCAAGTCTCTAAGGATCTTTTCCTGTTTTGCCTGCAACGCGGTGTTCGAAAGAGCTGCAGCGTTGCCTGTAACCGCAGTCCAGACTTCAGCGGTGCTACCACCGAATTCCTGATGATACTCCACAGACTCATTCGAGTAAACGTCTCCAATTGCCCTGTTCAGATTGCCCATAACGTCGATATGGGCACAGGCGCAAATGCTCGTGCACTCAATACAGACTGGAACTCCAGTGATTGCCTTAATGATCGGGTTCTCATAGCCACAGTCCTTCAGCGGACCCCTTGCTCCCGCTTCAACTGCCACAAGGCTTCTTGCTCCAGCAATAGCTCTTGCAAGGGCAGCCATTGTGTGCGAGACTTCTCTATCCATTAGCCCGCCCGCCAAGAACATCACGGTGTTCGCACCACTGCAGTTCGTATCTCCCGCGGGAATCGTTCCATATTTATTTGCAATCTTAACGATCTGTGGCCAAGTCCAAGCCATGTCCTCGCTTCCACAAACTCCAATGCCAAAGAGGACACCTTTTATGTCGCCTCTTGCTACAGCGTAGTCCACGACTTCTTTACCGCCGAGTGTTTCAATAGCAAGATCACCAACACCTGCTGCAGCGGCCTGCTCAAAGGACTCGAACATTCTCTTAGTAAGATCGCTCTCTCTTAAACCTCCCTCTGCTTCTGCTTTTCTTATGTCTCCAATAGTATGTCTGATTGTTACACCAATTCCATACTCATTATAGTATTTTTCCGCAAGTTCCACTTGTGCATGTGCGGTTTCGTAAGCGTAGTTTGGATTATAGGTCTGCTGGAACACGTGTTCCTGTTCGATCATTATGTAATTGAACCCAAGCTGTAAGCATAGCTTTAGGATCTCTTCTGTGAATTCCTTGTGATGCTTTACAAATGTCTCAAGATCTTTTTCGCTCCCGGGCTTTGGAGCCACTTTAATCTCTGGCACAACAAAGCCCGCACCAATCGGAACGCCGAAGCGCTCGTATACTGGATACACCGCTTTGCCAAAAACTATGTCGTCGGGGTTTTTGTAAGCCATCGACGTATATCTCCTAACAACCATTTCTCAACACCTCCTTTTTATCCATATTAAGCTGATTTTGTAGAATATAAAATTTTTTATCAAAAAAATTTGATTTCAGTTAGGTAAATTTGAATTATAATTGAATTTTTTTAATATATTAAAGTTGTATTCATCTTTTCTAACAATTAGTTTAGATAAAATAAACGATAAATAAACTACTTTATAAATCGTTTAGATATTTCTACATATTTTATTTTTAGCTTTTGCTCATGGTTATTTCTACAATTGTCCCACCTTCTTTAGCTTCCAACTTCTTAGATTGAATCGCATAAGCTATGCATACCGCTACGGGAATATAGCAGGTTTTCTCGTCGGTGATCTTTGAAAGGCGGTATATTTGATCGCAGTCTTCCAGCTCTCTGATGGGTCTGTTTTCGATCCCTGCGAGGTATTTATTTACATCAGGACATGGGATTTCAATTTTTATCTTCACCTTCTTCGCTGGAGTCGACTCTGCGGTTATCGTGGCAGAATAACCACAGATCGGAAGTTCCAGTTCAAGCTTTGTCGCCTCTCCTTTCGAAAGATTGAACTTCGTTGTTGTGCTCAAAGCAACTGATTCCGCAATGAGTCCCGCTTCAAGCCAGATCGCATTCATTACTGCTGTGGGAATTGGGCAAAAAGGTTTGACTCCAAAACTCTTCGCAATTAACCAGATATTGTAAATGCTTAACTCATAAATCTGCTTTGTGTCCCATTTCATCTCCTCAATCTTTTTAGCAAAAAGCTGAATTTTTGGACAGGGAGAAATAATTTTCACCTTGTAAAAGTTATCATCTCTGAATGTCTCTACAACGCTTTCCACATTTTTATCACATAAATTCTCGATGACTTTAGTCTGAGATACCATACACTACATATAAAAAGGTATTTTTAAGCTTTTTGCTCGATGGAATTACAAATGAAAAACCTAAAAAAGCTGGGATTACAATTTTTGGAACCTCCTCAGAGACTCCTTAATAGATCTAAACTGAGCTTCTTTATTTTCTCTAATGCTCTCTTCAAAGCTCAGATACCAGCTCCTCTCCAGAATAGCCTTCGCCTCTGCAATCGTGTATGCGGGCACTGAGAGCAATTTCTGAGTGTATTCTTTTATACCCTCCTCCAGATCTTGGTAGATCCCATTAACGAGCCCAATTGCTTTGCCCTCTTCCGCAGTGATCTGGCGCCTTGTGAAAACCATATCTCTGGCGATCCCATCACCAACAAGCCTTGGTAGTATTTGCAAAGCTCCCATGTCGGGAATTATCCCAAATTCTGGCTCTCTCAGGTAGAAAATTGTCCCCGGAGTTGCTATTCGAATGTCTGCAGTCAAAGCCAACTGCATTCCCCCGCCAATTGCATAGCGCTGAACCGCAGCGATTACTGGGATTTTCAGCATTCTGAGATCGTAGATCAGCTTTTGAACGTCTTCGATCGATTTTAATAGCTCCTGATCGCTCATTCCACCTTTTTGCGTAAGGTTCATTAGGACTTCACGGTCCATACCCGCACAGAAGGTGTCTCCTTCTCCTGAGAGAATTAGAACTCTTGCTGAAGAGCTCTTTACAGCATCTACCGCCTCTCTGAGCTCATCCAAAACCTGGTAACTGAGGGCATTTTTCTTCTCCGGACGATTTAAGCTAATTCTTGCCACTTCTCCGTCAAAAATCACCTTTACTTTTTCCATGCTCAACTCAAAAATTTGGGGATATTTAAGCTTAGCTTTTTCGGTTTTTTGGACTTCAAGAATCAAGACAAAGCTATATATCCTCATAAAGCATATAATTTGAGGATCATGGAAGGAAAAAAAGAATTGAAAGAACAGTTGGAAGGGCAAAAAAAGAGGAGAAAAAGCGTAAAGAGCGAAGTGGAGAAAAGTATGCAAAAAATGGATGATCAGGAGGGCGTATCGACTCTTGGAACATTTAAATCTGACGAAGAGATTAGAGGCTATATGAGGAGAAAGGAAAGAGAAAGAAAGAGCTGAGATATTCTTAGATTTACAATTAAGCTAAAATAGAGCGATTAAAAATAAATGCAAAAACCAACAACTTCAATTTCAACCTCTCTTGAGCCGGTTCTTTCACGAGACCGTTATCTACTCCAAGATTTAATCAGTATTGTTTAAATGGCTCGATCTTCGTGATAAAGCTTTAGACAACCTTTTGAAAAGATAAAAGCTTATAAAGAAAATTATACGGTCCATTTGTTTAAATTTAATTTCGAAATGCTTAAATAACTCTTACTTAATAACAAATTTATGAAGTTTAGTAGCAAGAAAACTAAAGTATTATTGTTACATTTAACACATCTTACACTACAGTTCTCGCTCTTATCTGCGTTAAGGATCGCAGTGAGGTATTATGCTCTTAGAAGTTAAAGAGCTGAAATTTACATACCGCAAAAAACTTGTGTTTTGTTTAGTGAACCTTATTCTGAACGAAAGCGAGGTCCTTGTCCTTCTCGGCCCAAACGGTTGCGGAAAATCAACGCTTTTGAAGTGCATAAACAAGATCCTTAAGCCCTACAAGGTTATAGATTTTGTCTTGCTTGGCAGAACGCCTTATATTGGCATTTTTTATGGGGTTGAAGTTGAATTGCTGAGCCCTAACGGTTTCAGATTTGTAGTTCCGAAGGTGGTAAAATGAGGATCGCTTTTATAATTGGCTATAATTCCATAGCGATTCCAACGCTAAGAGAAGTTCTTGAGGAAGAATCGCTAAAGCACAAATTCGAATTTATCGTTACAACTCAGGCTGATTGCCTTAAGCATCTCGAAGAGATTAAAAAAGCAAACGCAATCTTTGTTTACGCCAGAGAAATTCCCGCAGAATTTGAAAAAGTTCTCCAAGACAAACTCGTCTTTTCAGTCCATTCTGAAATCCCTTCGAAATGTCCAGCTGATGCTCTGCTTAAAGTTCGAGAATTCTGGATAAACGGTGGCAGAG
>JASFYH010000017.1 GCA_030055595.1 Archaeoglobales archaeon | reverse complement strand
GCTGTAAAGGAACGCTACGCCATAGTTGGTGTCGAAAAAGCCCTTGACGAGTATCTGGCTAAGAACTACAGGTCTTCACTGCTTACGGAGTATTCGAGGTTTATTGATTACTTGCTATTCAATAAAAATAGTCCAATAAAAGTTTCTGGCAGCACGTATCCTTCAAGTATGATCTCCACAGCCATGCATTTCTCCGCTGAAGGTGGTTCTAAGGACGTCAAGGTAAAAATCGATAAGCCTTATTCTTCCAGAGTCGTTGGCATAACTTGCGATGTGCCGAAGGAGCTGAAGTCTCGAGATATAGCGATCACCGCAACCTCTGGCATTGACAATCAGGTTTCAGCGAGAGTTTATCTGCTTGAAGGAAATGAAAGAGGCAAAGAAAAATTGATTGGAACGATTAACGCAGCCAATCGCCCTGTAATGGTTAAGGTTTCAGACAAAGATGCTGTCTACATCGTTGTCTCAGGCGAAAAAGCAAGTGAAGTTGCTTTTAACATTACTGCAAAGGCTATAAAAGCTCAGAGCGTTCCAATTTCTTTCTCGGAGACATACTTAGTGGGCAAAAACAATCTTAAGGTAAATATTGAAGGTTCAATAGCTGGACCAATAGAGAAGTCGTCGCTTGGAAAAGCCCACTCCTACTTTGGAAACTCCCTTAATGCGCAAATTTTTGTTAGCAGTGCTTCGATTCCAACTCAAATAGAAATCACGCCCAAGCATGAGTTCAGTCTTGGGACAACTTGGCGGGAAGAAACCTCGAATGGCTACGTTTTATACACCATAAGCAACGTAAGATATACCGTTACTTATTACGATATTGGAGCGGATTGCAAAGTTTTGCCATCAAAGGAAACGAGCTTTACGAAATCATGGACTTACTCGACTGTAACAATTGACACATCAAAGTGCACAGGGAGCTATTACCAGATTCTGCTTGCGAAAATAAGTATAGGTTGGGATTACAGTTATGAGGTTGTTGAAATCCGCGGGGGAGTTGAAAAAGTCGTGGAAAGGAAATCAGACCGAGATGGAAGACTAATTGCGGAAATAAATATCAATAGCATTTCTTAATTTTTAATTTTTATTTTATATTTTATACCAAGAAGAATTTAGAGCCTAATTCGGAAAAATTTATACTCTCATGCTTAACCAAGAGCGATGAATGATCTAATTCCCCTGCTTTCAGTTTACGTTTACGTAGGCTTTCTCGTGCTGATCTCTGAGAGGGCAATAAAAAATGAGCTGATTGGCAGAAAGTTTCTGCACATAATGGTTGGCAACATCGCCTTCCTTTTGCCCTTCTTCGAATCTCGTGAGGTGATGACTTTTCTTGCAGCTTTTCCCTTCGTGATCTTAACATTTCTCATGAGTCCATACTCGCCGATAAGAATTCAAAGCAAAACAACGCTCTCTGGACATGCCTTGGGTCTTTTCTACTACTCAATCGCTTGGACAATCCTTGCATTCTTTTTGTTTGAAAGACCCGATGCGATTTCGATGGGCATCGTCGCAATGTCCTATGGAGACGGCTTTGCCTCGCTGATCGGCACAAAATATGGAAAAAGGAAGTTCAGCATTTTTGGAGCGACAAAAAGCATTGAAGGGAGCCTTGGAATGTTTCTGGCAAGCTTTGCGATGTTTGCGGTCATTCAGCTTTACTATGGGGCAGAAATGAGCATTCTAATTTTACTCCTCGCACTTATTGCAACGATCATAGAAGCCATAACTCCAAAGGGGCTTGACAATTTGAGCGTTTCAATCGCAATAGCCTTGCTTTACGTGGGACTATGAGGTTCATCGTTGTCGATGGACTTGATGGAGCGGGCAAGGATACGCATGCCAAGTTCATAGCTGAGAGGTATAAAGCAATGGGAGAGAGCGTTATCGTTAGAACGCACCCAAGTGATTCCTATTTCGGTAGAAAGGCAAAAGAGAGCCTTTTAGGCAGAGGAAAGATCAATCACCTGAAAGCCTCGATCTTCTATTTCCTCGATGTGATGAACTCCTTGCTAAGACATTATAAAAAAGCGGATAACGTCATTTTTGTTCGCTATCTCGGTGGCGTTTTTTATCTACCTTTTTCGCTTGCAAAAATTCTTTATAAGTTCTTCTCAACCATTTTGCCCACTTCAGAATACATGTTCTTCCTCGATGCTGAACCAGAGGTTTTAGCGCAGAGAATTGCAAATAGAGAAAACAAGGAGATGTTCGAGAACATTGAAGATCTGCGAAAGGTTAGGGAGAGAGCTTTGAAGATCTTGAGGGGGTGGCATATCGTCAGAACGGATCGGGAGATCGAGGAGACGAGAGCTGAAATAGAAAAAATTTTGGAAGAACTGGACTTCATACGCCGAATGTAATCCTTAGGGCATTTCTCAAAGCGGGAGCCAGACCCAAAACAAGAATTACGAACTTTATAAAGTTCTTCAGACTTTCTTTTTCATTTGAGGTATCCAGTAAGTATAAAATGGTGCCAATAACTCCGAATTTCAAAATCGGTAATGCTATTGCACCGAATTTTTCAGTAATAAAACTTGGAAGCACGTGGATCTCGACATAGCCGTGGTATTGGACCCCCAAAAAAGTTACAAAGCCATCGAGCATGTGTGCAAACATAACAGAAAAACTGAGCAAGTTCTTCGTTTTAAGAGGGAGCATATAAAAAGCGAAAGCTACGACAGAGGCTCCGATAATTGCATAGGGCAACACAAGCGGATTTTCAATTTTTAAATTAAGGAACAAAAGAACAAGAGTTGGAATTGCACAGGCGAGCCCAACAACGCTGTAGGGAAGGTAGTATCTATCACCAAAAAATCTCCTCGATGCTAAAAGGGATGGAAATGCTATGAAAAAGATCAGAAAGAATATGAATGGAGACATGAAAACGTATGAAACTGGCGTTTGCAAAAATCCCGCATCCTCAACAACTCTCGAAGAAGATCCAAGGATCACGTAGGGGATATTTGCAAAAATAAACTTTCTGTCGATCTCAAATCTCTTTTCGATGAATCTGTAAAGCAGAAAAACCGCAATTACAAGTATAATCGCCCATGTAAGCGTGTTAACAACGTTATATCCCTCCTTGTAAACGATCGAGTCAATGTAATACTCTTTTATGAAGCTCCAAAGATCCATGGCAAAAGTTTCCAGAGAGTATATTAATCTTCTTTAACCTTTCGAGAGCTTCGAATCATGCTTTGGTGAATCCAATAGATCGTTTCAAATTTTTCGTAGAAAAGATTTTTATTTTAGACTGGATATCAATCCTATGCCCATTGAGGCTATGTTTTGTAGCAAGTGTTTCTGCTTCGGGTATGTGGTAAGGTCGACAGAGATTAAGTTCTTTGAAGGTTTTGGAGAAGAGCTTGAAACTACATACGACATTAGATACCACTGTCCAAATTGTAAAAAGAGCGGGATTCTCAGGGTTGAAATTCGCGACGAAAAATTGATCTCCGCTTTGGGAAATTTGAATTTGAAGTTATCCGAATCGGGCTATACTTGTCCAGATCGATTTAAAAATCCAGAAGCAAGCATAGAATTCACAGTTTTTGTTATCTCCGCAGTTAAAGCGGGGCTTGGAAAAATTTCAGTTGCGGATCCATATGAAAGACTGCATCTTTTTGACCCGCCCAGCACAGATACAGATTTGCTGCTAAACAAACTCTTTGAGAGGTATCCTAAGGCAGTAATCAATGTTTACAAGCTTTGCACAGATATTAGGATTGCGGAAGTGCTGGAAGAATTCGTTATAGAGCTATATTCAAGGGAAATTGATCCTAAAGATCGTAATATTTAAAGTCATGCGAAAACTAAGTTTATGGAATGCCAGTTCTGCGGAAAAAATGCCCCTTCTAAATTCCTTGGTGTTTGCGTTGATTGTGCAAGGTCTGAAAAGGTTTTGAGTTTGCTGGATAAAATTCATCCTAAAAAGGGAGCATTCGTAAAAAACTGCAAGCTCTGTGCAAACGAATGCAAAGAGATCGCTTTATGCGGAAAACCCCTCTATGGCAATCTGATCTACTATGAGGATCCCTTGCCTACAAACTGCTGTAACTCTTGGTTCTGCACTGGTAGCAAGCTCTCCGGGATGAATTTGGCTGTTTTCTACTATGGCTGTAACTTTGACTGCGTTTTTTGCCAGAACTGGAGCCACAAGAACGTGAATCGGAATTTCGTAAGTCTTGAAGAGCTTTTGCAAGCGGTTCAGCAAAAAAGAGTGAAATGCATCTGCCACTTCGGCGGATCTCCAGAACCTCAGCTTTCTTTTGCATTGAAGTTCAGCAGAAAAGCTTTAGAGCTTAGAGAAGACATCATGATCTGCTGGGAATGGAATGGAGCGGGAAATTCCGCTTTGGCTTTAAAGTGTGCAGAGCTGAGCAGTAAGTCTAAAGGAACCGTGAAGTTCGATCTAAAAGCGTGGAGTGAGCCCTTGCATTTGCTTCTGACTGGCAGAAGCCCTGAAAGAGTTAGAAAAAACTTTGAACTCATCGGTGAACGATTTCCCGAAGTTTTATCTGCCACAACTTTGCTGGTGCCATACTACGTTGATGAATCCGAGATCGACGGGATTGCAAGCTTTATAGCCTCTATCAGCGAGAAAATTCCATACAGCCTCCTCGTTTTCCATCCAGATTATAAGCTAACAGATCTTCCAGTTACACCAAGAGAGCAGGTGATGAGATGCTATAAAACCGCAAAAAAGCATCTCAGGAACGTTAACATCGGGAATTTGCATCTTTTAGGACTTTAATGAGCTTCTTTATTCCCTCAAATGTAAACTCATCTGGAATTATTGCTGAGAGACCTCTTTTTTCAAGAAACTCTGCGGTTGGTGTTCCAATAGCAATAAGAACCATTTTACGGAGTTTTTCGATGCACTCCTCGTCGCAATTCTCGAGAAAGCTTTCCGCAATCATTCTGCTTGAAAACACAATGGCGTCATAAAATCCAGATTTGACTCTTTCTATCTCCTTTTTTTGCTCCTCCCCCTTTAGCTTGACAATTCTGTAAGCAAATACTTCGCTGTAGTCTGCAAATTCAGAAATTCTTCGCAAAACATCGCTTCCCTGATCGCTACGAATCGCTACAACCCTTTTGCCCTTTAGAAGCTCTTTGAATTCCTCAACGATGGCACCCGACTCAAATCTATTAGGCACGAGAACTTCATAGCCCGCATTTTTCAGAATCTCTGCGGTCTTTTTTCCGATTGCAATGACTTTTTCAAGCTTTATCCTCCTTTTGGCTATCTCTCTCGCAGAATTCTGGCTCGTAACTATTGCAAAGTCATGCGGGGGCACCTGAAAGTTCTCATACCGCAATGCGACAAATGGGCATCCGTAAGCTTCGATTCCCGCTTTTCTGAACATTTCGACAGTCTCGCTAAGAACCTCAGCGGGACGGAGGATCAAGACTCTCATAGTCCTTCAAAAAAGGAAGCTTTTCCCGCGTTTTCTGAACATCCGACAGATCTATGTCCGCCATCAGGACTTCCTGATAGATCCCCGCTTCCAAGAGCACTTTTCCCTCAGGATCGACAAGCATTGAGTTGCCCCCGTAGTCGAGATCCCCTTCAACGCAGTTAACACCCGCAACGAATAGCTGGTTTTCTATCGCTCTTGCCCTCAGCAATGTCTTCCAGTGCTCAATTCTCTGCTTTGGAAACTCCGCAGGCACAGCAATGATCTCAGCTCTTTTCTTCATCAATCTCCTTGCAAGTTCTGGAAATCTTATTTCGTAGCAGATCAAGACACCAATTCTGCCTATGGGAGTTTCAAAGACCTCAAGCTTATTTCCAGACTTGAAAAATTCCTTCTCCCTGTTGAGCGGAAAGAGAAGATTTTTTCTGTGAATGCCCAAGATCTCTCCACGGTTTATGATGACTGCTGAATCGTATAAGGCGTCGCTTTTCTCAGCGACTCCCGCAACGATTACCAGATCCCTTTCTTTTGAAAGTTTCAGGATCATTTCCAGCTCTTTTTCGAGCTTTTCAACCGATAAGAGGCAGTTTTCATAAAGTCCAGTGTTAAAAAGTTCCGGAAGGATAACCAAATTCGCTTTAACTTGCAGTGCTCTCTTAATCAGGCTCAAACCTTTCATAAGATTCGCTTCTCTGTCAGGAGCTATTTTCTGCTGGGCTAAGGCGATTCGAAGCTTAGATGTGCTCAACTACTCTCCCCTCCTGTGTCAAAACGAGCTTTCCGTCAACTCTCTTTATGCAGAATCCCTGAAGGAGAACCTGAAGGTGATAATTGAGTTCCGAGCTTGATAAATTGAGTTCTCTTGCTATCTGTTCTTCGCTTAGACCCTTTAGAATCAGCTTTAATATTTCCTTCCTTATCGGATGATTTACCGCACGATGATAGCGTTCGTGATACTCCTTGCTCTTTTCAATGCTCTTTGAATACTCCTCCCAGCTCGACACCTTGAGAATTTTGCAAACCAAATTATTAAGTTTTCGTTTCCCAGCCCTCTCTTTATAGCATTCCAAAACCCGCAGTGAACAGCAAAGTTTTTTAATTTCCAATTAAACGAATTTTATGGCTAATGGTATTGATGATAAAATAAAACTCTCAGCGGAAATTTTGGCAAAATCGAAGAATGCGGTAGTTTTTACTGGAGCGGGAATATCTGCGGAGAGCGGTATTCCAACTTTCCGTGGTGAAGATGGGTTATGGAAAAAGTATGACCCAGAAGAAGTTGCTTCAATTCAGGGATTTAGGAGAAATCCAAGAGCTTTCTGGGAATTCTCGATGGAGCTCATGAAAAATACTTCCGCTGAACCAAATCCCGCCCATTATGCAATCGCAGAACTTGAAAAAATGGGAATTGTTAAGGCAGTAATAACTCAAAATATTGACATGCTCCATCAGAGAGCGGGAAGCAAAAAGGTTTACGAGCTACATGGAAGCATAGAGAAATTAAAATGCCTTGACTGTCGCAAAGAATATAGCTGGGAGGATTTTTCGGATTTGCTTCAGAATAGCGATATACCGAAGTGCAAACACTGCGGAAGTTATTACGTAAAGCCAAAAGTTGTTCTTTTTGGCGAACCCCTGCCATCGACAGTGCTATATCAGGCAATCGAGGAGTCGAGGAGAGCTGATGCCTTTCTGGTTGTAGGCTCAAGCCTTGTCGTTTATCCTGCGGCGGAGCTTCCATACATAGCGAAGAGCAATGGGGCAAAGATGATACTAATAAATGCAGAATCAACTGTTGCAGACCACATATTTGACGTCGTATTCTATGGAAAGGCTGGTGAGATACTGCCAAAGATCGTGGAGGAAGTAAAAAGGATAAAAAGTCGTATTTAGATATTTATCAACTCTTAAACGAGAGTTTTACTGTTCTTTTGAATTACAAAGTCCTTCAATTATTTAAATTAATCCCTGAGCAAATTCCTTAAAACTCAACAAAAAACCTTTTAAAAGCCTTAAATCAAAATCAAAGTCAAAATAGCAAGTCGCACGCGATAAAATTTTCCTTTATTATTACAAAGACTTATTTTTTATACTTCCTCCTTTTGCCAATCTGGGCTTTTCTATTTTTATTCTTAAGCTCCACCCTGCTGAAATTTCTTTGATTTTTAAAAAAGCTTTTTAAATTCAATTTTATTCAAAAAGAATGCGAAGAAAAAAGTCGCATGCCTTTATAAATGAGTTGCAACTTTGGAGGTTTGCGAGAGTATATAAATAAAAGAGGGCATTAGAAAGCTTTAAATTGAGAAAGGAGTAAAAATTCATAAGGGTTGAAATCAGACCAAAATGGGATTGAAAGCCTGTTGCTACAATCATATTCTCACCTCCACTTACTTGTTGAAATCAGACCAAAATGGGATTGAAAGTAATTACAAAATTTTTATTTTTCTATATCTCCTTTGCGTTAATATTGATACGTTGAAATCAGACCAAAATGGGATTGAAAGATTTCCCGAGCTTGTAGTTTAGCCATTCCAAGCGAGCGTTGAAATCAGACCAAAATGGGATTGAAAGTCTGAATATGCAACTACATTGAAATTTGGAATAGAGACTAAAATTATTGTTGAAATCAGACCAAAATGGGATTGAAAGAAATTTATGTAATAAAAAATGTGTAGGGGGTGAAGGTAGTTGAAATCAGACCAAAATGGGATTGAAAGCGGAAAGTTAAAAATAAAAGCTTGGTTTGGTATTGGGCTGTTGAAATCAGACCAAAATGGGATTGAAAGTTGCTTGAATGCTTTCTTCAATTATGAACATGTAAAGTTGAAATCAGACCAAAATGGGATTGAAAGCACCAATTAAAAGCGAGATGAAATCAGAAATTGAAAGGTTGAAATCAGACCAAAATGGGATTGAAAGGATGATTTTTTATTAAACTGTGGTAGATGTGGATGTGTTGAAATCAGACCAAAATGGGATTGAAAGTGCAATAGTAAGTGCTCCTCTTGCTTGACTTAGTCCCGTTGAAATCAGACCAAAATGGGATTGAAAGATAATAGAGACATGGGAGAATATAAAAAAGACTCTTTGTTGAAATCAGACCAAAATGGGATT
Organism: Archaeoglobales archaeon; assembly: GCA_030055595.1. GTDB lineage: Archaea > Halobacteriota > Archaeoglobi > Archaeoglobales > Archaeoglobaceae > WYZ-LMO2. Next base: position 23,936 of record JASFYH010000017.1, on the reverse strand, counting down.
GAAAGGCTACTTGGCGGAACAAGCGCATTTAGCACATAAACCGTTGAAATCAGACCAAAATGGGATTGAAAGATAATTTAGCTCTTGGCTGACCGTGATTTCGCTGAGTAGTTGAAATCAGACCAAAATGGGATTGAAAGAAGCTCTGCATGCAATCAACATGCAGGGCTTGAAATAGTTGAAATCAGACCAAAATGGGATTGAAAGTGAACTCTTTCACATACCCCCTCTCTACGTTGTTTTTGGTTGAAATCAGACCAAAATGGGATTGAAAGTTACCCATTCAAAAGTTCACGTTATAGAGCCTATATGGTTGAAATCAGACCAAAATGGGATTGAAAGAATGCATATACTAACTCAAATCCGGTTGTTATATCAACGTTGAAATCAGACCAAAATGGGATTGAAAGTTCGTGTTCACAATTATTTTCACCTTTCCACAAAACATGTTGAAATCAGACCAAAATGGGATTGAAAGAAAGGAGTTTGGAGAGAAGCAGAAAGTTCACAATATAGTTGAAATCAGACCAAAATGGGATTGAAAGCATGCAAAAAAAATAAGGTTATTTTCTGACTTTCGCAGGTTGAAATCAGACCAAAATGGGATTGAAAGCATGCAAAAAAAATAAGGTTATTTTCTGACTTTCGCAGGTTGAAATCAGACCAAAATGGGATTGAAAGTTCGGGCAAGGCTTTAGGCTATAAAATCGTAGTAGCAAAGTTGAAATCAGACCAAAATGGGATTGAAAGATTGGATTTTGGTATTCAGTAACAGGAGACGCCAAAGTTGAAATCAGACCAAAATGGGATTGAAAGAATGCAAAGAAAAGAAACAAAAACAGCAATGATTAGCGTTGAAATCAGACCAAAATGGGATTGAAAGTTTTTTTCTTCGATAGGGAATTGGAAGTTTTTTTCTTGTTGAAATCAGACCAAAATGGGATTGAAAGTTTAGGGGGTACTATGGCGTTAAGTATGTAGATCATTTGTTGAAATCAGACCAAAATGGGATTGAAAGATTAGTGCGGCAGTTGCCGGGTGCCCTATGTAACTTTTGTTGAAATCAGACCAAAATGGGATTGAAAGGACCGAGGGCATAAAATTAAATAGCTATGCAATGGATGTTGAAATCAGACCAAAATGGGATTGAAAGTCCCTTTCGAGAGTTCTATATACTATCTTAATAGCTTGTTGAAATCAGACCAAAATGGGATTGAAAGCTCCCTCAAACTCATATACACCATAAACCCACTTGTTGTTGAAATCAGACCAAAATGGGATTGAAAGAAGGTGGACGATATTGAAAAATTTGTAAATGAATTACCGTTGAAATCAGACCAAAATGGGATTGAAAGATAATCTCATTTAATATTTTCTCATATTCTTTTCTCGTTGAAATCAGACCAAAATGGGATTGAAAGAAGCGACGTAGCCTTAGTTTGTTTAATCTTGGAGATGTTGAAATCAGACCAAAATGGGATTGAAAGTTATATCATTCATTGTCCCACTTCATCAATACTAAATTAAGCAGGTTGAAATCAGACCAAAATGGGATTGAAAGTGGTCGAAGGTTTTTTGTTTATATGTTCTACCTTTCTGTTGAAATCAGACCAAAATGGGATTGAAAGGGGACTGCAATGACGTCCTCGGGGAAGTGATCGGGAGGTTGAAATCAGACCAAAATGGGATTGAAAGTCAAACACTGAAACGCTTGCTACAAACAGATCTTTCGTTGAAATCAGACCAAAATGGGATTGAAAGATTTCAAGATTGTTTATGTAATCCATCACGGCTTTCTGTTGAAATCAGACCAAAATGGGATTGAAAGTAGTGGATCACTCCTTACCTCCTCTATCTTCGTGCAGGTTGAAATCAGACCAAAATGGGATTGAAAGTCTGGTAGTTTTACAAATCCAACTGCATTTAAGTAACGTTGAAATCAGACCAAAATGGGATTGAAAGTTGATTGAAAAAGAACAATCATTTACAGAAACGAAAGTTGGTTGAAATCAGACCAAAATGGGATTGAAAGTTATGCGGTTCTTTTAAGGTTGAAACTGTCGAAAGCGGTTGAAATCAGACCAAAATGGGATTGAAAGAGGCTCATAATTTCACCTTAAGCTGAAACCATGACGGGGTTGAAATCAGACCAAAATGGGATTGAAAGCAAGTGTCAATCATATCTGATACTATTATCTTTACTCGTTGAAATCAGACCAAAATGGGATTGAAAGATTTTTTGGAGGAATTATAGAATTCAAAATGTAAACCGTTGAAATCAGACCAAAATGGGATTGAAAGTCATGGAAGGTTGTAGGTGGTGAGAGTGGAGTAACAAATGGTTGAAATCAGACCAAAATGGGATTGAAAGAAAAACCCGTCGTGAGGATCCTCGCTATAAAGAATCTGTTGAAATCAGACCAAAATGGGATTGAAAGGCACTCACTACTAATACATCATCACTTAATTTCACAGTTGAAATCAGACCAAAATGGGATTGAAAGATAACAGTATGCTCTGTCTATCACCATTCAAATACAGTTGAAATCAGACCAAAATGGGATTGAAAGTGGGCAACGAATTATATTGTTGATGAGGATGATTTTCGTTGAAATCAGACCAAAATGGGATTGAAAGTTGCTGGACTCGGAAGGGGAAAACTGGGGGAATTGTAGTTGAAATCAGACCAAAATGGGATTGAAAGTTTTGACCTACAAAGACACCATTTTCGCTTATGTGAACGTTGAAATCAGACCAAAATGGGATTGAAAGTAATCACTTAGTTTTACTTGCTTCCCATTTCTTTCAACAGTTGAAATCAGACCAAAATGGGATTGAAAGTCACTCGTTTCTTTGAAGAATGTCATTATTTCGTTGATGTTGAAATCAGACCAAAATGGGATTGAAAGATTTTCTTAACGAATTTCTCCTTTTCATCGAAAAGAAGTTGAAATCAGACCAAAATGGGATTGAAAGGAATTCAAGCTCTTTTGAAGTAAGAGGGAAAACGAGAGTTGAAATCAGACCAAAATGGGATGTGGGCAGGAAAATTCATAACTTACACCGGTGTAAGTCACTAACAGGGGTGTAAGTATGCTGTTCGATCCCGCACCAAAAGAAACAAGAAAGGAGCTCTTCGACAGGATGGTTCTCGGAGTCAGGAGGATAGGAAAAAACTCCCTGCTCAAAGTATTTGCTGGCGAAAGCGGTTTTCCATACGTTTTCATCGATGCCAGAAAGTTGTCGGAGTATGGTTATTCAAAAATGAGCTTATACAAAATACTTTCGGAGGAATTCAGTAAAAGGAAGAGAGGTCTCGAGAAAATCGCGGATTATTTGAAAAAGATAAGGGGTGTTGGAATCTTCGAAACGCATCTGGAATTCGACTGGAGAGAAAAAGAGCTGTCCGTGAGCTCGATATTTGAGAAACTGGAAGAATACGCAGAGGACAATGACACTTCATTTCTGATCATCGTTGACGAAGCACAGGAAATGAGATATCTTAGGGGCCATGGTAAAATAGATTTCAGGAAAATCATCGCCCTACAGCTATGACAATCTTCGCAGAGTTAAGTTTGTCCTCAGCGGTTCCGAAGTGGGCATTCTAAATGAATTTCTTGGTTTTGGCGACTCTGAAAGCCCCCTTTATGGCAGGACCCGGGAAGTAATAAATGTTGAACGTTTCTCAAAAGAGAAATCGCTCGAATTTCTTGAAGCGGGCTTTAATGAATCCGGAATGAGCGTATCCATGGAAGAAATTGAGAAAGCTGTTGAGATCCTTGACGGAATACCCGGATGGCTGACCCTCTACGGATACATGGCTGTTAGAAAAAAGAACATAAAGGTGCTGGATCAGGTTGTGGACGAGGCCGTGAAAATAGCGGTCAGGGAGCTATCAAGCCTGATTAAAGGCTCCCGGCTCTATGAACACGTGCTCAAAGCCATAGCGGTGGGTTACAGGAACTGGAAAAACATAGGATACTTTGCAGAGTCACGTCTTGGAAGGCCAGTCTACGATAAATCGCTATACGAAAGTCTTCAAAAACTGATCGCAGCAAGCATAATAGAAAAAAGGGACACGGAATACGATTTTCTTGATCCAATTTACAGAGAGGCGTCAAAACGACTGTAGTTCAATCCTCCCGAATAAAGTTTTTACATCCCAATTCGAGGCCTCCAAGTATATTGAGTTTTTTGCCTTCTGAGTTTAACCTCGCCTTTAGAATTAATCCAATCGTTCCTAAATCCTCTAATAGGTTCACTTCTAAGGAGCCCTTGCTATTCAAGCTTACTCTACCTTTTCCTAACAGCATTGTAACATAAGCCTTGGTTAAAGATTCTTTTAAGTTATCCAAAATAGTCTGAAATGCTAGGTCCCAATCCTCTAAGTTTCGCTCTCAAAGCAATCTAAAGGATCGCTGTGACGAAAGTGAATTTGCACTGGTATCCCTGAGCGAGGAAGAGATAAAGTCGATGCCTGAAGTGTCCACACAAGCAATTCTGGAGCTTTTAGACCGAAAAGGTGTAGAAAGTGTTCCAATTCTCAAATACTTCACGGAAGATCTTTTGCCTGTAAAAAGCGACAGTAAGATAAGTTTAAGGAAACTAAAAGAGCTGTTTGAGACTCCACTGGAGGGGGGGCCTCATCTCGGAGGTGACCACGGACAACACTCCGAAACTACATCAGCCCCTTCATAAGTAAACAGCAAAAGATTTAAATTTTTCGATCGTAATTAAAACTTGAAAGTGCTATGAGTATAGATTGAAAGCAAAAATGAGAAGAGATTTTAACTGCGACACGCAATAGATTAATCCAAAAATAAACGAATTATTTAGCTCAAAAACTTCAGCAATATCGCCTTTTGCATATGCAATCTGTTCTCAGCTTGTTCGTAGATCACTGAATTTTTGCTTTCTATGACTTCATCCATGATCTCTTCTCCTCTGTGCACTGGCATGCAGTGCATAATTATGGGATCATTTGCTAATTTAACGAGCTCCATTGAGATCTCGTAGCCCCTGAAATCCCTAAGTCTCTTCTCCTTCTCCGCTTCCTGCCCCATTGAAACCCATACGTCAGTGTAAAGGACATCAGCATTCTCAACCGCCTTCTTGGGATCTCTCTCGATCCTCACTTTACCACCGATTTCAAGAGCTTTGGAGAATAAAGCGGGTTCATAGCCCTTTGGACATGCTACGACCATTTCAAGCCCAAGAATTGCTGAAAGCAGAATCAAAGAGTTGCAGACGTTGTTTCCATCACCTAGCCAAGTGATCTTTGCTTTCAAACCTTTATGCTCATAGATCGTGAGAAGATCCGCAAGAACTTGACAAGGATGCTCCAGATTGCTTAAACCGTTTATTACGGGTATAGAAGAGAATTTAGCCAATTCAACAATTGTTTCATGCCTTCTTGCCCTGATCATGATCCCGTGGGCATATCTGCTCATAACCCTTGCAGTGTCCTTTATCGGCTCCCCTCTGCCCAACTGCAAGTCATTCCAGTTCAAATAAAGCGCATTTCCGCCAAGCTCAAGCATTGCAACCTCAAAAGAGATCCTTGTCCTCGTTGAGGGCAATTCAAAGAGCATTGCAAGCGTCTTGTTCTTCAGCTTTTCTTCAAAAATTCCCTTTTTTCTTTCCTCTTTTAGCTTCAATGCGAGCTTTAGCAATTCAAGGATCTCTTCTCTGCTCAAGTCCGCTATGGAGATCAGATGTCTCATACAGAAAATTGGCAGAATGCTAATTAAACTTTCTGAACTATTATGTTTTATTCAATGGTTATTTTATTTCTGTCTATTTTCCCGAATTTTGGGCTACTTTGTGACCTAATCAGTCTCGATATGTCTAACTCGTTCGCTGAGTTTGAAAACTAATTAAAATTTCCTCTTAAAGGTCTTAATGGTAGCACGAAAGTAGAGCCATTGCTTTTTACTACCTCTACTTCAACACCATAAACACTTTTTATGTTCTCTGGAGTCAAGACTTGGCTTGGTTCTCCAACCGCGAATATTTTTCCGTCTCTCATCATAATGATTTTGTCAGAGTATCTTGAGGCAAGATTTAGATCGTGCATAGCCATTATTGCAGACATCTCTCTCTTTTTAACAACCTCTTTTATTATGTCTAAAACTTCAAGTTGAACCTTTATGTCGAGGTTGCTCGTGGGCTCGTCAAGAAGGAGAATTTCTGGTTCTTGAGCCAAAGCCCTTGCGATAAAAACCCTCTGCTGTTGACCACCGCTAAGTTCGTTTACATCTCTCATTGAAAATTCTTCAAGGTTCAACATTTTTATGACTTCCACAACCCTATCTATGTCCTCTTCGCTAGTTCTCCAAGTTATGTGTGGTTTTCTTCCCATTAGTATTACCTCGAAAACAGTAGCTGAAAAACTATATTTTGCTCCTTGTGGGATGTAGCCTATCTTCTTTGCAATTTCAAGCTGAGAAAACAGTCTCAAATCTTTTTCATCTATAAATACCGTCCCTTTATTTGGCTTGAGTATTCTATCGATGCATTTTATAAGTGTGGACTTTCCAGCACCATTTGGACCGAGAACAGATACGATCTCTGACTTACCAACTTCGAGACAAATATTTTCTAATACTGGAACGCTTGAATAACTAAATTCAAGATCAATGACTCTTATCTTCATAATCTCACCAATAGTCCTTTTTCTTTCTTAGCAGAATATACAGAAACATTGGCCCGCCTAAGAAAGCGGTTACCACTCCCACAGGTAGAACGATTGGAGCTATTATCGTTCTAGCAATTGTATCGCAAATAAGAAGTAAAGCTCCACCAAAGAAACCTGAAGCAGGGACGAGATATCGATTATCTCCGCCTATTATAATCCTCGTAATATGCGGGGCGACCAGGCATATAAAACCAATTGTTCCAACAAAACTGACTATTGTTGCTGTCAAAAGACAAGAGAGTAGCATAATGAATATTCTTGTTTTTTCTGGATTTATTCCTAAGCTCTTGGCGGTATCATCTCCCGCACCCATTATTATGTTAACATCCCAAGCTTTTATCATTAAAATAGGAGAGATTAAGATTAATGCTACAAATGCAACGATCACTGCGTCCCACTGAGCTCTACCGAGGTCGCCCACAGTCCAAAAGTATGCTGCTTTAACCGCATCGCTCTCTGCGAAATACATTAAAACTGTGGTTACCGCACTAAAAATATACATCATTGCGATTCCAGCAAGGACCATTGTTTCTGGAGTAGCTTTCTTGAGTCTTGTAAGTCCAAGAATTACAAAGGTTGGAATTAAAGAAAACACGAATGCATTTCCAACGATCAAATATTTCCCAAAGATTATACCTTTCGTGAGTATTATCGCTATTGCTGCTCCTAGTGCAGCCCCAGAAGCAATGCCTAAGGTGTATGGTGTTGCTAAGGGATTTCTGAGGATCCCCTGAGTCATAGCTCCCGCAATGGCAAAGCCCATCCCAGCGAGAACTGCAAGGAGAATTCTTGGTAGTCTTAGATTCCAAACTACCATTTCTTTTGTCGTTTCTGGATTCCAATAGAAGCCTGTTAAAATGGAATTCATGAACCCATTCAAAACTATTCCATAAACTTCGATCGGGTGAATCTGGTATGAGCCAAGTGTTGCTGCTAAACCTGCAAATATGGCAATTAGCAAAATAGAAAAAATTATAAAGGTGATTTTTCGACCTATAAACTTCTTATATTCTCTTTTTATTCTCTCCACGTCTTTGTTAGCCTGCAATCCCGCTCTCATGTTTATCTTCCGTTCGGATATAGTTCAGGGTGATATACGTAAATACCCTGGGTTCTAACGTTCATTTTAGAAGAAGTAAATTTGTCTATGTATTCCTGGAGAACGTCCAGCGGTTCTATGTCGCTGAACAAGTCCGGGTGGAACCACATGGCATGGAAGAGCAATCCTACGACGTCATTAAGTCTTGAGGTTATATCCCCGTGTATAATATAGATCTTCTTATTTTGAACTGCAGGGGTATTTTCAATCCCTGGAATTGAAATTATTTCATTGTAATAGTCTTTTAGAGCACTTAAATCGTTTGTTTCAAAACCACCACTTCTCGAATTAAGGCCAGATGCTTGCCCTATTATTATCTCGGGTTGCTGAGATATTATCCACTCGTAATCGACCGCATAGTAACCGGGACTATAGGGGCTGAGAATTCTTGCGATGCTTGGGTTTAAGTCAGCTCCGACGTTTATTCCTCCAGTAAATTCAACAAGTTGGTGTAATCCAGTATTGGAAGCGACTGTTAATCTTCCCGATGTTATTACTCTTCCGGGACCATAGTCTATAAAGACCCTTGGCTTACTCTCAACTGATTTGATTCTTTCTTTAACAATATTGAAATAATGTTTTCTCCACTCAATAAAATCTCTTGCCCTTTCTTCCTTACCAAGCAACTCTCCCAACTTGAGCATTTCCTCCTCTATAGTTTCGGGCTTGTAAAAATCTAAGCGGACAACAGTTATCTTTGGCTCAAGCTGAGCTTCGAGCGCATCATATCCGGGATTGTATACTCCTGGAACGTAGGCAATTACCACATCTGGGTCAAGTTTAAAGATCAACTCGAAGTTCGGATTGTTACCCGGACCTATCAATGGTAGATTTAGATATTCTGGGAGATAGTTTGGTTTCACAGTCGCGGTTTCTATGCCTACTACGAGATTTGAAGCGCTGAGAACTCTTATAGCGTCAGCTGCAGATGGGTTCAAAGGAATTATTTTTCTTATGGGTTTATAGAAAACTTTCTCTCTTCCGTCGGACATGTAAATTTTTTTAGGATTCCCATTCCAGTAAACGTAAACATACGAAGCGTCTTTCAACCATTCAACGTTTATTTTTTCCCCTTTATAGGGCTCATCGAGCATATAGGCAATAATTGCGTCACTTAAATCATCCTTATCAAGGTATTCATTACTGAAAAACAAGTTCCTATATTTATCTGGTGTCGAGGCAGGTGTTGGGGACACCAATACTGTTAAAAGTAAAAAAACTAAAAATAAAAATTGTTTCACACGATCACCTCCTCAAACAGCTTTTTTGATTAGATTTAGATCTGTAAAAATTCTCATATGCATATCGCGGGATAAGTGAATGACCTGTGGTTAAGAACGGCTTTCGAAACTCCGAGAAGGTCTACGTATTCTTCAAAGACCTTGCATGGGTCTAAGTCTGCAAATAGCTCTGGATAAAACCACTTAGCCAACGCTACGAGAGCGGATGGATAGTTTGGTGTTATTGCCCAATCGTTTGTAATAACATAAACCCTATCATTACGCACAGCATTTGTTAAGTTAAAAACGTTCTTAATGTCATTGTAATAAGCTTTGACTGCGCCATCGTCAGTTCTTTCCCATGGTCTTAATGCGCCTTGACCAGAAATTGTGCCCATAGCTCTTCCAACTATTATATCCGGGTTATTCTCTAGCACGAATTCTACCGAAATGTCGTTATATTCTGTATTATAGGTGGGATTAAAAGGTATGTTCCCCGCTCCTATGTTTTTACCCCCAGCGAGCTCTACCAATCCATGGGCTGGATGTCCCAGACCTATGCCAAGCCTCGTATTGCTTCTTCCGTAACTGCCTTCGGAGCTCTCTACAAATACCTTTAATTTCTCATTTTCTGGTATCTTTGAGACCCTCTCAAGCACGATATTAATGTATCTATCATGCCATTCCAAATATTTCTGAGCCCTTTTCATTACTTCTTGATCGAAAAGCGATGCAAAGTCCAAGACTTCTTTTTTCATAGCATCGATTCCAACATAACCTTTTCCAATTGGATCTCCAGTGAACCCGACCCTCATTATGGATATAACTCTGTCAGGGAGATTAGAAAGTTCTTCAATTGTTCCTACAGCAGGATACCAACCATATGCTACAACCACGTCTGGATCCAATTCTATAATTTTTTCCAAGTTCGGATTGTCTCCTGAGCCAACGCTTGGCTTTGTGTGTAAGATCGGATATCTGTTTTTCTGAATCGCAAATGTGTCTCTAACACCTACTACTTTATCCTCCAAGCCCAATATCATTAACATCTCTGCATGCTGGTGGTGATAAGTTACAATTTTCTTAATAGGCTTGTAAATTTTCAATGGGTTTCCATTAACGTCCACAAACGTCTTTGGTTTTCCACCCCAATATACGTAAACGTAGCTTGCGTCTCTCAGCCATTCAAGCTTCAAATTTTTCCCTTGATAATCTTCGTTGAGCATGTAAGCTGTTATTGAGTTTAAAAGCTCCTCGATATCTATCCTCTCGTCTGAAAAGAACAACTCTATGTATTCCCTGCTGGTAGAGGCAGAAGAAATTCCAAAAGACAACGGTATTAATAAAAGTAATAATATAAATGTATACTTCATGTTCGATCACCATCCAAAACTCTTGGAGTAGAAGAAAGCTCCTTGAGTTTTGACATCAAAGTTTATTCCAAGGAATTTGTCGATGAATTCTTGATGAATTGCCACTGGATCTAAATCACCGTAATTTTCTGGATACAACGCCTTCGCTACTGCAACAAGACTTACTGGAGCAGAGGGGCTGGTGCCGATTTTACTTGAAAGAACATAAATCCTCTCATTTTTGATTGCTGGGATCTCTTCAGAATAGCTCTGGAGTGCATTCAAAACACCATTATAATCTTTTATCAGTTCAGTTTCATCATCGACTTCATAACCGCCAGCTGAGCTCCAGCGAAGTATAACTTCTGGTTTCCAATTTAATAGCTCTTCCACCGTTACATCAAAGTAACCATTACGCCCTTCAAGGACGTTTTTACCTCCAGCCAGAACTGATAACGTGAACAACCCGGTTCCTTCTGCAAACGCACGTAGAGGGGCCTTTGTCCCACCAGTTGTGTAAACCTTAACTTTTTTCTCCTCTTCTGGAATTCTTGACGTTACCAGGTTTACATAATATTCAAACCACTTTATGTATTCTTCAGCATACTTCTCAGCATCTAAAATAGATCCGAGCTTTTTCATTTCTTCTTTCATTGTATCGAGGATATAAAAATCGAGTCTAACGACTGTAATTCCTGTTCCAGCAAGCTGATTCTCCAATTTGTCAGAAGTTGGCCATCGAACGTATGATAAAACTAAATCTGGAGCCATTTTGACGATCTCTTCTATATTCGGGTCGTTCCATAGACCCACAGAAGGTTTTTGGCTTATCTCAGGAAGCATTTTGTAAGAATTCTTTACAGAAGTGCTAACTCCCACTACTCTGTCCTTAGAGCCAAGAATTTGCACAGCCAGTCCAGAATCGCTATTTAGAACTACAATACTCTTAACTGGCTTGTATATAACCACTTCACTACTGGCTGAATCAATTATCCTCTTTGGTTTTCCATCCCAATATACGTAAACGTAGCTTGCGTCTCTCAGCCATTCAAGCTTCAAATTCTTCCCTTGATAATCTTCGTTGAGCATGTAGGCGCTTAATATATTCAAAAGTTCATCCTTAGTTATTGTATCATCATCAAAGAATATTTCTATGTAGTCTTTGCTTGTAATGGCACTTGCTGTTGAAATCAGTAATGCAATAAAAATAAGTAAAAGCCCAGCTTTCACCTCCTTTCACCTCCAATTCTAAACATTAAAACCATAAAGCCGATCAAAATTACTATCATAACTCCCATCATTCCGAGCATTATAAGAATTACGAGCTCCAAGTTCAAGAATGTCGAACCTTGTGCATTAATCTGGGATGAGGGGGCAGAAGTGGTTTGATATTCCGCTGTTCTTTGCGAAGTTTGAGTTGAGGGTTGTGAGGAGGAGTGCGTAGACGGAGATTGCGTAGAGGGCGGAGCTTGACTAAAGGCGGGTGTTTGTTGTGTAGACGTTTCTGGAGCTTTAATGACCGCAGTAAAGTAACTGAAGCCGGGAGTTTTTACAATGTAGTAGTTGTAAGCATCATCTTTTTTAAACAAAGTAGCATTTAGCTCACTCCACTCTTTGTCGTATCTCAAAAAGACTATTTCGGCATCGTCTGGATTGTAACCTTTTTCAGAGATCATGCCTCTGTCTATCAAAAACTCTATGTATCCCTCAAAACTCGCTGGCTTCGAAGATCTGAGCGTTATGTCCCACACGTAAAGCAAGGTTCCAGTTGGACTCTTGACACCGCTTGGCAACGAAGGGAGCTTAGATATTGAAATGTCCGCTTCTGTTGTCTCGTTAGATTTTATTGATAAGCCCAGGATATTTATCTGCTTCATCAAATCTGACGATACAATCAATTTTCTTTCACCATTCATTTCCAGATATAGCTTAGAAGTCAAGCTATTTTGTGTAATTGAAGGAGTGGTTTTCGTTTCTTCTTTTGAAGTGCTTGAGAATTTCACTCTGAATATCAATGAGTCATCAAAAGCGGTTTTGTTTATATACACGACAACTACGTAGTATCCAACATCAATGTCGTATCTCGAAGTGTTTACTGTGAATTCGTTGATCTTTCCTTCTTCACCCAGCGTTACTTTCCATTTAGCCTTGCTTGCAACACTTGTGGTATCTATTTCGTTTATAGACTTCAAATTCATGTAATCATAAACGTCAATGATCGCAACGTATCTTGTCACATCCTTATAAGTTGCGGTATCCACGTAGAGCGTTATTGTATCGCCTTCGTATACTTCGGTATCCGAGATTTCAATCATATTTACTCTGAGAATGTCAGATAAACGTGGTGAAGATGCTGGACCTTTGTATGTCTTTGGCGGAGTTTTTAGGTTTATTTTTTCAATAATACTGCCTTCGTTCTCACTAAGCAGATCAATCCAGTATCCATTTAAATCATAGGAGATGTCGGATTTGAAAGGAGCTCTTACTTTACACTTGGCTTCAGATTCGCCAACTAAAGCGATAGCAACTTTATTTCCCGATATTTTGTAGTTGGGCAAGCATTCAATGAGGGCAAAGCCTTCTGGAACTGTAAAGTTTATCCCAACAACGAACGGGGGATCTCCATTCACTCTGAAAACGATCTCTCCTTCCGAGCCCATTGAGATCTCTGAATAAACGTCTATCGAAGTTACCAACGCACTCGCTGTGCTGATCAAATATACCCAAACCAATAAAGTTAACACTTTGTTCATAAAATTAGTAGTAGTTATAGGATTTAAATCTTACTATATAAAATTTTATTATTACTTTTTCCCATTTAGCTATTGTTTTTTGAAGATAACGTCGTAAACTTATTAATTTGAAACGAATGAGTATTACATGCATAGCAGTCTAGGAATTTGGGAGATCTTAATTGCTTCTGCGTCAAGATTCCATGGTCATTCTGGTCCTTTTCTTGCCCTTGGGATAAGAGCGGGAATGAGAGCTATTGAATTTCTCGGTTACAATCCATTTGAAATGAAAGTCTAGGTGAAATACCAATCGCGAGAGAGGAGGATTTATTTGAGTTTTTTTAATTACTGCTTATTTGCGATTATGCGGAAAGAAATTTTCAAAGCGATTTCATAATATTAATTTCATAATATTTAAATGTAAATCAGGTAGTTCACTTTCGACAAACAGTAAAATCCTTAGGGCTATGGCAGTAATGGTGAATACTGCTATTGCTGTGAGAAATTGTATTTTGTTTTCAAAGAATTTGATAAGATTTCGTTTCTGAACGCTTATCTGAGTTTTTAGCTAAATTTTTAGAACTAAAGCAGTTTTGAGCTCTAAAAATAATGCCCGCCGTGCATAGTTTTGCAAGTTCAATGCACGACTTAAACTTTTCGAGAGCAAGCCCTAATTTTCTTATACTTATTAAGTATTAAAGGTTGACGTGGCTCTTCATTTGAGGTTAAATGCACGGAAACAAAGTTTAACGTTTTAAATACTAGAATCGCCATTAAAACTGTGGAGATGAGTAAATGGAGGAGCATAGACTACGAGAAACTGCTCGAAAGTGAGATAGAACTTATCAAAAATAGTAAAATCGGCAAAGGAAACAAAGAGCGAATCTTTCAATACATGGATTTCCGACTTGCAAACGGAGTGAGCCTTCCAAGAGTATGCAGAGAAATAAAGTGTCTGAGATTGCTCTGCGAAAGATACCCCCTCAGCCTTGAAAACATTGACGAAGTAAGGTTGAACAAAGTTTTTGCAGAGCTGAACATCTTAGGACTTAAGGTAAACACGGTAAATGAGTTCAGGAAAGCAATTAAATGGTATTTGAAATTCGTCGGGAAGGAAGATCTTGCGGCAAAGATAAAGAAAAAGGAGGCTCAGGACAATGAACTATCAAGAGAAGACCTGCTTAGTATTGATGAAATAATTAAACTCGCAAGCTTTGCAATAAACGACAGAGATCCAGCGATGATAATGTGCCATCTGGACTTAGCCTGCAGGCCAGAGGAACTCCTGACCCTTACAGTCGGGAGTTTCGTGAGAGATCGCATTGGAATAAGGGTTGAACTGAGAAGAAGCAAAACATTCCGCAGATCCCCACATCTTAGTTTTAGTCTTCCCTATGTTACCCGCTGGCTGAACAACCACCCGCTTAAAGACGATCCCAAAGCTCCGATGTGGATCGATCTAAATAAGTTCAAGAAAGGAATCGTTGCCCCAGTGGACCATTTTGCTTACATTAGGATCATCGACAGGCTTATGAAGAGGGCCGGGATCAAAAAGAAATTCAGCCCATACAAGTTCAGACATACGGGAATAACGCTCTGGTCTGTTGTTCTTACGGAGCAACAACTGAGCAGAAGGAGTGGACATATTCCGGGCTCGAAACATCTACGCAGATATGCTAAGGTAGTGGATACGGATGTGGACAGAAAAATCCTAACCGAACTCGGATTACTCAAGCAAGAGGAGGGGGAGCCTGAAGTTAAAAGGCTTAAGCCTGTCGTTTGCCTGGTTTGCGGCGAGTTGAATGAGCCGGGAAGAGACATTTGCTGGAAATGCAAGGCTTCTCTGGATTTTGCAATCTTAGTCAAGAATTTCGACAGCAAGGAGATAATTGAGGCAGTAATTGATAATGATCTTGAGAAAATGATCGAGGAAAAAGTCAAGAAGATGATTCTCGAGATCCTAAGAGAGGAGGGAAGGATTAAAATATGATTCTTTACGCAAAAGGGGAAAAGAACATTATCTTTGGAAAAAGGAAAATACACCTAAAAGTAAATATAGGATCAGCGTATTATGCTTTTTTCTCTAAAAAGCAGAATAGTATGAGAACAATTGAAGAGAGCAATTAGAACTTGGACTCGTTAGCTCAATTAAGATGACCCTACCGAATTAAGATGTAAAATTGAGGGGACTTCCATGTTAATTGAGAGCTTCTAGGGATCAGGCACCACCCCCCTCAAATTGAGATGTAAAATTGAGAGGGGTTTGATAAGATATCCAAAGCGGTTTAATCGACTCTTCAAAGTTTAGATCATTAAGCACTACGACGTCGGAAGATCTATTCTAATTGATGAATAAGTTTTAAATTCATGACATCTCTAATTTAATTTCGTGAGTTTAAGAAAGTTAAGTTTAGCAGAAGGACTGCAAGAGTTGGAGAAAGGTAATAATGATTTCTATTTGGAGGTTAACTTACTTGAAGTGGGAGATCTAAGAACCACGAAAAATGGAAACATTTTTTTGAAAACCAAAGTGGGAGATGAAAAAAAAGACAGCCACTCTTAAAGTTTGGGGGAGTAGCAAAAACATGCAAAAAATTGAAATCGTGAAAAGAAAACCACAATGTATTAGGATTATAAAACCCATAAAACCGAGTTACTGGGATTATGAAGCGGATTTATGGGCTCATGAAGATATAACGAAAATCGAGGAGATTGGAAAGTCGAATCACCTACATCAGGATGTTTCACTTTTTGAGAAGGCTAATGAAATTTTTGATGAGGCTTTGAAAGTTGCAAGGAGCATATCAGATAAATATTGGCGTTCAAGGGCTTTAAGTAATGTTGCAGAAGCTTTTTCTAAGGCTGGAAGGTCAGAAGAAGCGGATAAGATTTTTGATGAGGCTTTAGAAGTTGCAAGGGACATATCTGATAAATATTGGCGTTCAAGGGCTTTGGCAAAGATAGCAGAAACCATAGCAATTCCAGAAGTCAAGATAGAAATTCCAAAACGAATTTTGACAGAAAAAGATGAGCTTGAAATTCTGCTCAATTCAAGCTTTGAAGTTGAGAACGCTCTTGTAGAGTTTGAAGGAATAAAGATTGAGCCTATAAGCATTAAAAAGCTGAAAAGCGAAAAAATAAAGATTAAGCCGAATTTTGAGCCCGGAATGAATAAATTAAAGATTAGAGTTTCGTTCGACTTCGAAGACACGAGGCAAAATATCGAGAAGGAGTTCGATTTAGAATTCAGGGCTACTCAAAAAGTCGAGGAGAAACCAAAATTGGAAAAAATGGAAGAAAAAGCCGAAGAAGAGAAAAAGTTCTTGAAATACAAGATAATGGCTCTCGCAGGCGGTGGAGCATTTGCAGATGTATACAAAGCAATTGATGAAAATGGAAACACTGTTGCATTGAAGATCTACAGAGAAGGTGAGAAGGCTTTCATAGAAGAGATCGGAAACTTCGTCCAGCTGACCAAAAGGCTCAACATTCCATACATTGTTAAACCACTTGACTTCGGATCAAATCCAAAGCCATTCGTTGTTATGCAGTTCTATCCAATGACGCTAAGAGATTTAATGAGAATTAATCCCGAGCTAAAGAAAAAGCTCAGATTCATGCACAGGGTTGCAAAGGCTCTTTCCTATGCTCATTCTCATAAGATCTATCACGGCGATCTCAAGCCTGAGAACGTCCTCGTTTTCGAGGAGAACGGCGAATACTATCCCGCAATAGCGGACTGGGGAGGAGGATATACCCCTTGCTATTCAGCTCCAGAGCTATACAGATCAGATGGAAGAAATCTAAATGCGAAGAGCGATGTTTATAGCTTTGGAGTCATTCTGTTTGAACTTCTGACAGGTGAAAGTCTTTTTGCAGATCCTTTGGACTACTTAGAAAGATGCGATAACGTAACAGTTAAGATCGGAGACAAGAGACTTGAAGAGATCGTGAACTCATGCCTTTCTAAACCAGAACTCAGGCCGGGAATGGAATAAATTAGGGATAGAATAGCGGATTATCTATTGAACGTTCTTGGAACGAGGTATTCAAAAAGCTTAATGAGCAAAGATGCGCTCGAAGTGATCAGCGCATACCTTGATTCCGGGAAGATTGAGACAGCCGAGATGAGGATAAAAGCTGCTGAAAGGCTGAATCTGATTCCGAATAAAGTTCTTGTTTTGATGGATAAGATCATAGGACTTATGAAGCTCCCTTACGAATACAGAGGAAAAAATATCCCCTTAGAAGTTTTCGAGCAAAGATACAAAGGGATTGTAGATTTGCTTGATCAGGAAATCGTGAAGAAGCTCAGCTGGGATAAATTCTCGCTGGGGAATTTCATCGTTGTTGCCGAAGGCATTCCTCCAGATAGCCGCGATGCCCTTCTGCTTTGCATCGATAGACTAAAAGACGTCGCCATAGCACATTACTTGCATTCACTCTCATAATTTCTCCATTTCACCAACTTACAATATTCTCCAAAAAAGAAAAGTTTAAATAATTGATTGAAAATTATAGATCGTTGAAACGCCACTTAGTCTGCGTCGATTATGAGGACGAAGCAGAGAGGAAAAGAATAGAATACACTCTTGAGAAGTGGAAAGAGTCCACTGGAATTGAAAAGATCAGGGGAATAGCTTTTTTCGTTGAGAGAAATCTTGCAGAGTTTCTTGATGAGCTAACGTCGAAAATGAATCCCAAATCTATAGAAAAGCTCAGAGTCTATACCTTAATCGAGGAAAAAACCCCAGAAGTGGAAATGAAGACTGTTTCATTCGAAGTAAGAAGCTTGGAAAAGCCTGAGATAGCAAAAAAACTATTGGAACTCGCTATGGCAAGAAATAATGCTAGAATTTTGCCGGGAACAAACAAATATTTCTCACTAACAAGGAAGGGCAGAGTTGAGATAGAGATTTCCGATAATGGGAATAAATTACACTTCAGAATTACTGGAAATGCTGAAGCGGTCGAAAGATTCTCTGAGAAGTTGAAAAAAGACCTTGAGTTTTTCTTAGGTGGTGGAAATGTTTGAGGGGAAGAGCGAATGCATTAAAATGCTACTTTCAAGCGCTGAAAGAGTGCTCAGACAGGGAAGAGACATATATAGAGAGAACTTTGAAAAGAGAAAAAAACTATGGAATGAAATAAGCGAAGCCTACGAAAGATATCTGAACGGAGAGTGCGGGGAGTTCATAAAGAACCTTGACAAAGTTTTTTGTGGAAAATTCGAAGCAGCTTTGGCTTTGATAGCCTTGAGTTTTAAAATAAACGGAGAGAACTTTGATCAGAGAAGATTCAACGATGAAGATCTCGTATTCGTCGATGAAATAACCAAGTTCAACGTTTTGGAAGTGCTTAGCATTGAAGATATTGTGAAAAAACTTAGTAGAAGAGATAAAAACGTCTACGAACTGCTAAAAACATACTATCTTGGGATTGATAGCTGGATGGAAGAACAGCTTGAAAATCCAAACATATCTCTTGCACTTCGCTACCATTTCAGAAGTCTCTGGAATGGTTACAAAGAAAAACTGAACAACGCAATTGCAGAAGCAAACAAATACGACTGGTTCAGAGCGATGTTTGAGGATTGGGATAGGGAAAAGAGGGGAATAGTCGAGGACTTCTCTATTAGGGTAAGAGAACTTGAGAACAGACTTCAAGAAATGCAGAAAGGTTTTGAAATGGAAAAATCGAAGATAATTTCTGATATTTCTTCGAAATCGGAAATTGAGATTGAGAACTTGCGTAGAGAGAAGGAAGAGCTGATTCAAAGATTTGAAAAGGAAAAAGAGGAGATTGCAAAGGCTATAGCGGAGATGAAGGATAGAGAGGTGCAGGAAAAGCTTCAGAAAGAACTGGAAAATGCTAAAGGAAGATTTATGGGAGAGATAAAAGCGGTTGAGGAAGCGCTGAGAAAAAGAGAAGAAGAAATAATGGCTAAGGAAAGGGAAATTGAAAGCAAGGAGGAAAAACTGAGAAAAATGATCGCTGAGATAACGGGGATGAAGGAAAAAATAGAAAAGGGTTCGAGATTTTTGAAGTCTGAAGAAGCGAGAATGATGGAGTTAAATTTTCTGGAAAGGTTGAAGGCAAAACTTAAGGAATTTGAGTTTAATGGAAGGAAATTCAGAACTGAAAGGATTGACGAATTCGGACTTCAGCTGAAAGATGTTCCACAGTGCTCAATGCTGGAATTTGAACTGAAGGAGAAGAAGATTTTCGGTGCAGAGAAACTAAAAATACTTGCCTTCTTTTTCACCAGACCGCAAAAATTTGCAAAATATGGCTTCGATACAGATCCAATGGAACTTGGTGAAATTGATAAATACGTTTCGAACTTTAGAAAGGCAAAAATCAGAACTGCAATTGTAGTCGCGTCTCCTCTCGGCTTCGAAGAAAGAATCAAGAGTTTCATAAATTCTGAAGAATTTCACCGCAACTTTTATAGCGAGAGTATTTCTCTACTGCTTCTCGACACCGAGACAAACGAGATCATATTTAACCCAGTTGATTCACTCTCGAAAGCGCTTTCAAGGTATGTTCAGCTTGAGATGGACAATGAGACCTATTTGAGGGTTAAAAATTGCATCGAGGAAAAGCTGAAGAGCAGGGATCACCTGAGCCTGAATGAAGTCCTTGCTTGCGGTGAAGAGAGATATGTAAAAAAGGCGTTCTACGAGCTTGCGGATAAATACGGTTTTGTTAAGTATTTCGAGAATTTTGGTCTTGTTCTGGTTAAAAGGGAGGTGAGATGATGGGGATTATGGACATGTTTAAAAAGAACCCTCTGGAAAAGCTTTCAATGAGAGAACTCCAGGGGGAAGAGTTGAGATTGAGAAATAAGCTGGATAGAATTAAGAAAGACGTAAACGAGATAGAGAAGAAGAAAAAACAGCTTTTCCAAGAAGGAGTGGGTGCAGATTTTCTTAAGAAGAAAATGATAGCTCAGGAGATGAAAAGCCTCGATCTTGAGCAAAAGCTTAGAATGAAGGATTTCATGACCGCACAGAGACAACATACACTCATAAAGAATTTGGTAATAGTTAAGAGATATCAGAGAGAGCTCGAATCACAAGGAATTTGGAAAAAGTTGACATCGATAGAGCCTGAGAAGCTCGAAAATGCTCTTATAAACATAAATCTCGATGGAAAGGATTTTGACAGCATTCTTGACGATTTGAACAGGGTTTTCGAAATGAGACTTGCGGATGAAAGTCTTAAGGAAGATCCAGCAGAAAAAGAACTCATGGAAGCTTGGGCAAAGGTTGAGTCAGGAGAGAGCCCTGAGAAGATATTTGACGAGGTTAAAAAGAAGATAGAAAAGGAAGAGGAGATCTGAATTATGTTCAGATTTTTTAAAAAGAACCCCCTGGAAATATCTCTGGAAAAGCTAAAAGATGATAAAATAAAGCTCGATCTGCAGATAAGGAAAGTTGAAGAAGAGATATCAGATATAGAAAGGCAGATAACACTGCTTTTCGAAGAAGGAAAGCGGGCAAAAACGAGGAGCGAGGAGTTAACAATTGCAACTAAAATAAAAACTCTGAGCCAAAGAAAGCAGAATCTGCAGGCAACACATGCTCAACTTAACAAGCAAATGATGCTTCTTAGCAACATTATGATAATAAAGGAGAATGAAGCCCTGATCAGGTCTTCTCCACTTTATGAAACGCTCAAAAAGATGCCTGCCGAAGAACTCGAAAATAAGCTTGCGACGATTCAACTTGACGCCCAAAACCTAAATGAGAACTTAATGAAAGCTCTCGGCTACACAGATCAGGCGATAAGCGTTGGCTATGAAGAGGATGAAGAGATCAAAAAGATCATGGATACGATGAGAGCGGTGAAAGAAGGCGATCTCGAACCTGAGAAGGCGATGAGAAAAGTAGAGAAGCTCAGGGAGTGAAGATGAAAGTCGACCTCTCAGGAGCCCTTTTGAACGAGTTTAGAAAAGCTGAGAAGGAATACGAAGAAGCGATTGCAAGAGGAGATGCTGAAGAAGCAAAAAAAGCGGCGATGAAGTGTGCAAAGCTATTGAGAGAGATTGCAAAATACGCCCCAAATAGGGAACACTATTTGAAGCTTGCGGAGAAATGGGAGAAAGCTTCAGATGTTAAGATTAGAAGAGCTGTGAGTGAGAATGGAAAAGAAACTGAGGAGGATTTCTCAAACTACGTAAAAAGCTTTATTTCTCAATCCAAGGTAACCTGGAACGACATAGCGGGTCTTGATGACGTCAAGAGACTGATGAAAGAAACGATCGTGCTTTCATTGATCCAAAAACCCGAGTCTATCCAGCCATGGAAAGGTATCATGTTCTTTGGTCCTCCCGGAACGGGAAAAACCCTGCTTGCCTCAGCCTGTGCTGGAAGTCTTAAGGCAACTTTTTTCAACGTTAGAACCAGCATGATACTCAGCAAGTATTTTGGAGAGTCGAGCAAGATAGTCTCGGCACTTTACGATGTAGCAAGAGATAAATCGCCAAGCATAGTTTTCATAGACGAGTTCGATGCCCTTACAACAAAGAGAGATGAGATGAGCGAAGCTTCTCGCAGAATGCTTGCAACGATTCTCGCTGAGCTTGATGGCTTCATCGACAAGAAGAGTGAAAGATTTGTCTTAACGCTCGCAGCAACAAACACACCTTGGGATCTCGATGAAGCGGTGCTTTCAAGATTTTCACGAAGGATCTACGTTCCTTTGCCAGACAAGGAAGCCATAAAGGCTATGATAAGGATTCATACCAAAGGATTGGAGCTGAAAGCGGATCTTGAAACAATAGCAGCAAGATGTGTGGAAAAGTTCTATTCCGGAAGAGACGTGAGCGCGCTCTGCAAAGAAGCGACGTGGAACATGGTAAGGGAGATGAACAGGCTTGAAGAGCTTGCAAACTTGCCATTCGAAGAGTTGATGAAGAAAAGACTGAACCTTAGACCTCTAACTTTAAGCGATTTTGAGGAGGCGTTTAAGAAGATAAAAAGTCCGCTCACAAAGAAAGAAATCGAAAGATATGAGAAATGGGCTGAAGAGTTTGGCAGCAGGTGATCTATGCTGAAATCGAGCAGAATTGTCTTGATCTTTTTAGCAATCTTGATGCTCATTTTTCCGACTTTTTTACGCTTTTATTCATCCTGATCATCCTATCCGCAGTATTTATCGTAAATAGAAAAAGAAAAGGGAAAAAGCAAGTTCGAGAGTCCAAAAAATTAGAAAAGGAATTTGAAGTGGCTAAACCAACAAAAATGGAGGACTAAAAGCCCGAAGCGAAACCAATAGAATTCAAAAAAACGGTCTCGAGCTCTGAAATTCAAAAACCCCATTGACAAACCCATGGAAAAACTAAAAGACTTTCCTACCCCACTAACCAGTAAATACGAGCCACTGGAATTTATAGGTGAAGGTGGCTTTGCTAGGGTCTTTAAAGTTAAAAGGAAATCAGATGGGAAAATTATCGCATTAAAGATTCCTCACATCGATGAAAAGTCAAGAAGGGCATTTTTAAAGGAGGTAGAAACATGGAAAAATATGAATCATCCGAACATAGTTAAACTCTTTGGAGCCTTTGAGGAGCCCGTGCCTCATTTTGAGCTTGAATTCGGTGAAGGAGTTGAAATCGGATGAAAGAGAATAAGAGATCTTGGAAGTTATCCAAAGCCGATAAATGAAGAGATTACAGTTAAGATCGTCGAGGGTATAGCAGATGGTCTTAACTTTGCGCATTCCAAAAACATAATTCACAGAGATCTGAAACCAAACAATATTCTTATCTTTGCAGAAATGACGCCGAAGATAGCCGACTGGGGCTTGCAAAGGTTAGGGAAACTTCTACAACTGCAACAGCGTTTAAAGGACTGACTCTACAATACTCTGCCCCAGAACAATTGGATAGGACTGTGTATGGAGAGACTGACAGTAGAACAGACATATTCCAGCTGGGACTCGTTTTTTCGAACTTTTGACTGGAAAACTTCCTTATCAATCGGATTCTGCTGTGGAAACAATGAGAGAAATAATTAAGCCCGAACCGTTCCCACTTGTTTCAAGCTTCAATGAAAGGCTTAGGAAATTCGATCCGATAATATCAAAGATGCTTGCAAAGAAAAAGGAAGATAGATACCGGAGTATTGAAGAATTTATCAGAGACTTAAATTTGTTTAAACAAAGAGAGAACAAGTCGATGCTTCTTTCGGAAATTGAATCGATTCTCGAGAAAATTTCTAAATCTAGAGAAATTGGAGAAATAAAAATGCTTAAAAAAGAACTTCTTGAAAAAATCTGTGACCTCGCGATATCAAGTGCTAAGCTTGATGAAAAATCTGAGCTATTGGGTTATTTGGAGAAACTTAAGGATTATACTGAAGATGAGAATTTGAAAAGAAATATAGACGATCTCACTGAGCAGAGTATACTGATGATAAGAGAAAATATTACTATTGATCAAGATTTTATTAATATATTGGAGAACGTTGTTAATAGAGTCAGAGAAAGCTATGTGCCCTAGATTCTTACATTTCAACTTCCCTTATCACCCTGTGCAGTAAAACCTTAAGCCTTTCAACAAAATCGTCTTCAATGTTTAAATTTTCTTTTATCATCAACTCAAGGGTTTTTATAGAATTCAAAAGCTCCTGAAGACTTTCTTTTGTGTAGAATTTAAGATCGCTTAGCGAGTTCAACAGTTCAGCTTTTCTATTTAGCTCAGCATAAGCCAAACAGAGGTTGCAAAGAGTTTCTACGATTACTTTTTTGTTCTTCAGAATCTCCTCTGCACTCTTGCTTGTTCTCAAGTCTTCCATACTTTTGCTCAGTGTTTCCCTCAATTCCCTAACT
>JASFYH010000016.1 GCA_030055595.1 Archaeoglobales archaeon | reverse complement strand
AACCAAGGGTGTTCAGAGTTGAGCTCACAGGCGCTTTGGCAAGGAGATTCGATAAAAGCGATGTTTCAAACTTTATCGAGGAAATAATGTCCAAGGTGGTGCTTATCGACAATCCCGATGAAATCGCTTATCAAATAGCGCTGAATACTGGCTGTAGAGCAATCGACGCTTACTTCATCGCAACAGCAAAGCTAACAAACTCAATTCTCATCACGAACGACAGAATCATGGCTGAAAATGCTAAAAAGTATGGAATTGAAGCTTATTATCTAATTGATGAATTCGATAAAGCGATTGAGAGAATTTCCGGGTTTAAAAGCTTATAAAATCGAGAGCTAATCCGCGCTAAGAAATGAGCAATCTGAAGGATTGCAAAGTAGCGAACGCCAAATTCTTATCGTTCCTAAGTAGTTTTCTTTTAGACTTGCTAAACGGAAAGCAGAAAATTTCAATCGAAATCTATTTCTATTTTTAAAGCTGACTAAATCTATGCCAAAAATAATCGAAGCAATTTACGAGTTTGGAGTTTCTAAACCGCTTGAGCCCGAAAAGGAGAGAAAAAACTCTAAGGACTTTAGAAATTTTCTCAGCAAACAAGCAAGGAATAGATTTTTTGAGATTTGAAAACTTTGATTTTAAACGTAGCAGTATACAAACATTCTTTAAAAATTTTGGCTTTTTAGCCCTCTAAATTTTTCCAAAATAAAATGACTACACTGAGAGGCAAAAGGAGGCTTTACAAAAACTCGAAATACCAATCCAGAAGGGTTTGGGGCTGAGCACGAAGTTGAAGAAAAAAGGCTTTAATAAAAACAGAGAGAGCTATTCTACTTTCAATTTCTCTCTTTTTGGCTCTTCTTCAACCATTTTTTCCAGATCTTTTATAATGAGCTCGATGAGCGAGTTTAGAGCCTTCAAATACTCGATCTTTGCCTTTAAAACATGTTGCATTGGTTCCTCATATTCCTTTGGCAAAGTTCTCATAAGGAGTCTTATAAGTTCACTCATCCACCTCACCGAAATAAATATGCAATTCACCATTAATAATCTTTGCCCTCTTCATTGAATACTTGTAGGCTATTGCTGGCAAAGGCAAAATGATCGCAGATCTGCCGATCTCAGTTGTTAAATGGACCAATAACTCATCACCAAATCTCTCTACTTCAAGATCCTCTTTTTTCACATTCGGAATTCTCACTACGATCTCGAACCCCTTTGAATAATTTAAGATCTCAATTGGTCTACTCTCGTGATAAACCTTAGCGGGATCCTCCTCTCCAAAGACTTCATTGGTCAAACTCTCTATAGCCTCGAGTCCCCTAACCTCCTTGCTAAACAGTCTAACCTTTTTTATTGGAATTGGACTGAATTCAAGCTCACATCTTGCCAAATACTCCTTTTGTGCCTTTAACCAATCACCAAGGTATCCATTGGAAAGTTCTTCTGGATAGATCTTGTTTATAAAAACCAGATCAGTATTGAGACCATAGATCGAAGCTTGAACAAGCGTTCTTTTGGCATTTTCTATGCTAAATGCGTCCGGATTCATAACGATCCTCAAACTTGTGACCTTGGGATCGGTTATGAGGGCATGGATCCTCTCCAGCATGTCCAAAAGCTTTACTTCGGTTTCTATAACTTCCCTTGAAGGTAATGGTATATTTGTAATCGAAGCAAGCGGTCTCCCAAAATCTATGAATGGGGCAAAAAGCTTCATAAATTTTCGACTGAACCTACTGAAAATGAATGGTAAATAAAGGATCCTAAGTGCATCTCCAGAAGGGACCATGTCAAGAACGTATACATCGTGTGTCCCCTCTTCGAGATATCTGAGAAGTTTGAGCAAAGCTGCAGCTCCTGTGATCCCGGGAAAGTTTGCGATCTCATAAGCAACGATTTCGTCGATTTGCCTCGCCTTTAGAACCTCTGTTATAAATTCCATGATCTCAGCATAATGCTTCGTGACTTCATGAACCACATCAACTTGCACTGCCTCTAAATTTTCAGCTATTCTTGTCTCCTCTGCGTTGATCCTGATTCCGAAAAGATCACTCAAGGTGTGTGCGGGATCGGTTGAGATCAAAAGAGTATCATAACCAAGTTTAGAAGTTTTAAAAGCTGTTGCACTCGATAAGGTGGATTTTCCAACTCCTCCTTTTCCCGTTACAAATAAAACTCTTTGCATAATTCCAGATCTCACCACTATTAAAAAACCTTCAGCTTTTTGAGTAAATGTTATTTAGTTTGATCACAACGCAGATCATGTTCAAAATAAAGCCATTAAAACAGGCGGAAGTAAAAGTCCCTCTTGGAATCGTTGCAATGCTTGCAGATATGCGTTATATTGTCTCCGGACCTGTTTATGTCTGGCTGATAAGCGATGGCGAGAAGAAGATCTTAGTTGATGCGGGTATTAAAGAGAGTGAGAAAAATTCAAAAGATCTTGGAGAGCTGAAACTTAGAGACGCGCTTTCAGGTGCTAATGTCAAGCCTGAAGAGGTCGAGACACTAATTCTTACACATTTGCACTTCGATCATGTCGCATATGCCACGCTTTTTGAGAATGCAAGGATCTTCATTCAACGAGAGGAATGGAGATCCGCCATGGATCCCCCTCCTCATTACAGGGGCATTTACCTTCCAGAATTCTATCTCCCGCTTGAAGATCTTGACTTGTGCTTGGTAAGAGGGGACAGAAAGATCTGTGAGGGGATAGATCTCGTGTCACTCCCGGGGCATACAAAGGGATCTCAGGGTCTTCTTGTTAAAACAAATGGCGGTGATTATTTAATCGCGGGAGACCAATTCTACTCCTATATAAATCTGTTTCCGAAAAGGGTTCGAGAATTTAGGGATCCAGAAGGGATTAAGCTCATGCCAGACCTAAACATTCCCTTCCATCCGCCTGGATTTCATGTTGACTTAAGCGACTGGTTTGAGAGCTGTTTTAAAGCTCTAAGTTTGGTTAAAAAAGACAGAGTATTACCCGGGCACGAGCCGAGCCTTGAGGGACGTGAGTTTGGGTGAGATCACTAAAGTTGACTTTAAGAATTTGAGCTAATTTTGCATTATCTATTGTTCTGAATAATTTTTTCTTTAACTTCTTTTCGAGCTTACAGAAATGTAATACGCTCTATGTAATAAAAAGTTTTTAAACGGTCTTTTTACTCTCTCTACGTGAAAATAAGAGAAAGGATCCTAATCACCGGAACGATCATAGCACTCACTTTATTTCTCTCACTCACCTATCTTACGCTCATTTTCGAAGGGGATTCTGCAAACAAGATAATAGAAGAGATCGCTTTACAAAAAGAATTCGCATTTAAGAAACTTTTAGAGAGAGAACTACTAAATCTAAAGAGATTTTGCATGGATTGGGCAATTTGGGATGACACTTACGAATTCGTTAGGGAATTTAATGAAAACTACATCACTTCAAACTTGCTAAAGGATACTTTCGTTAATGCAAAGATCAACTTGATGGTCTTTTTCGATCGAGAGGGTAAAGTTGTTTATGTAAAGTTTTACGATCGGAATTGGAACGAAAAAGAGCCTCCTGAAGTTTTCTCCACAAAAGAACTAATGGGCAAGGATGGATATCTTTATCAAAATGGAGACGTCTTTGTTTTAACTTCGAGCCCAATACTAAAAAGCGATGGTAGCGGAGAAGCTAATGGTTTCTTGCTGATGGGCAGGATCTTAAATGACGAGATCGCAGAGTTTGAGAAGATCCTGATGCTCTCTAAAATAAAGATCAATGCTAAAGCAGAAAACCTAACAAAAAGCGATTTAATTGTCAGGTCTTTATATGTTGAAGACGTTTTTGGTAAAGAAATACCCTTCAGCTTGGAAATGCGGAATCCGATAACTGAGATCCTTTACACCAATTTCCTGTTATTGCTCGGTGGATTCTTATTCGTGGTATTTTTCATCTTCGTGCTCTCTGTGCTTTTTGTCGAAAAAGGTTTAATCTCAAAGCTCTTGAAACTTGAAGAATTTACAAGAGAAGCCTCATCCTCTGATAGAATTACTCTAAAAGGCCCAAAGGAGATCGAAAGCGGAAAGGGGATCAATGATATGCTTGAAAGAATTTCAAAAGCGGAAGAAGAGCTTAGATTTCTATTAAAAGTGCTCCGACATGATTTAATGAATGTATTTACGTCTGTTAGGGGTTATTTAGAGTTATACAAGACTGAAAAAGATCTTAAATTGCTCGAGAGGGTTGAAAAATACGTTGATCGTGGAATAAATATAATAAAAGTGGTAAAACAGCTCGAAAAAGCAGAGTTGGGGGAATTTGAGATACGAAAAGTGATTGAAGAGGTTAAAAAAGCTTTTCCGATCGAAGTGGAGATCAGCGGAGACGCAAAAGTGCTTGCGGATGAAGGGATCTATACGATCTTCGGAAATCTGATCGACAACGCAATAAAGCATGGAAAGGCAAATAAGATCTATGCGGAGATCAAAAAAGGAGATCAGATCGTTGTTAAATTCTGGGATAATGGGACAGGATTTTCAGAGAAGGCAAAAGAAAACCTTTTCAAAAGAGAATACAACGAAAAAGGTTCTGGAATGGGACTATTTATCGTCAAGAAGCTAATGGAGAAGTATGAAGGGAAATTAGAGTTTGAGGGGAAAAATACTCTGATCCTATATTTTCCCGATCCCGATCATCGATTTACAAGACTCGAGGATGCTCCAGGAAAGGGAAAGAAAGAAGAAACTTAGCACCCTTTTTTGAATCTTCAAGCTTGATCTCTCCACCATAACTCTCAATTAGCTTTTTGACTATGAACAGCCCCAAACCAGTGCTACCAGAAATGGAAAAGCCTTTCTCAAAGATCCTATCCCTAAGGTTTTCCGGAATTCCCACTCCATCGTCCTCAAAACTCAAATAGATCCTATCGGAAGTTTTTATTTCGACTTCGATCTTTTTAGCTTTTCCATGAGTAACAGAGTTTCGGATGAGGTTCTCGAAAATGCTGTAGATCCCTTCATTGACATAAACATATGCATCACCAGACACGCAAAGCTCGACTTCATGTCCCCTTGCAGTTTCTTCTAAGACTTTTCTCAAGCTGTAAAGTTCCACTTTCTCATTTGTTGAATTCTCGAGCTCTCGAATCTTTTTAATGAGATCTATGCCTTTTAAAACCGAAGCTTTCAATTTTTCCACAAATTTTTGATTAAGCTCCTCTTCCAACATTTCCGCATAAGAATAAACAGCGGTCAAAATGTTTGATATGTCGTGCCTCAAGATGCTGTTCAAAAGCCTAACATAATCAAGAAGGTTTTCCAATCTCCTTTGCATTAAAACCCTTTCGGTAACGTCTGTAAAGACTAAAACGTAGTAAACCCTGCCCTGATCTTTGACTACCTTCCATCTAATCTCGTTCCACTGATAGCCCTCCTTTCTAATAACCCTGAAAAGAAGAGGATATGGAACTTCTGCTAATTTTCCTTCAATAATTTTTCGAAAGATCTCCTCAGCGGTTTTTCTCTCCTCCGGATGGACTGTGTCCAAGGGGTTGAATTCAGTAGTAACTCCTGATTTTTCAACGATCCTTTTGTTTACTAAAACTATTCTTAGCCTCTCATCAAGAATCGCGACTCCTGCGGGTAACTCTTCAAGGATCTTTTTGAAGTCCATATATTTATTTCAATGAGGAAGTAAAAATATTTTATTTTTGCTTCGAGCTTCTATAAGAAGGTTAAAGTCTTAAAGGAAGATAAGATTTAAATCTTCAAAACTTAATTGAATTCATGGCTCTTGGATTTGTGCTAATAAAGATCGCTCCGGGAAAAGAGAGAAAAGTCTACGACAGGATTGCGAGCATAAAGGAAGTAGAGGAGCTATATCCGCTCTTCGGAGAATACGATCTCATTGCGAAGATCGTAGTTAAGGATTTTGAAGAGCTTAGCGATATAGTCGTTAACAAGATAAGGGCTATTGAAGGAGTTCTGGAGACAAAAACTCTTACGGGGGCAAAGTTCTGATGTTGCGCGGGCTAAGAATTGTTGCAGAGAACAAGATCGGAGTCTTAAGAGATCTAACTAAGATCATTGCAGAGGAGGGCGGAAATGTCCAGTATGCACAGAGCTTTCCTTTGCGTTTTGGAGAGCACACGGGAAAGGCTTTGATCTACTTCGAGATCGAAGGCGGAAACTTTGAAAAAATGCTTGAAAAGATCAGGGGGCTCGAATACATAGTCGAGCTTGAAGAAGAGAAGCCATTTGAGCAAGTATATGGCAAGAGGGTGATCATTCTTGGCGGTGGAGCTCTTGTTTCGCAGGTGGCAATAGGAGCGATAAGCGAAGCGGATCGGCATAATCTTCGTGGTGAAAGAATTAGCGTTGATACAATGCCAATTGTTGGCGAAGAAGAGATCGCTGAAGCGGTAAAGGCGGTTTCAAGGCTTCACAGAGCGGAAGTTCTTGTTCTTGCTGGCGGTCTCATGGGTGGAAAGATCACCGAGGAGGTAAAAGAACTGCGGAAAAAGGGAATTAGAGTCATATCGCTGAGCATGTTCGGAAGCGTGCCAGAAGTAAGCGATCTCGTGATCAGCGATCCAGTTATGGCGGGAACTTTGGCGGTGATGCATATAAGCGAGAAAGCAAAGTTTGATATTGACAGAGTAAGAGGTAGAAGGGTTTAAATGAACATATGTTTTGGAGGTTGTTTTGAGGAGATTTTTAGCTTTTCTATTGCGTTCAGTAGATCAGAGGTCTCTATAACGTCTTTTCCTTCCGCAATCACTTTGTGAAGTGAGGCTTTAATAATTTTTTCAACAAGATCTCTTCCGCTTAGCCCCTCTGAAAACTCTGCAATCGTTTCGAGACTTGCATTAACCTCTACTGGAAGTTCTTTGACGTTATTCCTAAGGATCTGAACCCTGTCTTCAAAGCTCGGAAGCTTGAACTCGATCTCCTCTTCAAACCTGCTCCTGATCGAGTAATCCAGCAACTCTATTCTATTCGTTGCTGCAATTGTGCAAATTCCTTCGTTACTCTGCATACCGTCCAGCTCAGTTAGCAGAGCATTCACGATCTCGGAGACGTCACCACGCAATTCTTGGTAGCTTCTATCGAGAGCTATAGCATCAAACTCGTCGAGAAATACTATACATGGCATCAGGTCTCTTGCTTTATCGTATAGCTCGTGGATCTTCCTCGCTCCATCGCCAACATGCTCCCCGATGAGCTTCGTAGACTTAACTGAAATAAAAGGAGTATTAGCCTCATTAGCCAGAGCTTTCGCAAGCATAGTCTTTCCAGTTCCCGGAGGTCCGTAGAAAAGGACATTTTTTGGAGCCCACCTACCAAATTTCTTTGGATTCTTCAAATACTCGAGAATTACCTTTGCCTTTCTTTTAGCCTCTTCCTGCCCTACAACATCAGAAAATCTGATATTCTTAACGATCTCAGTTTCTATTATGCTGGTTTCAGACTCCACAATGATCTTAGTCGAATCAGAGATGTATCCCGACGAAGGGACCGCATCTATAACCTCAAAGGCAAAATCTGGGAACATCTTCATGTCAAATATGAGCTTTCCTTTATAGACCAATTCGCCCCTCCACTGATCCTTGGCGTAAACATTAAAGACTCTTGGATTGTCCACCTTCGGATACTCCACGTAACTTGCCTTTAACGGATATCCAAGGGGGCGAAGGATTACGTATTTCAGCTCGACTTCTCTTTCACTCATTTGCCTTAACATCTACTAACGCTTTAATAATTTTTCTTGATCTTGCTAAATCCTGAAACGCCACTCTCTGCTTATTTCAGGAAATTCTGCAAATGCATTTCTGGTGAACAACATGATCTCTTCAATGCTGTAATTTTTCAGAGTTCTATTGAGATTTAGCAAAAAACATCCAGGAATTCGCAACTCAGCGATCTCAGAAAGTTCCATGCTAACCCTTAAAAATTCTCCAATGCTTTCTGCTCTCTCGAGATCTATTTTTTCGATTAACTCCTTATTCTCTTTATAAATCGAAACAGGTTGCAGAAATAGCTCATCCGCAACGCTTGCAATTTCTGCAATCTTTTTCAATTCTCTATCGTTTATTCCGGGCATAAAAACTGTTCTGATGGTAGTATGAGTTATCCCAGAACTCATTTTTACGTTTTCAACAACCCTCTCGAAAAAGTCCCGTTTAGTTATCTTGTAGTAGCTTTCTCTGCTTCCAGCGTCGAGGCTGATCATCACGATCTCAAATTCTTCGCAGATTTTGGGTGTTAAAAGAACTCCGTTAGTCTGAAGATCGAGTCTTATCTCTCCAAACATCTCCCGTAGGGCCTTTACGATTCTAAGAACTTCTCCCTCTCCCGCAAGCAATGGCTCACCAAACTGCGAAATCGTTATGGCTTTTGGCTTCAAGTCCCCGTAGTATCCCGATTTTGGCAAACCCTTAGCCTTGGCAATTCTTGAATAGCAGAAAATGCAATCCAGATTGCATTCATTCGTGATCTCATAGCTGGGATGGTGCCTTGGATCTTCAACCTCGCTTATGCCTTCGCAATGCTCACAATGAAGTGGATATTTTAATTTTTTTATAAAATCTTTCATAGCTTATCAAAAAGTTTCAAAACGAACTCCGATAATCTTACCGCATCTTCTTTGCTTTTCATGATCGTTTTTGTTGCAAACGTATTTCCAGATGCAAGTTTGGAGTCCGCTTCATCCACAACAAGTGCCGAAAGAAAATCCCTATAAACTTCGAAAACTCCCCTTGGCGAGACTTCAAAGCCCTTTGCCTTCATGAACTTTCCCGCAGGACCGCTTACTGGGTTATTA
The DNA here is from genome assembly GCA_030055595.1 of Archaeoglobales archaeon. Lineage (GTDB taxonomy): Archaea > Halobacteriota > Archaeoglobi > Archaeoglobales > Archaeoglobaceae > WYZ-LMO2. The sequence continues at coordinate 31,200 of JASFYH010000016.1, read as the reverse complement.
CCAACAATTGGAGAGATAGCAATTACCTTTTTCCCCGAAAGCCTTTTTCTGAAACCCTCTACACTCAAAATCGGCGTTATGCTTGTTATTGGGTTGCTTGGACCTATAAGCACTTCGTCATCCCTCTTAAGCACTTCTAAAACTTCTTGTGGTATTCGGGCTTTTTCAATCCCCTTAAAATATAAGTCAACAACGTCTGGGACTCCTTTTCTTTTAACCCAGAATTCCTGAAAGTGCATTTCTCCTTCGGGCGTAACTATGGTCGTTGCGACTTCTTCATTGCACATTGGATAAATGCCGTGCTTGACTCCATAAACCTCTGCAACGAATTTCGTGGCTTCAACAAGATTTTTGCCTTTTCTCAGCAACTCGCTCCTTAAAATGTGCGTTGCCCTGTCGAGGTCTCCAACTGCCATCATTTCATCATATCCGAGTTCCTTCAGCTTTTCATGAGTTCTAAAGCTATCTCCCTTAATCCCCCACCACTTTTCGTCGTCAATGATTTCCGCAAGAGCGTAAACAACTGAATCTATGTCTGGACAAATCTTATTGCCCGAAATCCAGACGTCTTCTGCTGTGTTAACCACAACGCTAAAATCTGCTAAATCCTTTAGACCCATGAGCAACTTAGGCGTTCCAGTGCCACCAGATAAAACGATCATCTGAAGATCTCTCCAAATTCCTCAATACTCCTATCACTGCGGATTAAATCCTTTAGAACTCTTTCAAGTTCTGAAATCTTAACCCTGACCTGCTTTGTGGTGTCTCTGTCCCTAATCGTCACAGTCTCATCTTCAAAGGTCTGATGATCGACTGTGATGCAGAATGGTGTCCCAATTTCATCAAATCGCCTATAACGCCTGCCAATGCTTCCAGAATCGTCGTAGTCAGTGTAAAAACCACTCTTACGCAGTAAATCCACAATCTCGAGTGCCTTAATTGTGAAAGGCTCTCTTGACAGTAAGGGCAGAACCGCAACTTCGATCGGAGCAACTTTTCTCTTTAGCCTGAGAACTTTTCTTTCTTCTCCTTCCACGATGTCCTTGTCAAATGAATGCTCCAAAACAGTGTAGGTTATCCTGTCAAGTCCAAAAGATGGTTCAATTACGTGTGGCACTATTCTCTCTCCACTGACCTCCTCCTCGACCTCCTGAATCGTGTAAAATTCTTTTCCGAGCTTTATCTTTTCTCCATCCACTTCAACTTCGATCTCGTCTGAATTTACTTCAACCTTTTCAAGAGCTTCAGCAATCTTCTTCGCCTTTGCTTTGAAAACGGGTCCAAGGGCACTCATCTTCGGAATTGCTTTTTTCTTCTTCACAACTACTGGCGCAGAGTATGGAATAAACACACTCATGTCCACTTTGCTGAAATTTGCGTGTCTCGACAAGTCGTAGTTCGTCCTGTCCGCAATTCCAACGATTTCAATCCAGCCATAGCTCATCAAAGCTTCTGCATCCCAGCAATCCGTTGCGTAGTGAGCCTTTTCATCGTCTTTGTGCTGTCTAAAGCGGAGTTTATCGTCATTTATGCCAATTGAAAGCAAAAAGCGTCTTGTCTTCCCTATGAAGTATGCCAAAACTTCATTTGCTATTATACCCTTCTCCACAGCCTCTTTTAGAGTTATTCTGTGCGTTTTGTCAAACTTGTCCACGAGAGTTAGCGTGTCTTTTTCAAGTTCTACGAATTTAGGATGCTTTTTCTCAGCGGGGTGAACAAAAAACTCTAATTCTGCCTGATTAAACTCCCTAAGCCTTATAACACCCTGTCTTGGGCTGATTTCGTTTCTAAACGCTCTGCCTATTTGGGCAACTCCGAATGGGAGCTTGTCTCTGAAGTAATTTGAAAGCCTCCTGAATGCCACAAATATACCCTGAGCGGTTTCGGGACGAAGGTATCCAAGCTTACCCTTTCCCGCTCCGATCTTAGTGGAGAACATCAGGTTCATGGGAAAAGGCTCTCCAAAATTTCCACCGCATTCACACTTCAGCTCATAAACTTCCATTACTTCTTTTATAGCATCTATTGACGCATCAACTTCGAGATTCAGCTTCTCTTTGACATAGTGATCCGCTCTATAAACTCTACCGCACTTTTGGCATTCTATAGCGGTGTCAACAAAAGATGTTGCGTGTCCCGAGGCGATGAAAACTTCTTCAACACCAATCAGCGGAGTGTCGATCTCCGCAACTCTCTCGCCAATTACAAAGAACTCACGCCAGATATTCTCGATTTTTCTCCTTAAATTGTTTCCTAAAGGAGCGTAATCTATAAAACCCGCCATTCCACCATAGATCTCGAAAGATTGCCAGAGGAAACCCCTTCGAATAAGCATCTCCATTAGATCGCTCATGCAAGAACGAATGCGTTCAACTTAAAAGTTTTTAGGATTTAAGAACTAATGCGGACGCAATGCTAATAACCCCAAACAAGTCAAAGTTCTTATGGATCTGAGCGAGATCAAGGTTGCGGTTCTCAGAATCGAGGGGACTAACTGCGAAGAGGAGACTGCAAATGCCTTTAGGAGTTTTGGTGTTCAGGCTGAACTTGTTCATTTGAAGCAGTTTTATAGCGACATGATAAGGTATGAAGACCAGAGGAGTATTTTTGACTACCACTGCATAGTTCTCCCGGGAGGTTTCTCCGCTGGTGACTACGTTCGTGCGGGAGCGATCTTTTCTGCGAGAATTAAGAGCGTATTAAAAAAAGACCTTGAAGAGTTCATTAAATTGGGTTATCCTATTCTCGGGATCTGTAATGGCTTTCAGATTCTTGCAGAACTCGGAGCCTTGCCTGGATTCGACGAAGACAAACCGATTGCAGATAAACCAGAGATGGCTTTGGCTATTAATGATTCAGGAAAATTTGAATGTAGAATGACCTTGCTAAAGAAGGAGAGTTCAAAGTGTATTTTTACGAAAAGAATTGAGAAGAAGATCTCGAGACTTCCTGTAGCTCATGCTGAAGGAAAGGTCGTTTTTCCGAAAGAAAAAGAATTGGATTTTTTGGACCTTATGCTCGAAAACGAGCAGATCGTCTTTAGATACGTTGACGAGAGGGGAAATTATGTGGGATATCCTTGGAATCCAAATGGAAGTTTTTACAATATTGCCGGAATTTCAAATGTAAGTCAGACTGTCTTTGGGCTTATGCCACATCCAGAAAGAGTTTTCTTCGATCAAAGAACTGGAGAATTCGGAGACGGATACTATATATTCAAGAGTGTCATTGATTACCTTGAGAAGCTATGAATACTGAGTCGATGAAATTAAAGGTCGCGGATTACATGACGAGGAGCGTTTATACCTTAAAGCCAGATAACACAGTCGCGGATGCGATCGAGCTTATAAAAAAGACGGGACATGATAGTTTCCCAGTTGTTGATTCTAATATTAAAGTAATAGGCTATGTGTCTGCAGTTGACATTGTGGGGCTAAGACCAGATTTGAAGATCGGAGACGTGATGTCAAAACAGCTTTATGTAGCAAGAGAATTCATGGATCTGCGTGATGCTGCGAGAATCATGTTCCGCACGGGACATTCAAAGCTCCCAGTTGTTGACGACTCCGATAGACTTGTTGGTATAATCTCAAATGCGGACGTGATCAGGAGCCAGATTGAGAGAGCGGATCCTTCGAAGGTTGAGAAATTAAGAACAACGATTGAAAAAGTTCACGGTGTTAAAACAGAAGTTCATGTGGGCAAAGTTGAGGTTTCGAAGCTTATTCCAACGCAGAGTAAGGTTTATGCAGACGAGCTGAAAGGGAGAATTCACGAGATTAGACGTGGACTTGCTGAACCAGTAATTGTCATAAAAAAAGATTCCCGCTTCTTTCTCGTGGACGGACATCACAGAGCGATTGCAGCCTTAAGACTTGGAATAGAGAAACTTGATGCCTATATAATTGAGGTAAATGGGGATTTTGAGCTTGGGATTGAAAAAATGGCTAAGAAGAAGGGTTTGAACTCTCTTAAGGATGTGGAAATAATCGAAGACGTTCCACATCCTCTTGTTGAGATAACCTTTAGGAATATGGGATAGCCATGAAGCACGTGATTTGGGTGGCAAACTTGGATGCCAAGAAGACGATAGCTGAAGGAAGAAAGATACCAAAGCGATTTGCGGTTCCAAATGTCAGATTGCAGGAATTGGCACAGGCTTGCAAAGAACTTGGGCTGAATTTTCAGGTTGAGAACAAGAAGTATCCAAGGAGCTGGTGGGAAGAAGGTGGAAGAGTTGTAATCGAAGGAGATACTAAGAAAAAGGAGCTCATGTTAAATATAGCGAACAAAATTCTCGAGATCAGAGAGAAAAGGAAAAAGAAATGAGATCTCTCTTCTTACTTTCTGGTGAGAATCTCGAATTGGCAAAAGCTGAAGTTTTGAGCCTTGCAAAAGCCTTTGGTAAAATATTGCACTATGAACTGGACGAACGCATACTTTTGCTTGACTACAAAGGAGAAAAATTTTTTGAACGTCTCGCAATGACTCATGAGCTCTGCGAATCGGTTGCTTCATGTTCTTTTAATGAGCTTCGAGATCAATTTGAGAATTTATACTTAGAAGGTTCTTGTTGCGTTCGGGTGAGTGGAATCGGTATAAAATCGGATCCAGAACTTGAGAAAAAGCTTGGAGCAATTTTATGGAAAAAAGGATACAAAATCGATTTAAAAAGTCCTGATAACCTATTAAGGGTTTATTTCACACCAAAAGCATGCCATATCGGTTTGCTGAGGTTTAAGCAAAACAAAAAGCAGTTTCGTGAAAGAATGCCAAATAAGAGACCTTTTTTCATGCCGATCGTAATACTGCCAAAGCTTTCAAGGGCGATTGTCAATTTGGTTTCACTGAAAAAAGGATTAATTTTGGATCCGATGTGTGGAACTGGCTCATTTTTGATTGAAGCTGGACTAATGGGGCTGAATTTTTGCGGTATGGATTTCTATAGAGACATTGTCGAAGGATGTAGAAAAAATCTCGAATTTTTTTGTCTCAGAGGTGAAGTTCTCCAAGGCGATGTAAGAGAGATGCCTTTCAAAGATCGAGCTTTTGATGGGATCGTTACAGACTACCCATATTTCAAAGCAACACGCAGCGGAACGAGAGAGGAATTATACTCAAAGAGTTTCCAAGAGATCTGCAGAGTCCTGAAAAATGGTTCCAGAGCGGTGCTGGTGACAAATTTGGATCTAAAGGTGCTCCCCCTTAGGATCGTTTTCAAGATCAATCACAGAGTTCACGGTTCCCTTACGAGGAGGATCTATGTTCTTGAAAAATCCGTAGAATAAGCTCGAAGGGAAAACTTGGTGAAATATTTAAATCATAACCAGAACTCTATGCATGTTCCTCAATCTCATTAAGGATGCCATAAAAAGCTTGGGAGAATATGGAGATGAGAAATTTATAAAAGAGAGCGAATATGCGGATCTTGCAACTACCATAGCATTCAAAATAGCTAAGGAAAAGAATTTGAACTCTAAGGAAGTTGCAAATGAAATCGTAGACAAAATTACACCGATAGGCTACATTGGAAAGATCGAGAGTGTTGGCGGTTACATAAATCTTTTTGCCAACTACGAGTTTCTGGAAGACACGATCGATGTGATCCTGAGCGATAACAACTACGGAGCTTTAGGATTGAGCGGTAATGTTCTGATCGAACACACATCTGCAAATCCTGACGGACCGTTGCACATAGGGCACATTCGCAATTCGATCATTGGTGACACCCTGACGAGGATCTTCATAAAAGCGGGTTTCAACGTGAGAACCCATTACTACATAAACGACATGGGTAGGCAGATGGCTATAACAGTTCTTGGTGTTGAGAAATTTGGTTTGCCCGATAAAAAACCAGATCATGCGATTGCGGATGCTTACATTTCCGCAAATAAATTGCTCGAGAGCGAGCCAGAACTTGAAAAGAAAGTTGAAGAATTGATGCTGAAATACGAAAAATTGGATGAAGAGACTGCGAAAAAATTTAGAAGTGCCATAGATAAGGCAATGGATGGTATAAAAGAAACCATGAAAAAGCTGAACGTTGAACACGACGAATTTGTATGGGAGAGCGATTTCATTAGAAGTGGCTATGTGGAAAAGATCCTAAAACTCCTTGATTCGAAGAATTTGATAAAAAAAGAAAAGGCTTGGATCATAGAACTTGAAGGCTTTGATAAAGAAGTTGTCATAAGAAGAGAGAACGGCACATCTCTTTACGTCACAAGAGATCTGGCATATCATCTCTGGAAGAGTGAAAATTTTGATAGGATGATCAACGTCTGGGGGGCGGATCACAAGCTTTATGGAGCACAGCTTTTAAAGCTCTTGGAGATCCTTGGGATTAAGAGACCCGAGATCGTTTTCTTTGAATTCGTCTCTCTGCCCGAAGGGAGAATGAGCACGAGAAGGGGTAAATTCATTTCTGCGGACGAGCTGATAGATAAAGTCAAAGAGGAGGCAAAGAAGATCATAACTAACAGGGAATTCTCAGCAGAAGAGATCGAGAGAATAGCTGAGGCGGTGGCAATTGGAGCTATAAGATTTGACTTTCTAAAGGTTGCTCCCGAAAAGCCCATGATTTTCGACATGAGCAAGGCTTTGGACTTTGAGCGTCAAACTGCAAGCTACATCCAGTATACGTATTCAAGGGCTTGCAGTATACTCAGAAAAAGCGACGAAGAACCAGAGTTCTCGTCAGAACTTTGCGAAAAACCTGAAAGAGAGCTTGTGATTTTGCTTTCTAAGATGCCTTTTTACGTTTACAGAGTTGTGAATGAAGTCCGACCGAATCTCTTCGCCGAGTATATGCTCAGCCTCGCCTCAAAATTCAACGAATTTTACAGAGATTACCCAGTGCTTAAAGCGGAAGACGAGCTTAGAAGGAACAGAATAGCAATAGTATCTGCTGTTAGCAAAGTCCTCAAGATTGGGCTTGAACTAATGGGCATTCCAGTGATCGAGAAGATGTGAATGATAGAAACGATCGCAGAGACCCTCATAGAGTATCGTTTTATTGGAGTATTCCTGCTATCTCTTATTTCAAACTCAATCCCATTTGTAGGTGTGCCATATTTGAACTTTCTCATCCTTATAACCCCATTTCTGAATTTCTGGGAATTGCTCGCTGTAGCGGTTCTTTCCGCGCTTGGAGCTTCACTTGGAAAAGTTGTAATTTACTTCCTCGGGCGTGGTATAGGTCATACACTTCCAGAGAAAACCAAAGAAAACTTATTATTCTTCCAAAGACTTCTTAGAAGGTGGGGAATTTTTGCAATCTTCTTATTTGCAGCATCCCCGCTACCAGATGACGTTCTATACATTCCCCTCGGCATGGCGCAGTTTAGATTGCTCCACTACTTCATAGCGGTTCTCTGCGGAAAAATAGTCGTCACAAGCTATGTTATGCTTGCAGGAAAAGTCGGCATGGAAATCATCGAGAGCTACACAGACAACTTTGAATTCAGTTTTGCAATATTCCTTGTCGCAACCGTCTTATTTACAATCTTCGTGCTAAAATTCAACTGGAAAAGATTTTTTGAGGATTTTTTTGAGAACAGATAAAAAAATAGCAAAAAATTATATTCCCCTTCAAAGAGTGCCTTTGAGATGCCAGACTACAATGTCGTGCTTCAGGCGGGTTGGATCGTAAAGAAGGCTAAAAGCGTTGAAGATGCGATCAACATAGCCATTGCTGAAGCGGGAAAAAAGTTGAATCCTGATCTAAGCTTTGTTCGAGTTGATGTAGGTGGAATAGAGTGTCCAAAATGTGGTGAGACTTTTAAATCCGCTTTGCTGATCTCGAAGACCGCTTTAGTTGGGCTGGTCTTTGAGATGAAGGTTTTCAATGCGGAAAGCGAGGAGCATGCAATAAAAATTGCAAGAGCTGAAATTGGAAAGAGAATGCCGAATGTTCCGTTAGAAGTTCTGGAAGTAGTAAAGATCGAGTAGTATGAAACCTCATGTTTTAGTCAACGTTGCTTCAAGTTTGGATGGAAAGATCAGCGATGAAACAAGAAAACAGCTTAGAATTTCATGCAAAGAAGATTTGCAAAGAGTTGATGAACTTCGTGCTGAAGCGGATGCCATAATGGTGGGAATTGGCACAATACTTGCGGACAATCCAAAATTGAACGTTAAAAGCAAAGAATTGAGAGATAAGAGGCTTTTAGAGGGGAAGACTGAGAATCCGATCAAAGTTGTGGTAGACAGCAAATGCAGGATTCCTGAGGATGCAGAAGTTTTTAATGGGAAGGTTATAGTTGCGGTTTCAAAGCTTGCAGATCTGAGCAGAGTGGAAAAAATATCGAAAAAAGCAGAAGTCGTTGTTTTCGGCGAGGAAAAAGTTGATCTAAAGGCATTGCTTGAAGATCTCTACAATAAAGGGGTCAGGAAGTTAATGGTCGAAGGTGGTGGCACTTTGATCTCTTCACTGCTCAAAGAGGGTTTTGTTGACGAGATCTTCATTTATTATGCCCCTATAATAATCGGGGGAGCCAAATCACCAACGATCTGCGACGGTAGCTCTTTTTCAGCTCCCTTAAAAGTAGAAATTGTTTCAGTGGAGAGACTTGGCGAAGGTTTGCTCTTGCATTTGAGAGTGCTGAGTTAAGTCTCAAATTTTTCGATTATTTAAGTGTCAAGAATAAAATACCAAAAGTTTTTTATGCTAATTTTCAACATTTAATCAGGTGAGAAAATGAAGTTCGTAGTGCTTTCAAGACTGACGGACGAAGGAGCAAAGACTCTGAAGGAGAAGCCCCAGAGAATAAAGGAAGTAAATCAGGAGCTTGAGAAGATGGGAGTAAAAGTTTTGGAGCAGTTCGCGGTCTTTGGCGAATACGACTTCGTCAACATAGTCGAAGCAAGCGATAACGCGACTGTAATGAAGGCTATGTTGGAGCTTGCAAGCAGGGGGACGATAAGAACGGTGACGATGCCCGCAGTGCCAGTGGACGAACTCATAAAGAAATTATGATTTTTATATTTTTATGCTAAAAGGATGAGTAAAGTTTATCATGCCTGAGATAAACTCCCCTGTCGACCAAATTCTCGATTACAACTCTGTCTGCTGGTAATTTTACGAACTCGGACGATTTAAACCTGCTTCTTCCTATTCCCAAGATGTCCCCGTATTTGTTGCATACAAAAACAACTTCGTTCTCCTCAAACTCGCCCACTTTAGCAATCGAACCCGAAAATATATCTCTGCCATATAAGAACAAGGTTTCGCCATGATCGTTTACCCAAACTTTCTTCTTTTCATTCTTCATCAGCCAGAAAGCTCCTTCGAGAGTTAGCCTTAGCCTTTTACCGATTTCGCCAACCTTTACCCCAGCAATGCATTCAAGATTTTTTTGCTTCAAAAGATCGTAAAGCTCAGGAGAGACCGCAAAAAGCTCCCTGTCAACAGCGACCAGCTTAAAATTTTTGAGAGAATCAAAAGAATTGAAAAATTTTAGGGCTTTTCTTAAAACTCGAAGCTCCCTATCACTAAGCTCCCTCAAGCGAGGAATTCCTCCGGTTTCGGAATTTCAAGCTTCAAGCCTTTTCTTTTTCTGACTTCCATTACGAACTCTTCAAGCAAGCTTGGTGGCACCTTTTCAAAGCCTGCATGCTCTGTGCTCCAGATCGCTTTTCCTGAGGTTGCACTCCTGATGCTTCCAGCAAAGCCAAACATTTCCTTAACGGGAGCCTTTGCAATGAGTGTTGCGGTATCTCCTTCGATCTTTATGTCTAAAATTTGCCCTCTTCTTCCTTGAATCTCCCTTGTAACGTTTCCCATCATTGTCTGGGGAGCCATTATGTAAACCTTTTGATAGGGCTCAAGCAAAGTCGCTTCCGCTTGCAAGATCGCAGCAAAGATCGCTGATCTAACCGCTGGAATTACCTGCGCTGGTCCTCTGTGAACCGCATCCTCGTGAAGCTTGCAGTCAACAAGCTTAACCTTTATACCCATGCATGGCTCTCTTGCCAGCGGACCTGTTCTCATAGCCTCTCTGAAGCCTTCGAGGATCAGTTCCATTGTCTCATTCAGATATTGGATCCCCTTGGTGACGTCGCAGAAAAGATTGCCTTCAAAGAACTCCGTTGCTCCTGCTGCCTCTTCACCAGTCAGTCCCGCCTCTTCAAGCTTCTTTCTGCGTTCTTTCTTGTCCATCTTGAAGTCCACTTCTCCTTCTTTGAATTTCCTTGAGACTTCTTCTGGCAAAGGTTCCACGACGATGTAGAACCTGTTGTGCTTGTTCGGTGACTTTCCTTCAACTGACGGCGACGTTGAAGAGACTGTTTCTCTGAACACAACTATTGGTGGCGAGGTTATAACTTCGAGATTGTATTCCCTCCTGATCTTCTCAACTTTAACCTCCAAGTGCAGTTCTCCCATTCCGCTTAGCAAATGCTCACCAGTTTCTTCATTTAAAGTGACCTGCAAAGTCGGATCTTCTTTTACGATCTTTCTTAAAACCTCAACAAGCTTTGGCAAGTCTCTGGGGTTCTTCGCTTCAATTGCCATCGTAACGACTGGTTCGCTGTAGTGCTTTATTGATTCGAATGGCTCGATCTTCTCAAGTTCTGTGCATGTAGATCCTGAGATCACGTCTTTTAGACCTACAAGAGCCACAATATTTCCCGCAGGGATTTCCTCGACTTCCACACGTCTTGGACCCATGTAAAGACCAGTGGTCTGAACTCTGTTCTTCGCCCTTCTGTCAACGATGAAAAGCTCAGTTCCTGGCTTAATGGTTCCGCTGAAAAGTCTGCCAACCGCAACTTCTCCCGCCTGCGGGTCAACGACGATCTTTGTGATCATCAAAACAACTGGTCCCTTTGGATCGCAGTTCACCATTGCTTTGCCAACTTCGCTGTTCAAGTCCCCTTTCCAGATGATCTTTATTCTTTCCTTCTGTGCTTCAATTGGATTCGGAAGATGTCGAACGACCATATCGAGTATGACTGTATGAAGCGGAGTCTTTTTATGAAGCTCCTTAGCTTCTCCTCTCTTTAGATATTCATAAACTTCTTTGAATCCAATTCCCGTGTCTTTCTGGGATTTTACACTTATTCCCCACTTCTGCAAAGCGGAGCCAAAGGCAACGTTTCCTTTAGCGACTTCGATTCTCCATTCATTGAATTTATCAGGCTTTGCAGATTTCAATAGCTTATTAACGTCATTTATTACCTTTATAAGCCTCTCCTGCATCTGCTGGGGCGTAAGCTGGAGTTCCTTGATCAGCCTGTCAACTTTGTTTACGAAAAGCACGGGCTTAACTCCTTCCTTTAAAGCCTGTCTTACAACTGTTTCGGTCTGAGGCATTACTCCTTCGACCGCATCGACGACGATTATGACTCCATCAACCGCTCTCATTGCTCTTGTAACTTCTCCGCCAAAGTCAACGTGCCCGGGAGTGTCTATTAGGTTAACAAGGTAATCTTCACCGTTGTATTCGTGAACCATTGAAACGTTCGCAGCATTAATTGTGATTCCTCTTTCCTTTTCCTGTTCGTCGTAGTCAAGATACAACTGCTGTCCCGCAAGTTCATCGCTTATTATTCCCGCTCCTGCAAGCAAGCTATCGCTGAGCGTGGTCTTTCCATGATCTATGTGCGCCGCTATTCCCATGTTTCTGATCCTTTCTGGCTTCCACATTAGCTCTTCGATCTTCTCAACAAATTTTTTAGCTCTTGTAGCCATTTTATCACCTTGCTGACTTCGCAACTCTTTCAACTTCTTCTTTCTTTGAAACCGCAAAGCTCTTCGTGTCGTTGTTTGCAGCAGCGATGATCTCATCAGCCAAACAGTAAGCTATGCTCTTCTTTGATTTAAAAGCAGATCTTCTTGCCCCTTCGACAATGTTCCTCAGCGCAACATCAACTCTGCGCAAACTTGAAGTATCCACCGCCTTTGGCACCGCAATTCCACCGTATTTGATCCTCACTACTTCTTCTCTTGGACCCGCATTTACTATGGCATCAACGAGCACCTGAATTGGGTTCTTCTTTGTCTTTCTCTCAATGATCTCAAAAGCCTCTCTGACTAAGTTGTAAGCACCGATCTTCTTCCCCGTATTCCTTTCCTTTCTCATTACCTTGTTAATTAGCCTCTCAACAATGAAGATCTTCTCTTTCGAAAATGGATCAGAATGCCTCCCGTGAGTGTGCATTGTGAAGGTTGGATTTAAACAGATATGGCTCTTCAAAGCGGGATCATTGATCTCAACATCTTTAACGCTGTATTTCCCGAATACAAGCAGATCTTCTTCGCTGAATCCGTATGGCATACTTCACCTCATCTTCTTCTCTTTTCTTCCCCTTACAAGCTCCTTGAGGCTCGTTTCGTTAACCTTTACAACCTTGTATCTTACTCCCGGAATATCTCCCATGCTTCTACCCATTCTACCGCCGATCTTCTCAACAATAACTTCGTCGTGCTCATCTATGTAGTTTATTGCTCCATCGCCCGGGGTGAATGCGGTGATCTGTCTACCATTTTTTATGAGCTGAACTCTAACCGCTTTTCGAATTCCAGAGTTCGGCTGTCTTGCTTCGATGCCGATCTTCTCAAGAACTATTCCACGAGCCATTGGGGCTCCTTCAAGGGGATCAGCTTTCTTTGCCAAACCTAAAGCTCTCTTCACGAACTTCTTTTGGCTCCATCTGAACTTCTTCTTCACTTCGATGATCTTTCTTGCAGCGAACAATCCATAGCCCATATCATCACCTTACCACTATGTCTTCAATGTTGTGATGCCTTTTAGCTAATTCTTTCGCTTTATTAATGTTTTTGCCACCTTTACCAATGACAATTCCTTTCAGATCTGGCGAGACTGTGATCTGTGCGGTCTTTGAATTCCCCTTTTCGAGAACCTTTACGCTAACCTTAATAGGCTTGAATATATTTGATATGAACTCCGCAGGATCTTCTGAATGCTCGATGATCTCGATCCTTTTTCCAATCAGCTCACGGGCTCTGTCTACGTTGATTCCGCCCTTTCCAATAGCTAACCCCATGTCTCCCTTTTTAACGATGAAGATCACTTTATCGTCGTAAACAACGCAGTCCTTCACACTTGCTCCAGTTAAATTTTCAAAAAGAGTTAGATACCTTATCCCCTCTGATGATAGCTTCATTTCCATATAGATCACTCTATCTCTTCCATTATAGCCATCGAAGTTATACTGAATGGCTTTCTGCAAAACTCGCCGAGTTGCATGTTTGTCCCATTGAATACGAGCACTGGAACGTTGAATTCCTTAATCTTCTTTAAGACTTCCTCTGGGCAGTTCTTTGAAACAATAACAGCCTTTGCTTCTCCTTTTTTCAGCGCTTTAACTGTCCTTCTGCTCCCAATATAATATTTTCCACTCTTTAAAGCCTTCCTTAAAACTGATTCAACGTCGCTCATTTCTTCATCCCCCCTAATTTTGCTATAAGTTCTACATCTCCAGTTCCAAGCCTTATGGGCTGTCCAATTATTATGTTCTCCGTTATGCCCCTCAAATAATCCATTTCTCCTCTCATAGCGGCGTCAAGCAGGTTGTTGACAGTCATTTCAAACGCCGCCCTTGCGAGGATACTCTGCTTCTCACCCGCAACACCATGTCTTCCGATTTGCCTCAGCTCCCCATCTGCGGTCATCACATCTGCAAGGAGCATTATATGACGAACATCGACTTCCAAACCTTGCTCTTCAAGTGTGCTCAAGGCTTCTTTAATGATCGCACTTCTTGCAGCCTCAATTCCAAGGACTTCGTAGATCTCGAATATGTCGTTAGTTAGAGTTCTCGAAAAATCCACACCTTTAACCTTCATAACCTTCTTAAGACTTGAGCCTTCGGTGTAAAGAACATATTCTTCGCCTTCTTTTCTTATGATCACTCTCTTTATTTCTTTTATCCCCATTACAACCATATCCCTGAGCTTTTCGAAGACATCCATGAGATACTTGTATGAGGGTTCTGAGATCTTCACGATCAAGTTTTCCTCTTCCTGCCCAAAATCCTCCTTAATGCTTTTTTCAACCTTCTCCTTCAACTCCTCGAAAGTCAATCCTTTCCTTCTTAAAGCTTCCTTGTCTGGTTTTATGATGATCCTCATACTTCTTAGATCAACTTCTATGTCCGCAAGATCTCTAAGATAAGTTGCTTCAATTTTGTTTGCCACCTCTCTTGCTTTCTCCCGATCTTTAGCTATTTCTGGCTCAAGAAAGATCGTCATCATAGGCGTCGAAGGATTCTTTCTCACATCCAGAATTTCAATCAGCCTCGGCAGACCGAGAGTTACGTTTAGCTCAGCAACTCCAGCGTAGTGGAAAGTTCTCATTGTCATCTGTGTTCCGGGTTCCCCAATGGATTGGGCTGCGACGATTCCAACCGCTTCTCCCGGCTCGATTAGATTTGATAGATAGGCTTGGTAGCATCTCTCAATGATCTTTTTTGCAACATTCTTTTTAACCTTAGATCTCTCCAATTCCTCCTTTATTTCCTCCCTGACAGATTGCGGAAAAGGATACTGATCAAGAAGCTGACCATAACTCATTCTTTCACCTCTCCCAAAACTTCCTTAATGATCCTCTTAACGTCTACCGCCTTTCCTCTAAAGCTTTTCCTCGGATCTACTCCATCTTCTCCATACTTGAACTGCACTATGACTCCAGAAGTCTGCTCTCTAACAGTGCCATCGTACTCTACTTTTAGATCCTGCAGTGCATTTATCATTCTCCTCTGTAGATAACCAGACTGAGAAGTTCTAACCGCTGTGTCCACCAGTCCTTCTCTACCCCCCGCAGCGTGGAAGAAGAATTCAATTGGTGAGAGTCCTGACTTATAACTGTTCCTAACAAATCCTCTTGCCTTCGCTCCAAGATCATGTGGCTTGAAGTGGCTTGTCGTTCTGTGCGTGTAAGCATAGCCCCTCGTTAATCTCTCACCTCTCACAGATTGTTGTCCTATGCATGCTGCCATCTGGGTAAGATTAAGCATACTTCCTCTCGCACCGCTTACAGCCATTATGACCGCTGAATTATCCATACCCAAGTATCTACCAGCGATCTTTCCCGCCCGATCTCTTGCTCTACCGAGCTCCTGCATTATTCTCAATTCGAGCGTCTCTTCGATACTTCTGCCAGGCATCGGCTCCAAATTGCCTTCCCGATAGGCTTTTATCAGCTCCTCAACTCTCTTCTCAGCTTCAGCGATCGTTTCTTCGATCTGCTGTGCCGCTTCCCTTGGAATATCCTCATCATCAATCCCTATTGTAAATCCGAGTCTGCTTATAACCCCAATGGCTAGCTTAGTCATGTCATCTATGAATTTCTTGGTCGCCATAGCACCAAATTTTCGCATGATCTCGTCTATTATGATTCCTTTAAAGGCTCCAACCGCTTTCTCGTCGATCGTGCCTTTTAATAACTGTCCATTCTCGACCACAACGTAAGCATCATTTTCACAGTTCTCCTCCTTACAAACCTCACACCCCTGACAAACTTCAGCCTTGAATTTTATAGAGATCTTTGGTAATATTAAGCTAAAGATCTCCTTGCCCGTGTATTTATCTTTCGCTGGGATCTCGGAGACGTCAACTGATCTCAGGAATTCCAATGCCTCTTCTTTCGAGAACTCTTTATTGCCCCTTGTCAGCAAATAAAGTCCAGTAACATGATCATGAATTCCGCCAATGATCGGTCCACCGAACCTTGGCGATAAAATGTGCTCCTGAACCGCCATTAACATCTTCGCTTCCGCCTGTGCCTCAAGACTCTGTGGAACGTGCAGATTCATTTCGTCCCCGTCAAAATCCGCATTATACGGTGGACATACTGCGGGATTTAATCGGAAAGTTTTGTAAGGTAGAACCCTGACATAATGTGCCATGATGCTCATTCTGTGAAGCGAAGGCTGTCGGTTGAATAGAACGATGTCTCCATCCGTGAGCTCTCTCTCCACGATCCAACCTGGCTCAAGCTTTTCTGCAAGCTCTTCTTTATTCGTGTCAATGATCCTGATCTTCTTACCATCCGCCCTAACCACATAGCTTGCTTTTGGATGCTCGCCTCTCAGAATGATCTGCTTTGCAATTTCGATGTTGTTCGGTGTTACAAAGATCGGAACAGTTAACTCTCTCGCAATCTCTTCAGGCACACCGACTTCGCTTATACTTATACACGGATCTGGGCTTATTACAGTTCTTGCAGAAAAATTAACTCTTTTTCCGGAAAGTGATCCTCTAAATCTCCCATCCTTACCTTTCAATCTCTGTGCTAAAGTTTTAAGCGGTCTACCACTTCTGTGCCTTGCGGGTGGAATTCCACTGACTTCGTTGTCAAGATAAGTTGTCACGTGGTATTGCAGAAGCTCCCATAGATCTTCAAGAATTTGTTGAGGTGCTCCCGCTTCCCTGTTCTCAATAAAACGCTGGTTGATCCTGATTATGTCCACGAGCTTATGAGTTAGATCGTCCTCACTTCTCTGTCCAGTCTCAAGGATGATCGAAGGTCTAACGGTAACAGGCGGAACTGGAAGAACTGTCAAGACAAGCCATTCAGGTCTAACCGCTTTAGGATCGAGACCAAAAGCTAAAAGATCTTCATTAGGGATCTTCTCTAATCTTTCTCTTACGTCCTTAGGAGTTAGCTTTTCCTCCTCTTTTACCTCCGGATCGATCACTTCGAAAAAAGAAGTGGGCTTTTCAAATTTGATCTCCAACTGTTCAGCCCCGCAATGTGGACATTTCTTTACAGCTTTGGTTAACCTGAAAACCTCCTTAAGGACTTCCTCATAGCTCTGTCCTAAGGATTTTAACCTTTCAATCTCTCTGATAAACTTATCTCTCCTCTCATCTTTTAACAGAATCCTCCCACATTCTCTACATGTTCCCGTGAGAAGTCTTGCGATGATCTTTGCATAACCAACGTGTATAACGGGAGCTGCAAGCTCTATATGTCCAAAATGCCCCGAACATTCTCCCGCCTTTCCTCCACAAGTTTTGCACTTCAGCCCGGGATCGATGACCCCAAGGCGGGTGTCCATCAGTCCACCCTCTACTGGAAAGCCATCATCATCATAGGTCTCAGGTGTCACAAGCTTTGTTACGCTCATTCTCCTTACTTCTTGAGGAGAAAGAACTTCAAATTTTATAGCAGAGATCTTTTTTGGGAACATAAAATCACCTCAAGCTTTATCTCCAAGTTTAAGACGTGGAGAGACCATCATTGCCTTCAATTCGTCAAGAAGTAGCTTGAAAGCATAACTCATCTCTACTTTGAAGATATTCGTATCGTCATCACACACATTGCAGTAAGCGGTATTCTTCCTGTAATCGAACATTGCTACGTGTCCACAATTTCCACAAACCCATACTTCGACTTTGTCGGATTCGTCGAGCAATCGATCTTTCAGAAGTAGCGCTGCTCCGTGTCCAATCAACACATCTCTTTCCATTTCTCCAAATCTAAGACCACCTTTCCTCGCTCTTCCTTCAGTAGGCTGTCTTGTAAGGATCTGCACTGGACCTCTGCTTCTTGCATGGATCTTTCCAGAAACCATATGATAGAGCTTCTGGTAGTAGATCACACCGACGAATATGTCCGCAAGGAATCTCTTACCACTTATTCCATCATACATAACTTCTTTGCCAGTATGAGCAAATCCATATTTCTTAAGGGTCTCCCTTAGATCATTCTCTTTTTCTCCATAGAAAATAGTGCCATCAACTCTTCTCGCTTCCAGAGAGCCTACTTTACCTCCGATCATTTCTAAGACGTGTCCGACGGTCATTCTTGACGGAATTGCGTGTGGATTCAAAATCATATCCGGAATAATTCCAGACTCGGTAAAGGGCATGTCCTCTTCAGGAACAATGAGCCCTACAACACCCTTCTGCCCATGCCTTGAAGCAAACTTATCTCCAAGCTCAGGAATTCTGAGATCTCTCACTCTGACCTTTGCCAGTTTCGAGCCACTTTCTGACTGCACGAGAAATACCGCATCCACAACTCCTTTTTCGTTGCTCCTCATTGTTATTGAAGTTTCACGTCTCTTCTGGGGAGATATACCAACTTCCGGCTCTTCGAGAAATCTTGGAGGAGAAGTTTTCCCAATCAGAACATCGTCTGGATTCACTTCAGTCTCAGGGTGAACTAGTCCGTCTTCATCAAGGTGAGCATAATCTTCTGAGCCTCTAAAACCCGAAATGTCCGCTCCAGGGATCTCAAATTTATCTTCCTGCCCCCCAGGATATCTCATTTCTTCAGTCTCATAAGTCCTGAAGAAGAAACTTCTTCCAATTCCTCTGTCTACACTGCCCTTGTTTAGAATTACCGCATCTTCAATATTATACCCCTCATAACTTATAACTGCTACTATGAAATTTTGTCCTGAAGGGCGATCATCGTATTTCATCTTGATCTGTGTGTCCGTAGTGACGATCGGAATCTGTGGATACTGAATGAGATGTCCACGAGTATCTGTTCTCCAGTCAACATTCGAGTATGGAATCCCAAGTCCCTGCTTTATCATCGCAGCTCCCATCGTATTTCTTGGAGAGGCGTTGTGTTCTGCGTAAGGAATACAACCGATACAGATCCCTATGATCAGAGTTGGATCGAGTTCTAAATGCGTATGCTCTGGAGTTAGATCCTTCTCATAGACCGCTACAAATGCATTTTCCTCCTCTTCTGAATCAAGATACTCTATCAATCCCTGCCTTACGAGGTCTTCAAAGCTTATTTCGCCATTCTCAAGTTTTTTGATGTGTTTGTCTGTGACCAGAGGTCTTCCGTTTTTCACCACTATTAGAGGTCTTCTTGCTCTTCCCGCATCTGTATTTATTCTAATTTCATTTGAATCTGCGAAGAAAGCAACGTTAACTTGATTTGAAATTTTACCCTTCCTTCTCATTTCTCTTATCTCTTCTGCGAGCTTTTCACCATCTTCACAAAATCCAACAAGAGCTCCGTTAACATAAACTCTACATTTTCTCATCTTAACCCCTCAGCATTTCAACTCCTAATTTCGTTAGAATGCCCATTACCTCTTCTTCGCCAATTCCAACGCTAACCTCAGCATATTGGGCAAAATTCTTCACAAGTCCGCAGTTTGGACCTTCTGGTGTTTCGGACGGGCAAATTCTTCCCCAGTGAGTGGCATGAAGATCTCGTGCCTCGAAATGAGGCTGAGACCTCGAAAGTGGAGACACCACTCTACGGAGGTGAGAAATTAGCGAAATGAAGTTATGTCGATCGATCAACTGTGAGATTCCCGTCCTACCACCAACCCAATTTCCAGTTGCCATTGGGTGCATCAGCCGATCGGTAAGCACGTCACTGCGAACTGCAGTTGACATCTTCATACTTCTTCCACGCTGTTTTGCTCTGTCGAGCTGGTATTTAACATCCTTTATAAGCCTCAAGAATGCAACACGAAAGATCTCTTCCATTAGATCGCCAGCGAGCCTTAATCTTTTGTTCCCGTAGTGATCCTTATCGTCCTCTCTCCTCAACCCGAGATGGAGTTCAAAAATCTGCTCAGCCATCCTTGCAAGGAAGAATGCTTTGGCTTTTCTTGCCTCCTTATCAATGCCCAGATGTGGTAGAAAATACTGATCGAGAACTTGCTCAGCCCTCTGCATTCTATACTCCCTACTCTGCCCCGGAGCTACTCTTTTGCCCAAATACTCTATCGCATCTTCCTGAGTTTCAACTTCGGAAACTTCGTTATCCTCGATATTCTGAAGTAAATATTTCATGATCTCAGGATTCGTGCTAACCATTTCCACGATCTCTTGATCGCTCTCAACGCCCAGAGCTCTCATCAGAATTACAAACTTCACAGGCTTGGGCAATTGTGGAAAAGTCACTTCTAAGACGTTATTCTTGCCTCTTTCGACGACAATTAAAGCTCTATATCCTGCTCTTTGGCTGAAGCACTTTGCCACTTCAACCATCTCACCATATCTCTCCTCTTTTTCAAGCAAAACCTTGTTGGGAGCAAGATCTTCCAAGGTAACAATTGCTCTCTCAGTTCCATTTATTATGAAATATCCTCCCGGATCTAATGGATCCTCGCCCGCTAAAAACAATTTTTCTTCATAGCCCAGAGAATCCACTTTCTTTTTGAGGACAAATTCCAGAACTCCGTCTATTCTTTCAGGACTCAGGTTGCAGATCTTTGATTTTACCATCACTGGTAGCATCCCGATCTCCACGTATTCAGTTTCAAGAGGTTTTCCACTGTCATAAACTGTCGCTTCAAGATAGATCGGAGCAGCATAATTCAAGTTTCTAAGACGGGCATGACTTGGGAGTAATGGTGCTTGTAAGCCTTCCGCTTCCTTAACAATTGGATTTCCTACTCTAATTCTACCCAATTCAATATAAGTATCTTTTGCCTCAAGCTCTATGATCTTCTGCTCATCAATCACTCTCTGAAGTCCTTCGTCAATAAATCGGTTAAATGAATCTATTTGATGTTTCACAAGTCTTGTAGGTGTGAAATAAGCTCTTGCGAGTGCACGGGTGTTCAGCATACAATCACCTTACTCTACCACCAATCTATAAAACACACTAAACTCCGCTGTATGGCTTTTTCGAGTGATCTTCACTATATCTCCCGGTTTAGCACCAATTTCTTTAACAATCGGATCCATAGCTTTGATCTTTGGCAACTGTTCTTTACTTACTCCCAGTAGTTTGAGCAATTCCTCAACTTCGCTCTCCTTTAAAATTTCGTGCTTCGGCACGAGCACGTGATCCTGTAAACTCACCTTCATACTACCCCCAAATTCCAATGCGGGCTCGACGGGATTTGAACCCGCGACCGACGGGTTAAAAGCCCGTCGCTCTACCTGGCTGAGCTACGAGCCCTTGAACTTATTATGCTGAGGATTTAAATCTTTTTCGTGCTGGACTTAAAATTGGAAAATTCATGCAAATTTGAAATCCCCGGGGATCAGAACTCCACAAAATTTATATTTTTTCTGATTAACTCTCTCCATGCGTTTAACATCCATACTTCTCTTAACCGCCTTATCTTTCCTTTTAATCCCCACATTGGCGTTTGATGTTCAAAAAACGATAAAAGCGGTAGCGGTTAAAAGTGGAGAGAGCCCAGAGGGGGTTGTAATAAACATAACAGTTTCTTTAAGTCCTGGAAATGGCAGAGTGTTCGTTTCGACAACTCCTTTTACAGAGATCGACATGCAAGGCAGTGCACAGCTTTCTGCGTTGACCGCATGCGACCTTCTCGGGATCGATTTCATGAAATACGATTTCTTTTATGTAATAGAGGCTGATGCTCCCATTGTTGGCGGTCCCTCCGCTGGAGCGGTTATGACAATTGCAACAATTTCACTGCTGAAAAATCTCAGTCTGAAAGAAGAGATCTATATGAGCGGAATGATCTATCCGGACGGTTTCATCGGACCAGTTGGTGGACTGAAATACAAGCTTGAAGCGGTTGCAAAGGAAGGAGGAAAAATCTTTTTGGTCCCCTATGGGCAAAAAGTTGTTCTTGTGCAGGAAAATGTTGTTAGAAGAGTAGGAATGATAAATATCGTCAGCACGACATATAAAGAGGTAGATCTTGTAGAATACGGAAAACAACTTGGAGTTAACGTTTACGAAGTTAAAACGATCAATGATGCCCTAAAATACTTTTCGGGATTTGAAATAAAGAGAAAAGAGCCAACTTTCAAAATCTCAGAATATTCGGAAATTTTAAAAAGCTTGGCGGATAAAATGAGGGAAAACCTTTCAGAACTTGATAAATACACAACCTCTGATGCCAGAGATCTTATTAATAGGGCGGAGAGCGATTACAACGCAGGCAACTATTACAGTGCCACAAGCAAGTTCTTCAATGCAAAAGTGCTAATGAGACTCGAAATGTATAAGAAAACTCTTATTTCAGCCCAGCAATTCGAAGAGGAAGTCAACAAAATTAAAGAGGACATCCAAAAGCTCAGACAATACCTGAAAAGAGAGACAACCGGGATAAACTCGATACAGATCATCGCTGCAGCCCAAGAAAGAGTTGCAGAATCTGAAAAGTCTCTTGAAACAGCGGTTAATTCAAAAAGCTATAGTGAAGCTCTTCAAAATTTGGCTTATGCCAGAGAGAGGCTCGATAGTGCTAAAGTGTGGCTCTCCATTCTACAGAGCCTCAAAGATGACTATCAGCTTAATAGCTCGGAAATAAAAAGAAGGGCGGAATTTTACATAAACCAAGCTAATTCCGTTCTCGTTTACGCCTCCTCACTCGGTGCTTATTCCGATCTGTTAGATCATGCCTACATATCGCTTGAGACTGCAAAGAGACTTTATAGCGACGAACAGTATGCTGGAGCGGTATTCGTCGCCTTGGATGCCATAACCGAAGGAAGCTTATCAATAGAAGCAAACTACGGGGACATTTCTGCAAAAGTAAAGGAAAAGAAAGAGAACGCTAAAGTAGCACTATCAGAAGCAGAAGAAGTTAGCTATCCTGTTCTCCCTGCAGCTTATTTTGAGTTTGCAGAAACTGCAGAGAACAACTACGTAAAGCTCATGTATTATTCTCTTTCTGAAAGAATTGCAAAATTCATAGCTATCATAGGTGAAACAGTGGAAGAAAAGGAACTTACTCATGCTGAATTTCCTGAGGTGGCAACAACTCCCGAAAAGTCTGCGATAAAGGAGATCCTTAAAACTCCGGGATTCGAAGCACTATTAGCTTTAATTGCTACTTTAATGATCTTTTTCAATACCATGCGAAAAGGACGCAGATGACTCCGCCAAAAAGAGTAGCAAGAAAGTTCACTGCAGAGTTGTTCAGATAACCTCTGATTTCAAGCGTTGCGCCTAAAAAACTGTCGAGATGAATTGCAAGAAATGCTGAAAATACGACAATTGCAAAGTATTCAAGATTTAAAATGCCAAGAACAAGAGATAAGAAAGCGACTAAAATGCACCCTAAAAATGCACTTATTTCTCCGATTACCGAAATTCCACCATTAGTTCCGGGCTTTACTTTTTTAAAGTTGGTAATTAGATAAACATTATTTGCCGTTTTTCCGATCTCACTTGCCATAGTATCACCAAGAGCGGTTGCAACTGAAGCAACAAACGCAAACGCAAATATTTCTTCACCGGTGGTTCCATAATTTAGGGCAAAAAATAAAGGAGCCAGACTATTACCAAAAACATTTGAAAAACCTCTTGCACCGCCTGAAGGCTCTGCTATACCCAATAGCTCTTTTAACGAATATTTATACTTTGTTATCGCAGATCCAACGAGATAAAAGAAAAGAAGGATTGCAAAGAATTTCAAACTCGTGAAAAGAATTGTTATTGTTCCGACAAGCGTTGCACTCATCAAACCGCTTTCATCTGCTATATTAACTTTTAGAGCCATTAAGCTCAATAAAAAGGAGATCGCAAAAGCTATGGTCAAAGCTTCGATCGATGCATTCGGAATGTAGATCCTAAAGATCGCAAAAGTTGTTGCCAAAGCGATTAAAACTAAAACTCTTTTATCTGTTTCCGTTTTTATACTCTCCATCAGTGCTGCAGATAAACCACCAGCGAGAGCTATAAAAATGATATTTGAAACAGGAATTAGTAAGTTGTTGATCAAACTGTAAATTGTGAAGAATAGCACTCCCGCACATGTATAAAGAGGAAGATCCCAAATTAATCCCCTACGAATCTCATGGAAAAATGCCACAAAAATGGAGGCATAAAAAATATCCTTTGAAATAAAGCAAGCTAAGGCAGATAAGATCGTGGCACTCACAAGGAATTGGGAGTATTCGTTTTTTCTTCTTTGAGTATAGATCATAGTTAGAATGAACATCAATGCAAAGATGATCCTTGGATCCGAGATCGAATTGGGTGAGATCCCCAAGAGTGCTATAAGTGATGTGATCGCAGTGGGAAGCATTGAAAAGAGTTAAGTATTTAGACATTTAAATTTTGACGTGCTTCTGTTGCTATACCAGTTCATACTCGAAAGAAAAATAAAGAATGTGCCAAGACATTTAACGATCATTTGCTCCGAAGTAAATGAGAACTTCAAGGAGTTTCTCGAGTGGTGCAGAAAATTTAAAATTCAAGAGATCACGATCTGCACTAAAGACTTCTCAATAAAGCTTGAAAATGTCAAATTGAACTACATTGGTAGAGAGAATTCCTACAGCATTGGTGAGGGGGATCTAACGATAAACGTTGTTAAAAGTCTCGGAAGAGAGGAGATCGTTTTCGCAATAAGGGAGATCGCAAATAAGGTTCTGAATGAGGAGCTAAATATAGAAGATCTCAACGAGAGTGTTTTTGAGTCTGTGCTTAAAATCAGATCTCAGCCAGATCTGATCATAAAGGCGGGCTCAGAAGTCCCTGATTTCTTGCTTTGGCAGAGTATCTATAGCGAGCTCTACTTTGCAGACATAGACTGGAATACCATAAGATACGTCGATTTTCTAAGGATCTTAAGAGATTACCAAAAGAGGGAGAGAAGATATGGCAGATAATCTCAGAATCGTAAGAGTTGTCGCGGATTATCAGTTTGGCACGGGAGCGGGCTTAGCACTTTTTCCAGAGACGTGTAAATTTATTCTATCTAAAAATGGCAAAATTAGACAAATTTTAGATAATGGCAAAAGAATTGCCACTCTAAAAGCAGACTCGGGGCTATTAACTTTGAGCATCGAGGGGGCAAGGAGACTAAAGAATGCTTTTCCTTTTCCCAAGCTAAGGGTTGTCGTGCTTGATGAGGTCTCGAAGTTCATTGCAGAAGGAAAAAGCGTTTTTGCGAAACACGTGGTAGCGGTTGACGAGAGAATAAGAGCAAATGACGAGGTTCTTGTGGTTAATGAAAAGGATGAGTTGCTTGCGACTGGCAAAGTTCTGCTCTCCGCTTCTGAAATGCTTGAGCTTAAAAAAGGTGTTGCAGTGAAGACAAGACAGGGATCTGAATGAAAGTGGACAAAAAAAGAGGAATAATGCTTCTGGAAAGCTTTTCAAAGTTTAAAAGACCCATTCAATTCGAAGGTAGCATTGTTGTCGGAATAGGCTGTGAAGTCTCAGATCTAATTGCCAAGGAGGTTATTACTTCTAAAGGGTGCTCCTTGGGAAATATCTCCTGCAAAAAAGTTTTCTTAGCTGCATTTTCCACTTTTAAGTCGATTAAAGCGGAAGAAGTTCGAATTTTGAATGGTTGTGTCGGAGAAAGCATCACTGCGAGGGTTGTAAGGATCGGAAAAAATTGCAGAATTGCAGAGATCGATGCTGAAACACTTGAAATGGAAGGATCATCGAGGATCGACAAGATCAATGCGAATAAAATAAGATGTATTGATTTTATATAATGCCATTTCGAATTATTTTTAGCGGTATGGTCTTTTTATGAACCGCACTCGAGACCAAAACACCAGAACAACCAAGATTCTTCAGATTTTCAAGATCTTCGAGTTTTCCTACTCCTCCCCCAAGATAAACCGGATTCTCCGAGAGTTTTAAAACTTTTAAGAAAAGATCGAGATCTGGAGTTCCAGAACCGACTCTTTTAAGATTTAACACGATAACCCCCCGCAATCTGAAAGAGTTTAAAAATTCCAAAGCATTTTCTAATTTCTCAAATCTCTGCGATGAGTCAAGAAAACGCTCTCCGTGGAAATCTAAACTCACATAACACTTTCTATCGATTTCAGAGAGCTTTGTAATGTCAAAGGTCTCGGTTCCAAGCACTGGAACGAAATGGAGATCTTTCAATTCATAAGCATTCCGAAAACCACAATCCGCAATCATCTCTTCAACTCTGAAAGAGATCGAATTAAGAAGGGGCAAATTGTTACCTTTTCCAAGGATCCTGTCCAAGTCTGCAGTGTATAAAAATCTTGGCTTTATTTTCTCTAAAACTCCTATCGGTTCGCTCGTGTCAACTATAAGGCTTTTTTCAGCCACCGCCCTATACTTGCTTCTTTCACCTCTCTCCGCAAGAACCACAATTCCATCCATTATGTCCATCACAAAGATAAGCCTCATAGGAATCCTATTAGTGGATAAAGAATTTTCAGTTTTAGTGGAATTCTACAACGAAGGATCTGATCCAGATCACTTGAACTTGCAAACTCGAATAGCTTCATAAGTCTTCTATTTTTTGCAAGCAAATCCCATAGCTTTCGAATTTTATAAGCATTTTCCAATGGTTTGTGTAAAAACCTTTTCCACATAAGATCGTATTCTTCCAGAGGCGTCCCCTCAAAATACCCGTTCACAACTTCTCCAGCTAAGTCACCAGCGATCATTGAGATCGGAATTCCACCACCTGTATGGCTTATGATCATGCTCGCAGAGTCGCCAGCGAATATAACATTGCCATAAACAGCTTTTTTGAATGGCTTGTCTATTGGAACCACCGCACCAACTTTGCTAACGATCTCTGCCTTTTTTAAAAGGCATGAAGAGGGAGGATATTCTCTAACGAACCTTTCAATAACCCTATGCACGCTTTCATTCGAGAATTCCTTCCTAAAACCAACCCCAACATTTGCGATTCCATTCCCCTTTGGTATAATCCACCCATATGCTCCGGGAGCGATTTCCTTCCCAAGAAACATGTAAACCGTGTCCTCGTCGCATTCAACGTTTTTCATTACGAACTGCTTAGCTGAAGAAAGCTCATAGTTCCATATTCCCATATCCTTCGCAATTCTCGAATTTGCACCATCGCTTGCAATCAAAACCTTGGGTTCAAGTTCTCCTTTGTTGGTTATTAGCTTTCCGTTTCTGAAACCCCTGATGACGGTTTTTAGCTCCAGTCTATGACCAGATTCCATAGCAGTTTTCTGGATCATTTCGTCTCTTCTAACTACATGGAACTCAAAATCGATCCAGAATTCCTTTTTTCCAGTGTTGAAATAGACCTTCTTTGTTCTATTGCTTTCAAACCTTTTTGGAATATCGAAAAGGGAATAATCGTATAAGTTTGGAAGCAGAATCTCCATCTCCTTCCGTGTGGGAATAATTTCTCCGCACT
This sequence comes from Archaeoglobales archaeon, assembly GCA_030055595.1. Taxonomy (GTDB): domain Archaea; phylum Halobacteriota; class Archaeoglobi; order Archaeoglobales; family Archaeoglobaceae; genus WYZ-LMO2. The sequence goes on along the minus strand of JASFYH010000016.1, from coordinate 4,194 downwards.
TAACCGGAAATCCAAGCCTTTCTCTCTTATCAATTCCCAATACATCGATATTTTTAGAGATTTTTCTAAGAGCAAAAGCTCCAGCGATGCCAACGCCAGCAACCACAACGTCCACGACCACATTAAGGTTCTCAGATTAAAAATTCTTGGAAAACTGATTAGCTTTTTGTGAGCGAAAGATCTTCATTGTGCCTTATGTTGATCTTAACTTTAAGTTCGTTCACAAGCTTGCAAGCCTGACAAAGCTTTTGGGATGTTGGTTCACCACAGATCTCGCATTTATATAGCTCGATCTGAGGATTTGTTATTTTAAGGCCATTCGAGAGCTTTTCTAAGCTTCTAAGGATTGATATTTTTCTTCCCGGGTATTTTTGTTCAAATTCATATATAAAGTCTCTAACGACCGCTCTAACTGGAAAGTAGCTGTATGGACACTCATCAAAGCTCATCGGATAATTCTTCAAAAAGCCATACGTTACGACCTCTTTTTCGTAGAGTTCCATAAAAGGTTTTATCCGTCTAACCAGACCCTCTTGGTCTCTCTGCGGTATCAGTCTTGCAAGCCGATCGATGTCCGCATTTATGAAGTTCATCAAAATCGTCTGCGACTCATCATCAAGGTTGTGAGCGGTTGCCAATTTGCTTGCTGAAAGATTCCTTGCGGATTTGTTCAGCAGATATTTGCGAAAGACGCCACAATAGGAACATGGAAGCTTTTCTCCAACCTTTACTATTTCGTCGAGCTTTGCGGAGAAATTGTTCTCGAAGCTTGCTACATAATGCTCTATGCCAACGGATCTTGTCACTTCTCTTGCAATTTTTAAAGTCTTTTCTCTGTAGCCCTCTATTCCCTCATCTATGGTCACTGCAACAAATTCAAGATCTCTTCGGTCTCCATAGAGTTCCATTAGCACCTTGGTCAGAGTAACGCTATCTTTTCCACCGCTTAAAGCGATTGCAACCCTATCTCCTGTTTCAATCATTCTGTATTTCTTAATGGTTGCTCTGACCTTCTTTTCAAAGAATGCGGTAAAGTGCTTCCTGCAAAGGTGCTTTCCAGCGTATCTCTGGTAGTAAACCGCATCTCTGCTACAATAAGAGCACTTCATGGTTTAAGATTTGCTCTGCTATAGACAACTTTTATGTCTTTGACATCTTCAAGCTTAGCCACTTCATCTTTAAAGTCCTCTATCGCCTTTCTCTCGACCGCGTGAACCATGAAATAAACCGGATAATTCCACTTTTCGCTTGGGATCCTTTCTATAAGGTGCGTAATCTGGTGGAACTCCAAAAGCCTTTTTGCAAGCCTCTCCGGATGATCGGTGCTTATAACGTTCATTCCGTTGAACCTGAAACCGATCTTTGATTCTCTTAGCACCCCGCTGAAGTCCCTAACAACACCTTTTTTCAATAATTCATTGATCAAGCTGACCGCTTCCTCTTCTCCCATCCCGATCTCTAAAAAAGGTCTTTTAGCAATAGGCAGAGATTCAAGCTTTTTTATTTCTTCTCCCAGCCCAAGTTCGTTGAGCATGGCAACTCTTTCGGGCTCAATTCCATAGCTCCAAGAGATACCTCTGTAAAGATCATACTTAACATCCATTTTGTAAACCCTTTTAGTTGGAAGTATTACATAATCTTCGACATTTAGCTCATGAGCAAGTCTTGAGACGATCTCTTCGATCTCCGCTACGCTTCTTGCTTTAAGTGTGAACCAAACATTGAATTCCGCATCTCTCAGGTAGTTGTGCTTAACTCTATCGCCAAGCTCGTTGATCTTTTTTGCAAAAGCCTCTTTAACCTTAAAGCCTACAAGAGACGACTGCTTGTGATTTGGAAAAGCTCTGTAGTTCAAGTTTGCACCATATCTCTTTAAAACGCCCGCCGAAAAATATTCCCGAAGTGCTTTCTCAATGCTTTCATAACTTCTACCAATTTTTTCAGCCAGATCGACCAATGGTGTTGTTGAAAGTGGTAGTTCATACTGAATAGCCATCAGAAGCTCAAAATCCATCTTCAACTCCCCCAAGCTCTTTAGCTTTCTCTTCCGCTATTCTCTCAACGAATTTCTTAGCTTCTTCAAGATCTCCGCTTTCTGCGATCTTTATCAATTCAGAACTTGAACCAACGATGCTGTAGATCTTCATTCTCGCATTTACAGGAATTTCATTCTGCTTCATAAACTTCTTGAGATGTTCCATCGCATTCAGATACACGAAAAGCGTTTTATCGTTTTCAAGAACCTTCTGGAATAATTCTCGAACTTTTCTTGCGACGACTCCGCTTTTGCCCTCAGTCGTTACAGCAAATCTGATTCCATCCTTTCCGCCCTCGAAGGGAACCACGACTTCAGTTTCTTCAGCGTCATTAGCCAAATTAAGCAAGAAACGATACTTTTTGCTGAGCTCTCTGAATTTGCTGTTCAAATTTTTATCTCCTATTGCAACTACGACGAGATCAAAGCCTTTAAGCTCCTCATCAAGCTCTGAAGCTTCTTTTTTCACAAGTATGACTTTTCCTTCCGCACCCAATTTCAAAAGCTCTTCAGAGAAATTTAAACTAAATACAGTAACCTTAGCACCCATTTCAGAAAACTTCTTCGCTCTTGTAGTGCCGACATAACCTCCACCGATTACAGCGACTTTTTTTTCTTGGAATTCGATGAAGAGTGCAATTCTCATCAACCGAACTTTATTCGGAGTAATTTAATTTTATCGATTTAGGACTTGAAATCCCCACAAATTGCTATCGGAAATATATAACTCTAAAACGAAATTTAAGAAAAAAATTAAAATTCAGGCATCTCAGGAGCTCCGCCTTTCTCTTTCTCCTTCTCCTTTTCAAGTCCCTTCGCTGCGATCACGTCGTCTACTCTCAAGATCATCACTGCAACTTCTGTGGCGGACTGAATCGCCTGCGTCTTAACTCTCAGTGGCTCAATGACTCCTATTTCCTTCATGTCAACTACTTTGCCCGTATCGACGTCAACTCCCGTATATTTCTGTCCCTTTTCATGTGCGGACTTCAGGCTTACAATGACGTCAATTGGATCAATTCCCGCGTTCTCAGCCAAAGTTCTCGGAATTACTTCTAAGGCGCTTGCAAATGCTTCAATTGCCAACTGCTCTCTGCCACCAACGCTTGGAGCCCACTGTTTTAGCCTCAAGCTTAGCTCCATCTCAGGTGCTCCCGCACCCGCTACAACTTTGCCATCTTCTATAGCACAGCCAACAACCCTGATCGCATCCTCTATTCCCCTCGCAATCTCGTCAACGACGTGCTCAGTGCCTCCACGGACAAGGATCGTTACCGCCTTTGGATTCTTGCAACCCTCAATGAATACCATCTTCTCGTCGCCAACCTTTCTCTCCTCAACAAGCTCAGCTTCACCAAGATCCGCGGGGGTGACTTCTCTGAGATCGGTTAAGATCTTGGCTCCAGTAGCCTTTGCAAGCTTCTCTATGTCGCTCTTCTTCACCCTTCTCACTGCAAGAATTCCCGCCTTAGCCAAGTAGTATTGAGCAAGATCGTCAATACCCTTCTGGCAGAAGACAACATTAGCTCCCGACTTTGCGATCTTGTCGACCATGTCCTTTAGCATCTTTTCTTCTTGCTCAATGAATCTCTGCAGTTTCTCAGGATCGGTTATTCTGATCTTCGCATCGATCTCGGTCTCCTTAACTTCAAGTGCAGAATCAAGCAATAAGATCTTTGCGTTCTTAACGGTCTTGGGCATTCCTGGGTGGACAACTTCTTTGTCCAAAACTATACCCGCAATTAAAGCAGTGTCCTCGACACTCCCTCCCTGCCTCTTCTCGATCTTTATGTTCTCTGTATCCGCCTTGTATTTTCCATTCACTTCTTCTACGATCATCCCAACAGCATTCACCGCAATGTCTGAAAGCTTTTCAAGGGCAACTTCTGCACCTTTACCTGTCATTGCAGTGCTCGCAACTTTTTTTAGCATTTCTGTATCTTTCTTGCTGATCGGAATTGCAATTTCATTCAGAATCTCAAGAGCCTTGGTAGCTGCCAGACGGTAACCATTGGAGATCACTGCGGAATGGATCTCCTGATCAAGAAGCTCTTCAGCCTTCTTCAGCAACTCACCAGCGATAACAACCGCAGTCGTTGTTCCGTCGCCGACTTCGTTGTCCTGAGTCTTAGCGACTTCGATTACCATCTTCGCAGCGG
>JASFYH010000015.1 GCA_030055595.1 Archaeoglobales archaeon | reverse complement strand
TAGCACTCTTTGGCGATTTCTATCGCTTTTTACCCCACGTGATCTATGGACTGCGTTTTCTCGGAAAACTCGGGTTGAATTCGAACAGCAAATACGAAGCTGTGAGCATAAGAGATGTTTTGAGCGGAAAGGAAATTTACGACGGTGAAAAAGTGAGCGTTGAGGGACTTAAAACTGTAGATCTCGGCGAATTGAATCCAAAAAAGCTCGAAGAATTCTTTGTAAGATACCACACCCCTATAGAAGCCTCAAGACCGATAAAGCTCGAAGAACTACTGATGATGATAAGAAGAAGGCTTATTCTTTACGTGAACGAATATGGCGCTGGAGAAGTTCCAGATTTCAATTGCAAGGCTGAAATTTTTGAAAATGAATGGAAAGAACACGATCTTAAGCACTATTCAAGAAGAAAAGGGAAGAGAGTTTTCAAAGCTGTTACAGGGTTTGCGAAATACAGAATTTATGAGGCAGATGATAACGCGATGAAATTGCTCGCAATTGGCGAGCTGATCGGTGCGGGAGCTAAAGCGAGCTTTGGAATGGGATTTTTTAAAATTGAAATATAAAGAGAGGATCTTTTACCCATAAAGATTTTTAATCTCAAAGCTTCTGCTGATCATGGAAGTCGTTGTGCGTAAAAGCGATGTTTCAGGAGATTTAAAAGCTCCTCCTTCGAAGAGCTACACTCATAGAGCTTTTATTTCAGCCTCTCTTTCAAAAAAGAGCGTTATTGTTAATCCTTTGCTATCAGGTGACACTCTGGCAACGCTGAGAGCTTGCAAGCAGATCGGAGCTTCTTTCAGCAGAAAAGCGGAAGTTTTTGAATTTTCTGGAACTGATGAGATCCAAGGTGGTTATTTCAACTTTGAAAACTCAGGCACCACTCTGAGAATTTTTACGGGTTTGCTCTCTCTGTGCCCAGATTTTAGCACACTCGACGGGGATTCTTCGCTTAGAACAAGACCAAATCGAGACCTTGTTCTTGCTTTGAAAAAACTTGGTGCTTTTGCAAAGGGAGATGAGCTTTTTAGAGCCCCATTCAGAATAAAAGGGATAATTAAGGGAGGAGAAATCGAAATAAAGGCGGAAAGCTCTCAGTTTATTTCTTCTCTTCTCTTCGCTCTAAGTTTGGCTAAAGGAGACAGCTTTTTGAAGATCTTGGCAACAAAATCCCGACCTTATATAGATCTCACAACAGACGTTCTCGAAAGAGCTGGTGTGAAGATCGAGAGAACAGCTGAGGGGTATTTCATTCCCGGAGAACAGGAGTTCCACCTTGGGAATTTTGAAGTTCCCGCTGATTTTTCTTCTGCAAGCTATCTCATTGCAGCAGGAATTCTTGCGGGAGAAGTTAAAATTGTAAACGCATTCGATTCTATGCAAGGGGACAAGAAGATCGTCGAGATCTGCAAAGAGATGGGTGCGGATGTTCGTTGGGACAAGGAAAAAGGCTTAATCGTTGCAAAGAGATCTGAGCTTTCTGCAATCAGCTTCAACGCTGGAGACACGCCAGATCTTGTTCCAACAGTTGCGGTGCTCTGTGCGGTTGCAAACGGGGTAAGCGAGATCTACAATGCGGAGCATCTCAGGATCAAGGAGATTGACAGGATTTCTGGAATTTGCAAAAATCTAAAAGCTTTAGGAGTTGATGTAGAGGAGAAGAGAGACGGTTTAAAAATTAAGGGTGGAAAAAGAGAATTCTTCGGCACAGTAGACTCATTTGGAGATCACAGAATGGCTTTGGCGTTCTCCCTACTTGGATTGCTTGGAGAGGTAAATTGTAGAAATGCTGAAGCGGTCTCGGTGTCATATCCGAATTTCTTTGAAGATCTGAGGAAGATCGGTGCTAAAGTCGAGATCTCTTAAAACCTATACTTTCTTCTAACTTCTACAGCTATTCCTTTCTTTGTTTCTACCATCTCTCTTCCATGCATTCTCGCAATTCCCACACCATAATGCGTTGAGTTTCTGAAAACCACAACGTCGTTTGGTCTGATCTTCGGATCCGCTTCTTCCACTCCCGCAGAGAAGATCGTCGTAGTCGGTTCAAAGTCCGCTATTTCAACAGTATAGTCCCCTCTCTTTAGCAACTCTATCGCAAAATCAGAGTAAATGTCAAGATTCCCATATCTAAGATCAAATCTCGCAACTCTGTCCTTTTTTAAAAGCTCGATCTCGGGATATTTTCCCCTAACAATTCCTTCAGCTTCGAGTCCGAACTGGTAGCGGGATGCGTGAGAGAACATCTCGGAGAATAGATCGAACCTCTCAAAACCTTCAATTTCTTTTTTGAGCCTCTTTAGAGATTCAGAGCTGAGCAGATCTCCCTCAGAAGTGAAAATCACATCGTAGTCCTTCAGAGCTTTCTCCACAACTCTTCTGTATCCTCCCTCAACGTGTGCGACGATCTTCTCAAAGTTGCCTTTTTCGACAAGCTTAAGAAGCCAGCTCGCTACAAAGTTGATCTCTTCTTCACTCCAATGTCCAGTAACGGGAGTGTCGTAGTTCACCGCTGGATAAATGAGCTCGAATTCTCTTGGCAAAACAAGTGGGGAGCTTATGATGATCTCGTTCACGTTCACCTTAACCGCACTTCTAATGAGCCTGTGTGTCTTTGAAAGCAGATATGGTTTCTTTGCGGTGCATGGTAGCAGAAGTAATGCTCTTGTTTTCGGCCTGTAGCATTCCACAATTCTACTTAGGAAGTATCTGACTTCAAATCTGCCAATACTTTCCTGCGAGTTAAAGAAGCACGTAGATCTTCTGAATCTCGGAAAACACGGACTTTCCTCAAGATCCGCAAATCTAAGCAGAGCGGTAAATTCTGGATTTAGCTTTGCCTTCGCTTCAACGTAATTCCTGAGATCTTCTTCTTCAATTAGAATTTTGCACTTCTCCACTTCTCTTTTGAGCTCTTCAGTGTTGTGCAACGCAGTAATTTCAAGAATTTCGTCCTTACTGAGTTTGCTTAGCTCCTGAGACTTACAGAACTTGCAATTGCATGGAAAAGCCTTGAGCTTCTCGATCTTCACTTCTAGATCGTTTAGGAAGTAAATCCCTCTGTAAGCCTTTGCAACCGCCATTACGTTGTCAACAAGATCCGCTCCGAGATGGATCAGCAGAGAAACGTTCTTCGGATCTGCACACGCTACTGCAAACAAAGGCTTCACAGATCTCAGCTCTGAAAAAGCATCTGCGATCTCTCTTGGAGACATTGTAGGCAACCCAGTGAGAATTTCGATCTCGCCCTTAGGCTTCAGCTTCTCGTAAACTTCTGGCAAAATTTTCTTTACAGCGTATGGAGCCTTTCCAAAGTCTATTTTCTTTAAAATATCTCCTTCAAGCATTGCCGGAGTTCTAATGCTCAATCCATTGATCTCTAGAACCCCGAGCCTCGCAAAGCCATCTCTTTTTTCAGTGTAGAACATACTCACATTCCCCGGGCAGATTCTTAAAGAATTCTTTCCATCTTCCAGAAACATGAATTACGAATTTTTTGCCCTTCATTGAGCTCATGAAATCCCTCAAATTCTCGACCGCAACTTCGAGAGCCTCTTTTTCTATAAACTCTGGCTCGGGAATTTCAGCATGTCCCGCAGGATAACTTTCGAGCAGTTCTATTGGCACAGGACCAAAGACTGGACGAAGGTAGATGTCCGCAAGAATTCCAAAATCCGTGGAGATCACGATCGTTTCCTTGTCGTAATCGATGCATTTCACCGCCTCAACGTGCCTCTTCACCGCTGGTCTAAGCAATGTTTCGACACCGCAGTAAAGAAATTTTTTCTTGATCTTCGGATCAGATCTCTCGAAAAGCATTTGGTAATCTCTTATCTGCCTCCAAGCACTTAAGAGATTTGGATGAGCCCTAATTCTTTTTTCGACGAGCTCAAAAAGCGAATTTTCCTTGATAGCGTTCTTTATTATCCTGATTTCAGAAAAAGTGACGTAAAGGTTGTGTTCAGCAAGAAAGATCTCCCTATCATTTTTTTCAAGCTCTCTAACCTCCTCTGGCTCCATTTTTGAGCAATTTGGACAACTGCAAGGAAAATATTGCAACTCAGAGAGCTTCTTTGTCCCGTAAACTGTAAGGTAGCGATCGTCTTTGGCATACAAAGCATAGGCTGCGGAGTCGAAGAGATCACAGCCCATTGCAACAGCCAAGGCAAAAACCATTGGATGTCCACAGCCAAAAAGATGAATTGGCTCTACAGATAACACAGATCTTACTTCAAGGATGATCTTCGCAAGATCCTTGAATCTGTAAGCGTCCATTAAAGGCACCACTGCTCCAATTGCGTAAACGTCGCCACCAACCTCTTTAGCCCTTTTCGCACTCTCACGCCTCAGTTCAGCATGAGTTGAGCCTTGAATTGGAAGCACAAGCTTGGAATCTCCCTTAAGCTCCTTAGCTTCTCTTTCTCTTGCGATCGTGATCTCAAGATCTTTTTTAGCGGTTTCGAGATCAGCATCAGGCGGAGTTGGAATGTCGAGAGGAACGATAAAATCGGAGCCAATTTTTTGCTGAAACTCAACAATTTCTCTGTTTGAAACCTCAACATCACCGTAGAGCATTAGCTGATAGCTACCGCTGTCAGTCATCACTGGCAGATCAACGCCAAGAACTTTGTGGATACCTTTTTCCAGAGCTTCTTTTCTAAAGCTTCTGTAGATTATGTAGGCATTTGTGATCAAAGCCTGAGCACCAAAATCACTCATTTTTTCAGGAGGGATGAAGGGGATATTTGGATTAATCACAGGGAGCACAGCAGGGGTTTCAATCCTTCCATGCCTTGTTTCGATTCTGCATATTCTTCCGAGGGCATCTTTGGCAATAATTTCGAACTCCATGCTTTGCAAAAGTCTTTATGGCAGATAATAGTTTCGAATGCAGAAAATTCGGAAAAAATAAAATTAGTAATAATTATTTGGCGGTCCCCAGTCTCCGCTGGCGTCGATCTTCGCGGGTTTGCAGGGCTCAACAACAGTTATTTCTTTGAAGACAACTTCTCCATCAAATCTCGGAAGCTTTACAACGTGGAACGGAGAAGTTATAACTGGCATCAAAATGCAGTCTTCGCCCGGCTTCTTTTTCACAACTGTTACGACCATAACGTCTTTGTTAGTAAGCTCTGTAGCCTTTGGAATTATATTGATGCTCCTTATAGTTATATCATAGCCAGAAGTTGGTTTCCAGCCATAGAAGGTTGCTATTACCATTTCTCGATCAAAGTTCACGCTATCATTAACAACTATTCCCGCTTTCGCCATGAGAACCTTGAAGGTCATTTCGTCTCTGACAACGTAATTGTCTTCGCCGAGGTAATCGCAGAACTGCCCCTTTGCGATCGTTTTGAACGGCACTTCGATCGCTCCAGCAATTGCTCCAGCGGTTGCAAAGACCAAAGCACAGATTGCGATCCCCAGCACCAACCACCTCATTTCCATCACCAATAATGCTATGGCATTGCATGTATATTACTCATTTGTTTTTGTAATAAAAAATATTATCAATTATACAATTTCAATACCAACTAAAAAGAAATTTAAATTTCCAATCCAGATCAAAAATCATGAAGAAGCTAAAAATCGTGGTCGAGGATGTGAAAGGAGAATGCTATGCAAATTATAAGAAAGGCGACGAGATAAGGGTCGAGGATCCAGTGATCGAAGGAAAGCTTTGCATCTACGCCTTCTCAGCTTTGATCCCATACATAACCTCTGCTTATCGTGAAACTCCGCGGGAAGACTGGATCAACTTCGTTGAGAGACTTCAATGCCCTGATCCGAAAAATACTGTGATTTTTAGGATCGAGAGGTTGGAGAGCTGATCTTTCTACAATCTCACAAGCTATTAATCCTTCGAAAGACTTTAATCTTCAATGCAAACCCGTTGCATGGAAGCGAGCAGACTTAGAGAGATCTCGACTTCGATGATCAGAAGGATGTTCGAGATCGTGGAGAAAGCGAAAAAAGAGGGGAAAGACATAGTTAGCCTTACAATTGGTGAGCCGGATTTTCCAACACCAAAAGAGGTAATAGAGAGGGCTTATAGAGCGATGAATGAGGGTTTTACGCATTACACATCAAATTTTGGGATTGAAGAGCTAAGAATTGCGATTGCTGATGAATACGGGGTTTCGAAAAATGAGGTAATGGTAACCGCTGGTGGTAGCGAAGCATTGCTAAATGCAAGTCTTGCCTTTATGGAGGAGGGCAGTAGAGTTGTCATCCCCTCGCCCTCTTTTTTGAGCTACTTTACCTATGCTAAGATCTGCAAGGCGAAGATTAGCGAGATCAAAACACACGAAACTGGTTTTGTTCCAACACCTGAGAACTTCGCGGAGGTTATGGACAAAGACGTAAGCGTAGTTTTTTTGAACTATCCAAACAACCCAACTGGAGCGGTGATCGATAAAAAATCCGCGGAGGAGATCGTTAAAATTGCAAGTGACTATAATGCGATTGTTGTCAGCGACGAGATCTACGACAAGATCTACTACGACAAAAAACCCGCTTCGCTTGTAGCTCATGAGAACGTTGTCGTTGTAAACGGCTTTTCCAAATCGCTTGCAATGACTGGCTGGCGTATAGGCTTTGTTATTGCACAGGAAGAGCTTTTGAACTCTATGCTGAAGATCCATCAGGTTAATGGCGTCTGTGCACCCGCTTTTGCCCAGAAAGCGGTCGCTGAGGTTATGCAGAGTGGTGAATTCAAGAAGCTGGTTTCCGAAATGGTTTACGAATTTAGAAGGCGAAGGGATCTCGTTTACAATGAGTTAAGCAAACTTTACTGGACAGTAAAGCCTGAAGGGGCTTTTTACATGTTCCTTGATGTTAAGGAGGACTGCATGAAGTTTACAGAAAAACTGATCGATTATGGTGTTGCAGTAACCCCCGGAAAGGCTTTTGGAAGCTGGAACGAGAACTTCGTGCGGATAAGCTACGCAAATTCCATGGAAAATCTCAAAAAGGCGGTTGAGAGAATTAAGAGATACCATGAAGATCAGGGAGCTTAGAGATCAAGACTTGGTTGATGCGGTAAGAATACTCGCTCTTTGTTTCGAAAAAGAGTTAACGACGATCTTAAAAGACGTGGAAATCGCAAGAGAACTGCTAATGGAGTTCTTCAGAAAGAACAAAAATGGCTGTTATGTTGCAGAAGAAGAGAGAGTTGTTGCATTTGGTTGGCTTTTGAGTGAAAAACTGAAGATCTTTAAATTTTTAAGGGAGAAAATTGGTCTCGTTGATGGACTTAGAGCTTATCTGCTTCTGCGATTTTTTGTCAGAGCCCCAAAAAAGGGAGAGGGCTTTTTAGTCTTTGTTGCGGTTTCGCCACTGAGACGAAGAAATGGAATTGGTTCCAGATTGATGAAAAGAATAATTGAAGAGGCGAAAAACATGAATCTAAAGCGTTTGAAATGTATAATTCCAGTAAATAGTGATTCTTTGCCTTTTTTAACTGCTCTTGGATTTGAAACGGTCGATTTATTTGAAAATAGACTTGCTGAGAAATATTTCTCCTCAAGAGAATGGATCTTGTTGAGAAAAGATTTATGAGATTGGAAATAACCAAAACTATGCGACCGCTTGGAGTGCTTTTGATCTGCATTTTGCTTCTCTTTAATGCCATTATTACTATATTCAGTGGTCTTTTAATGGTTTTATTCAAGGAGGAACTCTATCAAATGTTTCAAAAGGAGTTTGAAGCCTTATCGAAAGGTTATGAGATTCCTCTCGAGCTCTTAAAGGAGACCTATGACATCGTCTTGGTGTTAGTTTTGCTCATTGGCGTGCTATTTCTCGTTAATGCAATTGGCTTGTTTGCGCTCAAAAATTGGGCTCGCGTCTTAGCTATAGCCTTATTTGGATTTCAGATCCTCTACTCCGCTCTAATTCTTCCCTATGACCCACTTGCGGTGATCAATATAGCAATAGGTGCTTTAGTGATCTGGTATTTGCTTCGAAAAGAGGTTAAAGAGAAGTTCTCTCGCAAAAGCCTGAGCATAGAAGAGAGAATATTGGGGCAAAAGTCTTAAATATCGCATTGCAAAAAAGTTTTGCCGACGGTCATAGGAGCGGGGGAAACACCCGGACTCATTCCGAACCCGGAAGTTAAGCCCCGTTCCGTTCCGCGTTGTACTGGGTTCCGAGAGGGCCCGGGAAGCGCGGAAACTGTCGGCTTCTTTTCGCTTAGAGAGCGTAAAGTTTATTGAGTTTAGCAAAATTTAATGAGTATGAGAGTCCTTATTGCGTTGATCTCGATCTTTATTTTGTGCTGTGCAGAAAAAAGCCTGCCTGAGCAAAGTCCTGAGCTTTATATAAGCGTCCCATTTTCCTATTTTCCTCCGCAATACACCTGCGACGGCGAAGATCTTTCGCCACCAATCGAGATCCGTGGGGTTGCAGAGAATGCAAAGAGTTTAGTAATGATCGTTGACGATCCAGATGCTCCTTTCGGAGTTTTCACACACTGGCTGATCTGGAACATCCCGCCCACCACAACTTTGATCCCTGAAGGGATCCCAAAGGAGAGCGTAGTTGAGAAGCCCGTTAAGGCGATCCAAGGCAAAAATGATTTTGGAAAAACTGGTTACAATGGTCCATGCCCCCCGAGTGGTGTGCACAGATATAGATTCAAGCTATACGTTCTTGACACCGAGCTTGATCTCAAGCCCAATGCATCCAAGACGGAGCTTGAAAATGCAATGAAAGGGCATATATTGCAGTTCGCAATCTTTGAGGCAAGCTACGGGAGAACAAAATGAAGATCACCGTCAGAGTTAAACCGAATGCGAAAAAGATCGGGGTTGAGAAGGTGGGTGAGGAATATGTAGCATTTGTAAGGGCTCCCCCAATAGAGGGGAGAGCTAACGCTGAGCTCATCGAAGTTCTTGCTGAATATTTCAAAGTTCCAAAGTCCAAGATCAGAATAGTCTCTGGAGCAAGAACAAAGAAAAAAATTGTGGAAATCGACTAATCAAGCTCCAATTCCTTAAGCTTCTCTGCACTCGGAATTCCGTTTTTCCATCCTCTATAATCGTAGTATTCCTGAACCTGCTTGCCCACGTCAGGCACATTTCCAGCGCTTCCCCCTTCAAGAGGTTGCAGAACAATTTGCGGGAGCTTATCGTCTTCAGGTTTGACTCCACACTTCAGATCGTATAACCTCTTTAGCGTGTAAATTCTCTCGCCAGTCTTTGCCAAGCTGTTTAGATCGAATTCGAAACCTGTTGCGCATTTAAGCATTTCAGCAAGCATGGTTGGCGTTATGGGCATGAATGCGCACATTGTTACAGCGTTGAATAGCTCGGTGAAGTTCTGGACTTTTGCTGTCAGAACACCTTTTCCTTCATTCGCAAACCTGTCGTTCGAGATTATGCTGTAGTCGTCAATTACCTTGCCCATCTCAAAGAGATACATCTGGTGCGGTAGATGACATGCTCCCCTTATATGCACCGCATAAGCACATGCCAAGGAAGCGAAGGCTCTTGGATCATGCATTGGAATTTCAAGCCCTTTAACGTGCGCTCCCCAGCCCCTGACGTTGTATTTTTCTTCCAAGAACTTAACTCCTTCGGCAAGCTCCGCTCCTATCCCTTTTCTTAATGCAATTTCTTTTATGAGTTCCTTTACTCTATTTGCGTCTCCCCACTTCAGATTGAAATTCCCAATGCCCTTCTCCGTCATCCACATTGCAAATGCGATTGAAACTCCAGCTGAGATCGTGTCCATGCCAAGATCATTGCACATGTAGTTCATTTCGACAAGAGATCCAAGATCATCGTTCAGCTGGAGCGAGCCGAAAGCTGCGACCGTTTCGTATTCAGGACCATGGATCTTTTTGCCTTTAAGCTCAACCACTCTGCCACATCTTACGATGCACCCTAAACAGCCATCATTTCCCTTGAGTATTGAACTTGCCATCGCAGAGCCCGAGATCTTCGAAGCGGACTCAAATGTTCCCTTTGAGTAATACTCTACAGGCAGATCTCCAAATGCTTCAGCGTTCTCGACGTAGCCAGAAGTTCCGAGATCCTTGAACATCGTGCATGTGAAGTCGTTGTTTATAGCTTCTATATACTGGGAAACAACTTCCCTGAACTTTTCCGCATTTGCAAGCTTGATTTCGAATTTTTCACTTGGATCGTAGCAAACAGCAATCCCTTTTAGTTTCTTTGATCCGAAAACCGCACCTATTCCTGTTCGTCCCGCATGCCTTGAGTTATCGACTTGAATGCAGGCATATTTCACAAGATTTTCTCCTGCTGGTCCAATAACTGCTGTTGCGATCCTTTTCTCGCCCAATTCTTTTTCTATTATTTCTTGAGCTTCGTAACATCCCTTGCCCCAGATCTCGCCTGCATCTTTGATCTCCGCACCGTTCTTGTCAATCTTCAGATAAACAGGCTTCTCGCTTTTTCCCTCGATCAGAATCCCGTCCCAGCCAGCGTATTTCAAGTATACTGGCATCTTTCCCCCAGAATTTGACTCACCCCATATTTTTGTTAGCGGACTTTTGGCGCAAAAAGCCAATTTACTTGTTGCGGGAGCGGGAGTTGCGGTCAGCGGACCAGTCATGATCACGATCGGATTCTCAGCGGAGAGAGGCTCTTTATCGTAAGTTCCGAGCTTGTAGTGCAACCTTATACCCATTCCCGATCCACCGATAAATAACTTCACGTCTTTTTCGTTCAATGGCTGGATTGAGAAACTCCGATCTGATAGATTAACCCTCAGAATTCTTCCGCAGTAGCCAAACATTCTATCACCCTAAGCCATTAGAAGTCTATTCTTTTACCTTCGAATGCATATTCGTAGATCTTCTGAGTCTCGTTATAGTCCGGGATCCGAGGGCTCGTTCCAAGGCTTGAATCGTTCAAAGTATTCAATACAAGAGTTTCAAGGTTTGCTTTAAATTCGTGCTCGCTAACGATCTCGGAAAGTTTTGTTGGGATCTCAATGTTTCTCATTAATCCCAATATTCGATCTATTAGTCCCTCAGCTGAGCTTAGTTTGTTTTTAATGGCGATCTCATCTAACCTTGCTCTTGCATCGCTTTTTAAGTAATAAGTAAGAACGTATGGCAAAAATAGTCCTACGGAAACGCCGTGGTGTATTTTGAACACCGCCCCAAAGGTGTGTCCGAAAGAGTGAACAAGCCCTACCTGCGAATTTCCAAAGCCGAGCCCCGCCATTGTTGCTGAGAGATGCATTTTGGCTCTTGCTTCAAGATCTCCATTGTATGATCGCTCCAAGTTGTTCAGGATCAGTTCTATCGCTTTTTCGCACATGGCATCGCTGAATTCGTTCTTCCATGGAGCCAGCATCCCCTCGATTGCATGTGTCAGTGCATCCATTCCAGAACCTGCAATTAGCCTTTTAGGCATCGCTTCCACGAGTCTGTAGTCCAGGATCGAAACGTCTGGCACAACTTCTTTGTTTGAGGGTGTAAGTTTTCTGTTCTCAGCCTTGTCTGTAAGCACGGAAGCCCAAGTCACATCCGCTCCAGTTCCGCTTGTTGTTGGAATTGCTATTAGCTTAGCCTTTTTCTTAAATCCAAGCTCATAGAGATCGGTGAACGGATTGATCACCAATGGATCGACATCGAGTTCCATGAGGATCCTTACCGCCTTCGCAACATCCAATACACTTCCACCGCCTACCGCAACAATAAGACTTGGCTGAAGCTCACGGGCGAGCTTTGTGCACTTAAAGGCGGTCTCCATGCTCGGCTCAGGCTCAACTTCGCTAAAGATCTCGACTTTATTTGCAGTTAAAACCTCTTTTACTTTGTTTACATATCCAAGCTTAACCATTGACTCGTCCGCAACAATTAGCACTCTCTCTGCCTTTTCATTTCTTAGAGCTTCGAGAGCATCTTCTCCAAAAACGATAACTCTTGGAGAAACGAACGTCCACATACTCTCACGGATCCATGTCGATCGGGATCGAGGATTGTATTTGGTTGTATCTATTCACCGTTGCGGTATTCCGCATCATGTAAGCCAATTCGCCCTTTAATTTTAGCTTCCCTCTCATGATCAACGTCGTCGGATCAGATTTTCCCATTACCATTTCCTTGAATGCAGAGTATGGTCCAGACAGAATAAACTTGGCATCGGTATGCTCACCCGGGGCTACAACTTCTGCATTCCTTAGCTGACCATGCCAGAAATCAAGCCAGATGTAAGAAGCGGATCCTTTAACTTCTTCAAGCTTGATCTCCGCAACCTTTTTTGCAAGCTCTTCATAGTTTAGCTTTGAAAAGTCTATTTCCTCATCGATCTTCAAACCAAGCTTTTCAAAGAACTTTTCCATTGGAGTTCCCTTAAACTTTGCTCTCCGCTCTCTGGAGAGAGAGGCGATCATTGAAAATTCTCCAGCAAGTATTTTAGGCTTCTGGAAATCTTTTAAAGCTTCCTGATCGAGCTCTACAATGCAAAGATAGTCCCCCTCCCAGTTTGCAGCAACCTTCTTGTATGTTTCATCGCTATTAACCCGACGCTTTAATTCCTCTAACCACTCCTTTGAGGGATAAACAACCGCCATGTTAGAATGTTTAGAAAGAAGTATTTGAAAGTGTCGATCTTGATCAAGATCGAAAGTAACAAATAAGAAAAACTGATCATAAGCTCTTGGTGAGCCAAATGAGTGTGGATTACGACTACCCGCTAATAATAAAGCACATCTTGGAGACTGGAGTGAATTATGCCCCAAAGCAGGAAATAGTCTATCGGGATCTTCGAAGATCCTCCTACTCGGACTTATACGAAAGGGTTTGCAGACTTGCAAATTCTCTGGAGGAGTTGGGAGTTAAGAAGGGCACGAGAGTTGGAGTTTTGGAATGGGATAGCAATCGCTATCTTGAATGCTACTTCGCAATCCCAATGCTTGGAGCGGTTCTCCACACCGTAAATATACGCCTCAGCCCTGATGACATAAAATACACGATCAACCACGCTGAAGACGAAGTTCTCCTGCTAAATTCTGAGTTTCTACCGATCGTTGAGTCTTTGAAGGGTGAACTTGAAACCGTTAAGAAATTTGTAATAATGACCGACGAAGACATGCCTGAAACCGATCTCACGGATCTTGAATACGAAAAGATGCTTAGAAATGCAAGCAAGAAATATGAATTTCCAGATCTTGACGAAAAAGAAATGGCAACGCTTTTTTACACATCTGGAACCACTGGTCGCCCCAAAGGGGTCTGGTATTCACACAGACAGCTCTTTTTGCACACGCTTGCAAGTGCGGTTTGGCTTACTGGCTGGAGATCGAGTTTAAGACTCAAAGGAGACAAAGAAGTTTACATGCCCTTGACTCCGATGTTCCATGTCCACTCATGGGGCTATCCTTACGTTGCCACACTATTGGGGCTGAAACAGGTTTATCCGGGGAGATATGAGCCCAAAAAAATTATAAAGCTGATCCTTAATGAGGGCGTAAGCTTCTCTCACTGTGTGCCAACTGTGTTGCAGATGATCTTGGACAATCTGCCCCCTGGCCTGAACCTTAACGGGTGGAAGGTAATTGTAGGTGGCTCAAAGCTACCGCTGAAACTCGCCATAAGAGCTAAGGAGAGAGGAATTACAACAATTACTGGTTATGGAATGAGTGAAACTTGCCCGAATGTTCTTTATGCCTCTCTTAAACCCCACATGCTCGATCTTCCCGAGGAAAAGAAGCTTGAGTATGCGGTGAAGACTGGGATCCCATATCCGCTCGTCTACGTTCGAGCGATTCATGAAGACTTTAGCGATGTGAAAAAGGACGAAAAAGACATGGGAGAAATAGTCGTGAGAGCACCTTGGCTTACAAAAGGCTATCTTAAGGATCAAGCAAAGACTGAAGAGCTCTGGGCAGGTGGATGGCTCCATACAGGAGATCTTGCGGTTGTAGGAGAAGAAGGATACTTTACAGTTGTCGATAGGCTCAAGGATGTCATAAAGAGCGGTGGGGAGTGGATCTCATCGTTAGCACTTGAGAACCTAATTGGAATGCATCCAAAGGTGAAGGAAGTTGCAGTCGTGGGCATTCCAGACGAGAAATGGGGCGAAAGACCGATGGCAATAGTTGTTCCAGTGCCCGGGCAAGATCTGAAAGTTGAGGAGATCAGAGAGCATCTCATGAAGTTTGTAGAGCAAGGAGTTATTACAAGGTATGCGGTTCCAGAGAGATACGAATTTGTTTCTGAAATTCCAAAGACAAGTGTTGGAAAACTGGATAAAAAGCTTCTAAGACAGAAATATCGTGGCTAAATGCTTATTAATTTTTAATTTAAATTAAATAAAAAATTTACAATATATAAAAGGTTAATCCCTTCTTCTAAGCATGTAAAAAACCGCTATCAGTGCAGTAATTGCAAAGATCGACTCAAATCCAGGGATGAAAGCCTTTGGAGTCGCTGTTGGGGTTACTGTTGGTGTCACCGTTGTGGAATCGGGATCAAATCCTGGAGCACAGTCGGGATCAACTTTGTCATCTTTCACACCATCGCAGTTGTCGTCAGCAATCCCGGTTTCGCAGTCCTCAGGGCAGTTTGCATAACTTTCGCCTTTCTCGCAAACTCCATTTGCGTTGCACAAAATTTTAATCGTTGTTGGTGCGCTTTCAAAGACGTTGCCAAACTCGTCAGCAATCGTTGCTGGAGAGAAGCTTATAGCCCCGGGAATTGAAGCTTTTATATGATAAACGATCTCTTTGCTACTCTTCGCTGGAACGCTCAACGACCAGCCATAGTAGGGCAGTTTAAAAGCCTGGTATTTAACAAATTTCACTTCAATCGGATCTGGGTATTCCAGTCCCGCAACATGAAATTCGGTGACAAAAACCTTCATCTCTGAATTTTCGCCATTGGTGATCCGCAGTTTAATCTCGACCAATTCATTAGCTTTGGCTTCTGGCTCGTGTATTCTTACAATTGACATGTTCGTCCGCTTTACCACAATCGTGCCCTCTTCGATTTCTTCTCGAATTGTAACGTTCTCCTTCGGAACATTTGGAGGCAACTGATCTTCGAGCGGTTTAATGGCTAAAGCTGTTGCCATGCTGAGCAAAGCAATTAGAATTATAGCCAATATTTTCATCTGCTCACCCCCTCACAGCTGTAGATCTGACTGTTTGGCGGACAATTGCTTACACTCTCGGAATAGTAGTCGTTGGAGCAACCTTCGTCCATATTCTTGCAGTAATCATACCACGCCACCAAATACCCCGTTGAGTTGTAAATTGCTGGAAAGCCGGTGCCGCCGTAAACTCCACCGCCATTGTTTCCGACTGTATCAACGTAATGCCACTTTGTCTCTCCCGGGAACTTTACGAGATTGTAGCCATGACCATCACCGTTCACCGAGAATACTTCGTCTTTGCTGTAGCCGAGCTTTCGCAAGAGCGTTGTTAGAGCAAATGAATAATCGACGCAAGTGCCAGTCGAGAGCAAATTTATGCTTGCATGTGCTGGAACGTCTGCAGCGCTGTCGCTGTTCTTTCTGAAGTCCGTGTCAGATTTCCAGTAACCATGTTTTCCATACTTGCCAAAGATCCATGCATCATAGTATTCGCACCTATGCCCACCCATCATAAAGTCTGGTCGTGCTCCATAGGGACCCGCACAGCTTGCAGAGGTTCCCATTTCCCATGCGGTAGGCTTAACTTTCCACTTTGGACAATTTTCAGCAGTTGGATCTCCATAGCACGAGAATTCGCCATCAAAATACCCCTGCATGTAAACCGCTCCATAACCAAGGCTCTGAATTGCATAAAATCCAAGGCATTTTTTGAAAGAAATCGCGGTTGTAGCGACATTTATTCCAGACTTGTCTCTCGCGTATTGGCAAGCGCTTATCTTTCCGCTTTCTCTGTTAGTTCCAGCAAAGATCGTTGCAAAATTCGAGTTCTCGCAACAGGCTATTGCATCGTCAACAATGTAGTCCAAGCCTGGGTGGCAGACTTCAACGATCGCACACGAATCGTCTTCAGTGTTCATACCTATAGTTGGTCCTTCATCTGTTGGCCAGTGCGTTGTGCAAGGCGAATCGTTTGGCGCCCACTTGGCTCCTGTTCTACAGTTGCCACATGGCGGGCAAAGGCTTCCACCGCAATCTACGCCAGTTTCATCTCCATCCCTTACTCCATTGCGACAGCTGAATACGAAGTTCCAGGTTACGGTTAAGCAGTTGTTCAGCTCTCCTGAAGGCGGTGGAGTAATTTCGTCCACCTGATTGTTCGCATCAGCACAAATTTGAACTCGATTTTCCTTGAAAGTTGGAGTCCACCTGACTGCAAAAGTCCTTGTTAAAGATTGCCCATTGTTCAATCCCGGAACGTTGTCGCTTGAGATTAACTGTCCATTAATCCAGATTTTTGTCTGCGAAGCCCCACAGGCTACATTACCCTGATTTGTTATTGTATAGCTTATAGAAAGATCCCTCGTTGAGCTTGGCGGAGAGTAATGCACTTCTGTTATAACAAGATCTGGCTTTAAAACTGGAGTTGGTGGCAAGCAATCCCAAACGTCTGTGTGGACATTATTAGTTTCGTTTATCTCTGCTATTTCATTGGCGTAATCTGCAACCAGTTTGATTATGTCTTCTGAGCCCGTGCACTGAGATCTGTTGTATCTCCATGTGAACTCTTCAAGCCTCGATTCCATCGGAGCAAGCTTTTCAACGAAATCCGTTGCGACTGGAATTGGCATGATGGCGATGGAAACGTTACCAGCTGGAATTGGTGGATCAATGTAAACAGCGGTGGTTGAGTTGCATGCATATCCACTGCCACGGTTCGTAATTCTGTATTCGAGCTTGTAAACCCATTGCGTAAGCATAGTCCACCTTGTGTAATCGATAACAAGATCTGGTGTTCCAGTGCTTGGAGGTGAGACGAAGCAGTTGAAAGACTTGAGCAAAGCGTTGTTATCTTCGTTCCACTCGCTCACCAGCCTTTGATAGTCAACATAAACTTCAATAACATCGCTTGCTCCAGAACAAGCGCCCACGTATCTGAATACACCTTCATAGCTCTCTCCGGGGGCAAGCGTTGGGATGCTGTGTGTTGCAACCCAAACGCTGTCGATGTAAAGCCTTGCTTCGGTGCTCGCACTTGCGTTGCCCTTATTCATAACTCTAAACTTGATGTTGTTCTCGTAATCTCTGTTCTTGCAATAATAAATGCTCTCATTTTCCTGCCAGAAATCGACAACTACAAAATCTGGCTTTACTATGGTTGTGGGACAGCTATAGATGCGCAGATACTTGTTATTTGCCTCATTGAGCTCATCCACAACGTTTTGAGCATCTGCTTTTGCAACGAACTCGTCTGAGCTTCCTGAGCAGGATCCATTATAAGCAACTCTTTCAACTCTTACTTCGCTGGCATTCAGAGGGGCAATACTGTGCTCTGCAACTTTTAAGCCATCTATGTATATCTCTGTCGTGCTCGCTCCTGCGGTAGCGTTGCCAATATTCTGGATCGTGTATCTAATTTCTGTGTAAACTCCTTCAACATCTCCGTAGCCCCAGACATCTAAAATAACGAGATCGGGTTTTCCAGATGGGGTTGTAGGGGTGGTTGGAGTTGGAGTGGTAGGTGTTGGAGTAATGGAGGGCTTTTCAAAGCAATACTTCGGATTCTGGTAGCTGTCATAACCGCATACAATCTGCTCATTTCTGCAGTAAACGTAGCCAAGCTTTTTGGCCTCATCCTGAGTTAGGCAACTGCAATTCACAGGACAAGAAGGAGTAGTGGTTACTGGGAGCTGATAGCAATACATCGGATTCTTGAACTGGTCGTATCCGCAGAGGATTTTCTCTTTCTGACAATAAGCGTATCCAAGCTTTTTGGCATTTTCTTCAGTCAAACAGGTGCATCCCTCTGGACAGACTGCTGATAAAGCACTCGGAATCGTGAGAATCAGTAGAATCATTCCACCCAATACAACAATACCAAAATTTTTTTTCATGATTGATTTTCGCTCTTTTAGTATATATTTTTTCCTCTGTCTACTTTTATGGTAAAAATAATAATCTCAAATTTTTACTTCAGAGGACGAACCTTAGAACTCAGTTTCTATCACCTCCAAAAAACAACGCAAGTTATAAATACGCTCTCCACTCTAATAACTTTAGGTGTTTTGTATGATGACTGGAAAGGAGTATATTGAAAGTCTAAGAAAATACAAGCCAAGGATCTACTTCATGGGCAGAAGAATAGAGAGCGTCGCGGACGATCCAATTTCCGCTCCGCACGTTAACGCAGCTGCAATGACCTACGAACTTGCTCATGATCCGAGATATGAAGAAGTAATGACCGCCATTTCGCATTTAACTGGAGAGAAAATAAACCGATTCAATCACATTCATCAGAGCACTGAGGATCTTGTCAAAAAAGTCAGAATGATAAGAGTCCTTGGGCAAAAAACAGGCTCATGCTTCCAGCGCTGTGTTGGCTGTGATGCCATGAATGCTATTTACATCACAAGCTACAACATCGACAAGAAGTATGGCACAAATTATCATGAAAGGGTTAGGGAATACATAAAGTTCGTGCAGAAAAACGATCTCATGCCCGCTGGAGCCATGACAGATGTAAAGGGGGACAGAAGCAAAAGGCCGAGTCAGCAGGCGGACAAGGACATGTATGTAAGGGTTGTGGAAAAAAGAGAAGACGGGATCGTTGTTCGGGGAGCAAAGGCTCATATCACTGGCGTGATCAATTCGCACGAGATCATAGCAATGCCAACAAGAGCTCTCGAGGTTGACGACAAGGACTACGCTGTTGCCTTTGCGGTGCCTGTTGACGCTGAAGGAGTTACCATGATCTTTGGGAGGCAAACGAACGATCTTCGCAGACTCGACGGAGACATGGACTGCGGAAATGCGAAATATGCTACTGTAGGTGGTGAGGCTTTGGTGATCTTTGACGATGTCTTTGTTCCATGGGAGCGCGTTTTCATGTGCGGGGAATACGACTTCGCTGGCGAGCTCGTTGAAGTCTTCGCCACCTTCCACCGCCAGAATTATGGGGCATGCAAAGTAGGAGTTGCGGACGTGCTTATTGGGGCAACAGCAAATGTTGCGGAGATGCAGGGAATTGCTAAAGCCTCGCATGTTGTTGACAAGATCACCGAGATGATCCACTTGGCTGAAACTTGCTGGTGCTGCACCCTCGCCTGTTCTTACGAGGGTTATAAGACACCTTCAGGAGCTTACATGCCAAATCCCTTGCTTGCAAATGTAACGAAGCTCAACATCACGAGATTCCCGTATGAGTGGTCAAGGATCGCTCAGGACATCACTGGCGGGATCGTTATAACATTACCTTCTGAAAAAGATTACAAGAATCCCGAAACTAAGCAATTGATCGAGAAGTATATCAAAGGAGTCGCTGAGACTCCCACTGAGCAGAGAATGAGAATGATCAGGCTCGTTGAAAATCTCTCAATTGGTGCTGAATTGCCAGAGTCCATGCATGGCGCGGGATCACCACAGGCGCAGAAGATCATGATCGCAAGAAGGGGCAATCTGGAAATGAAGAAAGAGCTTGCAAAGGTAATTGCGGGAATAAAGGAAGACGAGCACTTCAAAAAGATGAGGGGTGTCAGCGAGAAGGAGTTCTTTGCAAAGCTGAAATGAAAATTGCAGTCAAATACTGCGGTGGCTGTAATCCAACTTACCGAAGAGAGGAGATTGAAGAAGTGCTAAAAAAGCACTTTCAGATTTTTTATTCTGGCGATTCAGAGCTTTTAGTTTGCATTAGTGGGTGCAAGAAAGGTTGTGCGGGAGAGAAGGCGAAAGGAAACTTTTTGCACTTTGATGAAAAGACTGATGAAGAGGAAATTCTAAGGAGGGTTAATAAGAAGCTATCCAAAGAAATTTGAATCTATGAGATAAAAGATCGTTGAGGGGTTAAGTTCGAATTAAAGACTGAAATTTTTTGAACCGTTTGAAATCCGCCTAATTAAAGAAGGTGGGTTTAAGTGCATAAAAGATCCGTAAAGAAGTTTTTAAAAAGTTGAATAGACTCAATCCAGAAAATAAATAGGATATTATAGCTCAGCTTCAAAATCTTCTACAGTGTATGTGAAATCTTCTCCTCTTGCCTTTTTGATCTCCCTTGCAATAAGCCAGTAGATCAAAGCTAAGGCTTTTCTACCTTTGTTGTTAGTCGGGATTACCAAATCGATGTCTGCGGTCGTGTTGTTGGTGTCGCATAGGGCGATTACTGGGATTCCGATCTTCGTTGCTTCTGCAATCGCTTGCTTATCAATCGCGGGATCGTTTACAAAAACTATATCGGGCTCAGTGTATTCTTTTATATTCGGATTTGTTAGCGTTCCGGGAACAAACCTGTCAATCATGGATCTTGCTCCGATAACTTCTGCAAGCTTCTGGACTGGCTTGTGTGCATACTGCCTTGCAGCAACGAGTAGGATCTTAGATGGCTCATATCTGAGGAGAAGCTTAATGCAGGCTCTTATTCTTTCGTCGAGCTTCTTTATATCAAGTATGTAAAGACCATCCTGTCTTACTTTGAAGATAAACTCTCTCATGTCCCCCGTTTTTACCTGAGTTCCTATGTGGACTCCCGCTGCGAGGTATTCTTCTGGCGGAATTAGATACTCATACTCTATTTCCATCATATTCTCACCATCTTTGCGTTTAGCATTTCTTCAATTCTGACCATTTCATTAAGCTTTGAAATTCTTTCTCCCCCAACAACTCCCGTCTTTATTAACTTTGCGTTAAAAGCAACTGAAAGGTGGGCAAGATAGTTGTCTTCAGTTTCGCCACTCCTGTGGCTCACAACAATGTTATAGCCATGATCTTTAGCCATTTTTACCGCTCTAAAGGTGTCCGTGAGAGTTCCAATCTGGTTTGGTTTAACAAGCAAAGTGTTTCCAGCTTTTAGCTCGATACCTTTCTTTATTCTTTTAACATTGGTCACAAATAAGTCGTCACCACAAACCATGCATTTAACCCTTTTTGTAAGCTCGGAAAAGCTCTCGAAGTCGTTCTCATGGAATGGATCCTCGACGTAAAGAAGATCGTATTTCTCGACAAGTTTTGCAATGTGCTCTATCTGCTCTTCCTTACTCAGTTTTTTATCACTGTAAACGTATTCCTTTCCATTCCAGAGTTCGCTTGCAGCCACATCTATACCCATTCTGACTTCAATGCCAAGCTCGCTTTCCACTTTTTTGATTGCCTTGCCCAGCAGATCAAAAGCCATCTCGTCGCTGATCTGAGCAGCCCATGCCCCTTCGTCACCCTTTGCTGAGAAGATCCCTCTAAGCTTCAACTCTTCTCGAACTTTTTTATGAACTTCTGAATTCGTTTTCTGTGCCTCTAAGAAGTTTTTCGCACCCGTAGGTATAACAAGGAACTCCTGAATGCTTGTTGAACCTTCAGCGTGCTTTCCACCACCTATAACATTTCCGAGCGGGTAAGGAAGTTCCCTTGCAAAGGCACCACCAAGATATAGACACAATGGTAATCCCAAGATCTCGGAAGCACATTTGGCAACAGCGATACTTGCAGAAACCGCAAAGTTGCCTCCAATATTGGAGAAGTTTTCAGTGCCGTCCAAAGCTCTCAGAGCACTGTCAACTTCTTCCTGATCAAAAACGGTTATTCCGATCAGAGTCTTTGCAACCTTCTCTTCAATCTCCTTGTATTTTCTTGGGCTAACCACAACCGCTTCTTCGCTTCCAGTAGATGCTCCGCTGGGAGCGGACGCTCTGCCGATAACGCCATCGCTTTCAACTTCGCATTCGACAGTTTCACGACCTCTGCTGTCGAAAATGATCCTGTAGCGAACATCTTCGATTACCAAATGACCACCTCAGAACATATCATACTTTTCGAGCCAAATAAAGCGATTTGATTTCCTCTTTACTGTGATTGGAATCACACCTTTTTCAAATTCTTCCAAAGCTATATCGATTGGGTCAGTCTTATCTGTATTAATTAAAACAGGAGCCCCCATTGAGATCTGCAAAGCTCTTGCCCCAATGATCCGGGCTTTTTCAAACCTCGTATACTTAAAGGGGAAATTTTCTTTGATGTTTACCACCTCTCACATGGGGCCGCCGAGATTTGAACTCGGGTCACGGCGTCCCGAACGCCGAAGGATCTACCAGGCTACCCCACGGCCCCCCGAAATTTTGCAATTTCACCAATCACAGATTTATGAGTTATAAACATCCTTCTGCAACAGTATCTCTCTATCCCGAGTTCATCGAGTGCTTCTTTTGGAGACCTTCCAGCCTTTAAGAGCTCGAGATACTTCTGATAAAGATGCCCTATCACCGCCCCGCAGGAGAAGCATCTGATAGGGAAATCGCTTGTTTTCTCTTCTGAAACCAGAAAAATCACCTGTAAGAGGTTTGCCTCCTCTTTCTCGCTCCTCTTCCTCCCTGTAGTTTTGGAAGCTTCCTTCTGACATCGTTAACAAGAAGTGTGCGGTCGTATTCAAGGAAAAGCTTTCTGAGCTCTTCATCTCCAGTGAACTCTACTATGGCTCTTGCTATTGCGGTTCTGACTGCTTCTGCCTGACTCATTATCCCTCCACCAGAAACTTTAACCTCTATATCTAACTTCTTCGCCAGATCGCTTGCGATCTTTATGGGTTCAAGCATAATTTTCCTCAGCACTTCCTGGGGATAGATCTCAAGCGGGACGCTGTTAACCCTAACTCTTCCAACTCCTTCTCTCGCAACCGCTCTCGCTACAGCAGTCTTCCTTTTACCACTCGTTACCACTACCTTCACTTAGCCCACCCCAGATGTTTACTAACTTCTTCAAGAAAGACGAATTTCTCTGTTTTTGAAACTTTCTCAAGCATGGCATTTTCGACTTTCTGGAAACTCTTGTCTTTAAGTTCCTCTGGAATGCCTATGAAAACCCTGAGTCTTCTGTATGCCTCTCTGCCTCTTCTGCTGTCCCAAGGAAGCATACCTCTAACAGTTCTCTTGAAGATCTTTTCAGGATGTTTCGGGAAGTAAGGACCTTTTTCTTTGCTTCCTCTGTCATATTTTACCTTATACTTCTCGAAGATCGCACTCTTATCGCCAGTAATTACCGCTTTTTCGGCGTTTACAACAACAATTCTTTCTCCACTCAGCAACCTCTTCGCAATAACACTCGAAAGCCTTCCAAGAATATGCCCTGAAGCATCGATAACAACGTAATCTCCACCAAGTGTTTCAAGCACTCTTTTAACGTTCATGGTCTCACCTAAATCAGGATCCTGACACCTTTTCCTGAGGGATTTATTTTCAGAAGTTCTTCAATTTTCATACATTCTCCGCCAGCTTCTTTAATCTTTGCTTTAGCGGTGGCAGAGAAATTAAACGCAGCAACCTTGACGGGCTTGCTGATTTCTCCTCCAAGAACTTTTCCGGGAACCAATATATATTCACCCTCGTTTGCAAACTTTTCGATCTTATCCAAGCCAACTTCCGCCCAATCTCTTGATGGTGAAGCAAGTTTCTCTGCTACATACCTCCAAGTTCCCACTTTATTCTTCACACTCTCCTCAAGCAGTAAGTCTATGAGATTTACGAGCCTTGGATTGGTTTTCCTCTTTTGAAGATTTCTAACTCTACCCATATCTTGCACCCCAAAGTAATAATCCCCGTTACCATACTGAATTTAAATTTTTGCTTGTTTAGAGTAATTTTAAATACCAAGAGAAGAATGAGAATCGTGGAAGAGTTCGAATTTGAACTGCTAAAAATACTTGAAGATAATGCAAGAGTCGAATACGAAGAACTATCGGAAAGACTCGGAACTGACATTGAAACGATAAAGAAGAGCATAAAAAAGCTTGAAGAAAACGGAGTGATACTAAAATACAAGACCATAGTCAACTGGGACAAAATTCAAGAAGACTACGTTTACGCCATAATTAACTTGAAAGTCTCCCTCTCGAGAGAAAAAGGATACGATGACATAGCCAAGAGAATTGCAAAGTTCCCTGAAGTTCATGCGGTTAGACTTGTTAGTGGTGAAGCGGATTTTCAGGTAGTAATAAAAGGAAGAAGCCTTAAAGATGTTGCCTTCTTCGTTGCGGAGAAGATTTCGACTATTCCTGAAGTGAGGGATACGATAACGCACTTCGTTCTGAGGACATACAAGGAAGAAGGGGTGACTCTTTTTGCAGACGAAGAAGACCGAAGGCTTGCATTCGTCCCGTAGGGTTGCGAGAAAAGTTGAAGAACTAAAACCCTCGGGAATAAGAAGATTCTTTGACCTCGTAATAGGTAGAGACGACGTTATAAGCCTCGGAGTGGGTGAACCAGACTTCCCAGTTCCTTGGAAGATCAGAGAAGAGATGATATACTCCTTAGAGAAAGGCTATACGTCCTATACTTCAAACTCTGGACTGCCAGAGCTTAGAGAAGGAATTGCTGAATACTACCGCAGATTTTCGCTTGAAACCTCCGCTAATAGAATTATTATCACCACTGGAGCGAGCGAAGCGATTGATCTCGCAATAAGAGCCATAATCGATTCTGGGGACAGAGTTATACTGCCAGAACCGTGTTATGTCAGCTACAGACCGCTTGTCAGCCTTTGCGGTGGAGAAGTGATCTCAATCCCAACAAATCCCGAATTTAAGCTCACCAGCGAAGCGATACGCAAATATGCAGATGAGAAAACTAAAGCCATAATTTTGAACTACCCAGCAAATCCTACAGGAGTTAGCTATCGAAAAAAAGAGCTTGAAGAGATTGCCGATAGTGTCATAGAGCACGATTTGCTCGTAATTTCAGACGAAATTTACGCTGAACTCACCTATGACTTCAAACATGTAGCCATAGGCTCTCTTAACGGTATGGAAGACAGAGTTATAACGATTAATGGATTCTCAAAGGCTTTCTCAATGACGGGGCTAAGAGTCGGATACATAATCGCTCCAGAAGATATATTGAACGGTATTTTGAAAATACATCAATACTGCATGCTCTGTGCACCAATAACTTCTCAGATTGGGGCTATTGAGGCTCTAAAGTGCCTTGACGAAGTGGAAAAAGCGAGAGCAGAGTATTTGCGAAGAAGAAACTACGTTTTCAAGAAGTTAAGCGAATTTCTTGAAATAAAGAAGCCAGAAGGGACATTTTATGCATTTCCGAATATCTCCTTAACCAATATGGGCAGTGAAGAATTTGCTGAGAAGTTGTTATTTGGTAAGAAAGTTGCTGTTGTGCCCGGGAATGCCTTTGGAGAGTGCGGGGAAGGATACGTTAGGTTAGCCTTTGCTGTGAAATTCGAAAAGCTTAAAGAGGCTTTAGATAGGATGGAGGAGTTCGTCCATGGCAAAGGTTAAGCTTTTTGCCTTATTTAGAGAACTTGCGGGAGTGAGCGAGATCGAAGTTGAGGGAAGAAATTTAAGGGAGATCTTGGAAAATCTAACCAATAGGCACCCAAAGCTGAAAGAGGCTTTTTTCAAGGACAACAAGCTTAAAGAGTTTGTTCAAATAATGGTTAATGGAAAAAATGCTCGTGGTAATCTTGACTTCGAGGTTTCAGATAGAGATCTGATAGCAATATTTCCGCCAGTAAGTGGAGGATAGTTTTTTCTGCAATTGCGCAAATATTATCTGAATGATCATATACGGCAAACCCTACAGCGACTCAGAGATTCTCGCGGTGATGCATCCCCTTCTTAGGGAGTGGTTTTTATCGAAGTTCAGCTCATTCACGCCCCCTCAAAGGTTTGCGATCGTTGAGTCTCATCTTGGCAGAAATGTCCTCATAACTTCTCCCACTGGGAGCGGTAAAACGCTTGCAGCGTTCATTTCCTCATTAAGCATGTTATTACAAAAAGCTGAAAAGAGCGAGCTCAGTGACGAGGTTCATGTTGTATACGTTTCCCCCTTAAAAGCCCTTAATAACGACATAAGAAAAAACCTTGAAGAACCTCTTAGAGAAGTATATGAGCTTGCAGAAAAAAAGGGCGTTGAGCTTCAAGAAATAAGATTAGCGGTTAGAACAGGAGATACTGACGCCACAGAAAGGCAGAAACAGATGAAAAAACCGCCACATATTCTAATAACAACCCCAGAAACGCTTGCAATAACTTTATGCAGTCCAAAGTTTTCCAAGGCTCTCAGAAACGTGAAGTTCCTGATCGTGGACGAGATTCATGCAATGGCGGAGAACAAACGTGGAGTTCACCTTTCGCTTTCAATTGAAAGGCTTCAGAGAATTCAGCTTGGAAAAATGGTTAGAATAGGACTTTCCGCAACAATAGCACCGCTTGAAGAGGTTGCAAGATTTCTCGTTGGCATAGAATACGGAGTTGAGCGTGATTGTGTGGTTGCAGATGTGACTTTTGATAAAAAGACAGATATAAAGGTAGTTTCTCCTTTGAGCGACTTTTTCAATCTCTCTGCGGAAGAAATCAACGAAAGGTTATACGATACCATCGCAGAACTTGTTAAAAAATCGAAGACAACTCTTATCTTCACAAACACGAGAAGCGCCACCGAAAGAGTAGTTTACTACCTGAAGAAAAGACTTAATGAACCGATTAGGGCACATCACAGCTCTCTCTCAAAAGAGGTCAGGCTTGAAGTCGAGAACGAGCTTAAGGAGGGAAAGCTGAAATGTGTTGTTTCATCAACAAGCCTTGAGCTTGGAATAGATATAGGCTATATTGACTTGGTGATCCTTCTCGGTTCTCCAAAAAGCATAAACAGAGCTCTTCAGCGAATCGGGAGAAGTGGTCACAGGCTTCATGAAGTCTCGATAGGCAGGATAATCGTTCTTGATCCTGATGACCTTGTTGAGTGCACAGTTCTTGCCAAGGAAGCCATGGATCGAAATCTGGACAGAATAAAGATTCCAGAGAATTGTCTGGATGTGCTATGTCAGCATGTGGTCGGGATGTCCATTGAGAAAAAGTGGACAGTAGATGAGGCTCTTGCTCTGGTTAGGAATGCTTATCCATACAGAAATCTCACCAGAGATGAATTCATTTCTGTGCTAAGATATTTGTCTGGAGAGTTCTCAGAATTAGAGAGAAAGAACGTTTATGCAAAGATCTGGTTCGACGAAAGAGAGGGCGCATTTGGGCGAAGAGGAAAAATGGCAAGACCGATCTATTATCTTAACGTAGGCACGATCCCGGATGAGGTTGCGATCGGAGTAATAACAAAAGAAGGAAAAATGGTTGGAAAAGTCGAAGAAGAGTTTGCTGAAAGACTTGTTGCTGGCGACATTTTTGTCCTTGCGGGGAAGACTTTCAGATTTCTAAAATCAAAGGGAATGAACATAATCGTTGAAGAAGTCGAAGGTGAGAAGCCGACAGTGCCAAGCTGGTTCAGCGAACAGCTACCATTGAGCTACGATCTTGCTTTGCGTATTCAGAAATTCAGGGGAGATCTGGAAAGAAGACTTGAATCGGATGCGATTGAATGGCTAATTGAGTATTACGGTCTGGATGAGAAAACCGCAAATGCCATTTACAGATTCTTTGTTGAGCAAAAGCTTTTCAGTGAGATCGCAACGGATAAAAAGCTTTTAATAGAGAAATTCGAAGGTGATAAGAATTGCTACTTCTTCCATACTTTAATTGGTAGAAGGGCAAATAGTGCGATCTCGAGAGTTTTCGCTTACAGAGTTGGATTGATGAAAAACTGCAATGTTCAGATGGTCGTAAACGACAACGGCTTTGCATTAATTCTTCCACCCTACAAGTTTTTGAACGATGCCGAGATCGAATCGTTATTCCTAATTCCAAACTTTGAAGAACATTTAATTCGATCCTTAGATCACACAGAGCTCTTAAGAAGGCGATTTAGACACGTAGCAGTTAGAAGCTTTATGATTTTGCGAAACTACCTCGGCAGAGAGAAAAGCGTGTGGAAACAGCAGTTGAACGCTGATGCGATCCTTAGCTTTTTAAAACGTTACTATCCAGACTTTCCCGTGTTAAAAGAGACATTCAGGGAGATCATGGAAGACTCAATGGACGTTAGAAATGCTATCGATTACCTTTCGAGAATTGGGAATGAGATCGAAATTCAGATCGTTAGAACACCTTATCCAAGCCCATTTGCATTTAACTTGTTTGTGCTTGGTGAAGAAGACGTTGTGCTTATGGAGGACAGAAGAAAAGTTCTCAAAGAGCTTCATGAGAAGGTCATGAGCATCATCGGAGGGGGAATTTGAGACTAAAGATCTACTTGGATTTCATAAAGATCGAGCACACGCTCTTTGCTCTGCCGATTGCCTACGCTGGAGCGGTTTTAGCTGGAGAACTAACACTTAAACTCACTCTGCTGATCCTTACAACATTTACAGGCTTAAGGACTTTCGCAATGGCTTGCAACAGGATCATCGATCGAGAAATCGACGCGAAGAATCCGCGAACTGCCAAAAGGCATTTGCCTGCGGGTTTGATCAGCCTCCGAGAAGCTTATGCGATCGCTATAGCGGGTTTGGTTATTTATTTCGTCTCCGCTTATCTCATAAATATGACCGCTTTCATTCTTTCTCCAATTCCAGCGGTTGTGTCCTACGTCTATCCCTACCTCAAGAGATTTACTTGTCTTTCTCACTATTTTTTGGGTCTAAGTGTTGCCTTTGCACTGCTTGGAGGTTGGATTGCTGTCAAAGATAGCATATTATTTCCCGAAAATGTTCTGCTATTTGCCATTGCTCTCTTCTTCTGGGAAGCGGGATTTGACATGATCTATGCTCTGCAAGATGCGGAATTTGATCAAAAAGAGGGGTTGCATTCCATAGGTGGGCATTTTGGTGTAAAATTTGCGAAAAAATTCTCGATTCTAAATCATCTTATCTTCTTCTTATTTCTGGTCTTAGCTTTCAAAAATGAGCCGATCGTCAGACTTTCGCTCCCAATCGTAGCTTTTCTATTAATTCTCGAACATTATATAATCCGAGAAAAACATGACGAAGAGAGGATTCAGATCTCTTTCTTCTATCTCAACGCTCTCATGAGTGCGTCAGTATTTCTTCTGATCTTTGCCCAGTTCCTATTGGGTTTCTGAAAAATCGTTATGATTTTAAAAATTGCAAAAAGCCTAATTCTAATCAATTCACTCGACCGAAAAAGAGAAATTGTCAAAGCGGGAGTTTTATTATGCGATACAGGTTCATCGATCATACTGCAGACATAGCATTCGAAGCATACGGAAAAAATCTGGAAGAACTTTTTGAAAA
This sequence comes from Archaeoglobales archaeon, assembly GCA_030055595.1. Taxonomy (GTDB): domain Archaea; phylum Halobacteriota; class Archaeoglobi; order Archaeoglobales; family Archaeoglobaceae; genus WYZ-LMO2. The sequence goes on along the minus strand of JASFYH010000015.1, from coordinate 12,924 downwards.
TTCAGCTTATGCCTTCTACGATGCATTTATTGATAAAAAGAAGCTTAAAGGCTCTGAGAAAAGGATCATAGAAGTTGAGGCTGATGAGGAGGATTTAATGCTTTATCGCTTTCTTAATGAGCTTCTGTTCCTTTTCGAGACGCAGTTTTTTGCCGGTAAAGCAATTAAAGTAAAAATTACAGACAAAAAAGTTTTTGCAGAGATCCAAGGGTGTAAATTTGATAGATCAGCGGTGAAGGTTGAACCAAAGGCGATAACAATGCACAAATTTGGAATAAGGAGAGAAGGGGGGAAATTGACCGCCTTCGTAGTAGTAGATATATGAGCGAGATCTATTTGCCTTTGCATGGTGGCAAGGCTCCCTATTGGCTTTTGAAGAGGATGAAGGGGCTTGCGGAGCAGATTGTAAAGGTAATCGTTCTCGAATTTGGTGAACTGGAATTTCTAAAGCGGATCTCGGATCCGATCTTTTTCCAATCCTTCTCCAACGTCCTTGGTTTTGACTGGAATTCAAGCGGGACAACGACAGTGCTAACTGGTGTTTTAAAGTCGGTTTTAAACAAACCAGAATTCGAAATCAGAGTTGCGGGTGGTAAAGGGGCTAATGCTCTCAATACTCCAGAAGAGATAAGAAAATTTGCTCCCGAGCTGAATGTGGACGGTGAAATGCTGATAAAATTCAGCAGACTTTCAGCAAAGGCGGATAACTCAGCATTGATAGACGGCTACACGCTTTATCACCATGCGGTCTTCTTTACGCCTAAGCATTTCACAGTTGTTCAGCAGGGGATGAACGCTGAAGAGAAACTCGCAAGACGCTACCACTGGAGTGTCTACGAGACAATACCAAAGCTTGAAGATGTGCACAGCGGAATCATAAGCGAAAGAATTGAAAGAGAAGTAGTTAATATGCTCTCAAGTATTAGCAGAGATGCGGTAAAAACGAGTTTGGATATAATCAAGGATCGTAAATTTAAAGAGGATTATGAGAAAATCTTCTCGGTTGTAAAATTTGGTGAAAAGCTAATGGTTCCGAGAAAAATAGACTGGAAGGCGGTTGAGAAAGCTTATGAGCTACAACCCGAGAAATTTGAGGATCTTTTGCTTATAAGGGGTATAGGCAGAGAAACGATAAGGGCTCTCGCTTTGATCTCTGACTTGGTTTACAACACTGAATACGACAAGCAGGATCCAGCGAAATACTGCTTCGCTGTGGGTGGCAAAGATGGAGTGCCATTTCCAGTGCGAAGAGATCTCTACGATCAGGTATTAGAGTTCATGAACGAAGTGTTGAAGCAAACTGATCTTGAGAGCTTTGAAAAGAAAAGGGCATTTGAAAGACTTCACAAAAGTCTGAAAATCTGAGCTTTGGCGAAATTGTTTTATTACTTCTGTCGAAATTTTTATGATGGGGGAACTTTTTCAGGAAGTAGCCAAAGCAGGCGAGATTGCGATTGAAAATCGCCATAGGTTCATGGTTTTTCTGTGTTCGGATAGCCTTAAAAAGGCTGTTGATGTTGCCGAACAAGTCTACTTAGAGCACAAAAAGAGGATCGAGAAGGATCAACTGCTCGTCGTTGGCAGAGAGGATTTTTTGGAAATTGCAAAGAATAAGTTTGGTGGTGAGCTTCTTCACTGGAAGAATTCTCTTAACGTGCTTGGAATGACTTTTTCCTCCTTGATCATGGACCTCAGCGAAGGTTTTCATCCAAACGATCTGGGAATTGTAGTTGAAACGGTTGAAGAAGGCGGAATAATAATTGCAATCTCTCCACCGCTTGAAAGGTGGAAAAATCTTAGGAGTAAATGGCATGAAGAGCTCGTAAGCGAGCCTTACAGCATTGAGGACGTTGTCGGAAGATTTTATCGAAGATTTCTGGAAAGAACGTTGAGTTCGGAAGGTGTGATCATTTTCGATCTCGATAAAAACGAAATTGTTAAGAGGTTCGAGTTTAATCCCGGGGGTAGTTCTAGAGAGGAAATATTTCTTCCAGAGAGCACAAAGATCAAAAAGAAGCTCTACAAGCTCTGTGCAACTCAAGATCAAGTCAGGGTTCTTCAGGTATTTGAGAGTTTTTTTGAGAGAGAAAAAGACCGTAAAGCGGTCGTGATCACAGCGGATCGTGGTAGGGGTAAAACTGCGGTGCTCGGAATTGTAACTCCCGCTCTTGTTTCGAGGCTTGAAAGGTTGCTAAAGAGACCAATTCGTGTCCTTGTAGTTGCTCCAACTCCACATGCGGTTCAGAATTACTTCAGATTCCTGATAAAGGCTATGAAAAGGCAGGGAATGAAGAATTTCTTCGTTAAGCAAACCGATGATCTTATAACTGTGCTAAACAGCAAATATGCCCGCATAGAATATGCGATCCCGAGAAGAGCCTTGGAGGAGGTGGGTTTTGCGGACATTCTAATCATCGATGAAGCTGCTGGTATCGAGGTGCCTGTGCTTTTCAAGATCATTGAAGGTGCGAGACATGTTATATTTTCAACAACGATCCATGGCTATGAAGGCACCGGAAGAAGTTTCAACTTTAGATTTCTCAAAAAGCTCGAAGAAGACCAGAACATTGAGGTTGAAAGGATCCACATGTCTGAGCCGATAAGATATGGTGCGGGAGATCCGATCGAGAGCTGGCTTTACGATGCTTTGTTGCTAAACGCCCAGCCTTCTGAGATCAGCGGAGAAGAAGTTGAAAAGATAAGAAGTTCTGAGCTCGAATTTGAAATTTTGAATAAAGACGGGTTGCTCAATAACGAAAAATTGCTTAGAGAATTTTTCGGGATCTACGTGCTCGCCCACTATCGAAACCGTCCTTCAGATCTTGCTGTTTTGCTCGACACACCAAACCATATTCCCGCAGTTGTTAAAATGAATGGAAAGGTAGTTTGTTCTCTTCATCTTGCAATAGAGGGTGGAATGAATGAAGAGCTAATTGAAAAGATCAAAAGCGGTTATAAGCCTAGAGGTCAAATAATTCCAGATCTTGTGCTTAAACACTTCTGGAATTACGAGTTCTCAAAGAAAAAAGGTGTGAGAGTAGTAAGAATTGCTGTCCATCCCAGTGTTATGGATCTAGGAATTGGAAGCTTCGCCTTAAAAAAAGTTGTAGAGTGGGCTGAGAAAAATAACTTGGATTGGGTTGGTTCTGGATTTGGAGTTTCGAGTGAATTGATACGATTTTGGCTTAAAAACGACTTTGTGCCGATTCATATAACCCCACAGAGGAACGAGGTAAGTGGTGAATACACGATAATTGTCCTAAGGTCGATAAGAGTAGATCATTTGGTTGCGGGAATGAACACCGAGTTCATACGGAGGTTTATAGAATATTTAAGTGACGAGCTCAGTGATCTTGAAACCGAAACCGCAATTCTCATCCTTAAATCACTCAAAGGAAATATAGATTGCAGTCCGCCAAAGTTTCGAGAGCTGGAAGTAGAGAGAATTACAAAATACTTTGAGGGAATGGGCTTTTACGAATACATCTCAGACATAGCAAGACCGCTTGTCAGGTTTTATTACTCAAATATAGATAAGATCGAGCTTGAGGATAGAGAAGAGCAAATATTAGTCGCAAAGTGTCTCCAGCTTCGATCTTGGAGGGAAATTGGTGGAGAAGAGAGATATAGAACTTTATTGAGTGCATTGAATAAAGTGTGGAAATGGATTTTGGAGAAGCAAAAAGTTATTATTTCTCAGTCCTAACCCGAGATATGGTCTCAAAACAAAAAGTCTTGGAGGTAGTCGAAAAGGACATAAAACCAATGCTTATGATGGAAGGTGGGAGCATAGAAGTTGTTGATGTAAACGAAAAAGACGGGGTTGTTCATGTTCGCCTTCTAGGAGCCTGTGGAACCTGTCCGATGTCTATGATCACGCTTACCGCCTTCGTCGAGAGAGTTTTGAGAAATAAGATCCCGGAACTTAAAAAAGTAGTCCCGGTATGATCTACCTACTGGAGCCTATAGGAAAAGCCATAATTGAGGACGTTGCACACAGCTTAGAAGAAGTAAACGAGAGGCTATTCGGCGGGTTCTGCGATTGCGGTGGATCAATGTTTCAAAAGTTTTGGCTCAACTTGAAGGAGATGAGAATTCTGATCTCGGAATGTGAAAAGTGTTGGAAAAACCACGCATATATTTTTAATTCAACTAAATTCGTCAAGAAAGACGAGGTTAAGCTAATAACGAAGAATGAAATTTTAGATTATCTTAAGAGTATTCTCACAGATCTTGAAGTTGAAGCGATTATTGGAAAAGCAAAGGATAAAACGTATAAACCACAAGATCTTGCAAGGGCAAAAAAGAAGCTTAATGATATGAATTTGCCCTTTGAGTCACTGGTAGATCTACTGAGATGAGTATAAAAAAGATAGGGGTTTACTTCGATCTCGTGGAGATCTCAGCGATCTCAAGAAGATACTTCGTGATTGGGTTCTTCGATGGACTTATCACTATCGCTGGAATGATCCTTGGAGCTTATCTTTCGGGGCACAATACCCGTGAACTGATCATCCCAGTAGGCTTTGCAACCGCCTTGGCTTTGGGAATTTCAAGTTCTTGGGGGGCTTTTGAGGCAGAGAGAATCGAGCAAAAGGCTTTGAGATGCAGAAGAGAAAGATCTATGCTCTCTAAACTTGACGAAACGATTTTTGACGAAGCCCACAGATTTGCAACCGCTTTCTCGTCGTTAGTTCATGGACTCTCGCCAATGCTGGGAGCTCTGATCCTGATACTCCCATACGCATTACTTCCACCTTTTCAGGCTCTGGAATGTTCTTTAGTGATTTGTTCAGCAAGTCTTTTCGTTCTTGGGGCGATAATGGGCAGAATGGCAAATGAAAGACCAATTTTGAATGGTCTGAGAATGCTTTTACTCGGGATCATAGTTCTAATAGTTGTTTTAATCCTCAATCCGGGGCATGTGATATAATTTTTAAATCCTCTGAAAACGGAATTCATGGGAAAAGCGTGGAAATTTGGTGATGACGTAGACACGGATTTGATCATTCCGGGCAAATACCTCGTGTTTAATGAACCTGAAGAGCTTGCAAAACATGCTTTTGAGAACTTAAGGAAAGATTTTGCGAGTAAAGTAAAAAAAGGTGATTTTATCGCTGCTGGCAGGAACTTTGGCTGTGGCAGTAGCAGAGAGCACGCGGTTTTGGCTTTAAAGGGTCTCGGAGTTAGTGCGGTAATAGCGAAGTCATTTGCGAGGATCTTCTTCAGAAATGCAATCAATTCCGGATTGATGGTTATTGAATGTTCAGAGACCGACAAGATCAGCGAAGGAGACGAAATTGAGCTTGATCTGAAGAATGGCGTGATCGTGAATTTATCAAAAGGTGAGAAATACAAAATAAAGGAAATGCCCGAGTTTTTGCTTAAGATCGTTGAAAGTGGTGGTCTCATTAATTACTGCAGAACGGTGATGAAATGAAGGTAGTAGTGATCCCCGGAGACGGCATAGGAAAGGAAGTGATGGACGCAACAATGCTAATTTTGAACGAACTCGATCTTGGTCTGCAATACGAGTTTTACGAAGCGGGAGATCAGGCTTTGCAAAAATATGGAAAAGCTTTACCTGACGAAACGCTTGAAGCTTGTAGAAGGAACTCTGTAGTTCTTTTCGGTGCTGCAGGCGAGAGTGCGGCGGATGTGATCGTTCGCCTACGCCAAGAACTTGAGACTTATGCAAATGTAAGACCCGCAAGAGCCTTAAGGGGTGTCAAGTGCCTTTACCCTGGGCTTGATCTTGTTGTTGTTCGAGAGAACACAGAATGCCTTTACAAAGGCTTCGAGTTCGAACTCGAAGACTCAGCGGTTGCAATAAGAGTCATAACAAGGAAAGCTTCTGAAAGAATTGCGAGATTTGCTTTTGAGCTCGCAAAGAAAGAGGGTCGAAAGAAAGTCACCGCATTGCACAAAGCTAATGTGATGAAGAAAACATGCGGAATCTTCAGAGAAGCTTGCAGGAAGGTTGCAAGAGATTATTCGGGCATAGAATTCAACGAATACTACATAGACGCTGCATGCATGTTCCTCGTAATGAATCCATACCGCTTCGATGTGATCGTTACCACGAACATGTTCGGCGATATCGTTAGCGATCTCACCGCTGGACTTGTTGGCGGGCTTGGAATAGCCCCTTCAGCAAACATTGGAGATAAATATGCGATCTTCGAGCCAGTTCATGGGGCGGCGTTTGATATTGCGGGGAAGGGAATTGCGAACCCAACCGCAATGATCCTAACCGCTTGCATGATGCTTCAACACCTTGGCTATACCGAAGAAGCTAAGAAGGTCAAAAAAGCTCTTGAAGAGACGATAGCAAGTGGAAAAACAACCCCTGACCTTGGAGGTAATTTGAAAACAAAGTATTTTGCTAATGAAGTTTTGAAGAAGTTAAAAGAGGCTCCTTAGAACATTTTTCCCTTCCTACAGATGATAAATATTATATACCAAGTTGCATACTGCAATCATGGATGTGCTGTTAAATCCAGACAAATTCTTTTCAGAACGAAAAAATATTGGCTATAAGGTGCCATTGCTGATCGTTCTACTTGCGGCGATCTTGGGTGTGCTCTCAGTTTATTTTACGGTGGATCTAACGATCCAGAAGAACTTCGCAGAGTTTGGTTTGAAGATAGATGAGGGACAAATGGGCATGCTTAGAGGAATAGCTTTAGTATTCGGTTCAATTACAGCTTTTGCTGGTGTTTTTATAGGTTGGATCATCATTACCGCATTGCTATACGCCTTCTCAGCGATCTTTGGTGGAAAAGGGAACTTTTCTACATTGCTAAAATTCACCGCTTTCAGCTATATCCCCCAGATCATTCTTACCCCAATTACCGCCTATCTAACCATAGAATCACTTTCTCAGGCATTAGCTGGTGCTAAATTAGATCTTGGGACACTGATCGCTCCTACGATCTTTGGAATTGTAGTTTTGCTCTGGCAATACGTCTACTGGGTCTTTGCAGTAAAGAATGCAAGAGAACTAAATTTCAACAGATCCGCAATTTCTGCAGGGATTCTGGTTGCGATCTTTATCGGTTTCCAAGCTATTGGGCTCTTGTTATCTCAAATGATTCCACAGCAACCGATAAGATAGAAAGCTTAATATAGTGCCAAGTAAAAGTGGTAGAAATTTAAAAGGGTGGTTTAATGATAGATGAGGAAGTTAGAGGAAAGGCTGAAGCCTTGGCTGAGGCGTTGATGAACCTGCAGGAATACAGAGACTTCTTGGAAATGGAGAAAAATCTGAAGGCGGATAGCGAAGCCCAGAGTATGATCGTTGAGTTTCAGAAGAAACAGCAGGACTTTGTAACCAAGCAAATGTCGGGTGTTTTTGATAACGATCTTTTGAATGAGCTAACAGATCTGCAATCGAAGTTAAATGCAAGGGAAAGTGTAGTCATGTTCATCGAGTCATACAACAGGCTACTTTCAACAATTGGCGAAATTCTTGACATAATAAGCGAACGCCTCGAGCTGGATGTTGGAGAAGTCTACAGAAGGTAGACTTCAATTTTTTCATGTTCGAAGAATTAATTGCATTTTTTCTGGGCTTCATATCCATTCTGTCTCCATGCGTCCTTCCAGTGCTACCCATAGTGTTTGCTGGCTCAAAGCTTGAGATAAAGGATTCCTTGGCTCTATTTGCTGGTCTGATTCTGTCGATCTCGCTTTTAAGCCTAACTTCTGTGTTGATCTCCGGATTAAGGCTTTTAGCAAGCATTCTACTGCTGTTCTTCTCAGCATATCTGCTCAGCGACCGTTTGGAATTGGAGATCTCAAAAAGATTTTCGAAAATGGCTTCAATATCAAAAATGAAGCTCCCGCCTTTCTTTATTGGCTTTCTTCTCACTTTTCTATGGCTTCCATGCATTACGCCCTTCTTGGGAATCGCAGTTTCTGAAGCGGTTTTGAGCGAAAGACCTTTGCTTGTTTCTTTATTTTACGTTTTGGGCTTTTCCTCAGCAACCTTGGTGGTCTTACTTTTTGGTAAAAGTCTGAAGGTTAGTTTTGAAAAGCTTCGCAAAATACTCGGGTTTGCGACCTTAATTTCCGCAATTTACTTAATTTCAATTCATTTAGGCTAAAGATTTTTAAACTTCCTCGCCTATAAACAGCGAATGAGGCTGTTCGTTGCGGTTGAGATGGATGAGAAAATCAAGGAAAGTCTCTCGCCTTTGCTTGCAGAGCTATCTCGGGTTAAAGGTTTGAAGACTGTTGAGCGGGAAAATCTCCACACAACTTTGATGTTCCTCGGAGAAGTTCCAGAGGCTAAATTGAGTGAAATTCAGAATTCTCTCTCAAGAGTTGACTTTAAAAACTTTAAAATCGCTCTGAAAGGTGTCGGGAAGTTTCCTAAAAAGGGGGAGCCAAGGGTCGTTTGGGTTGGGATTGAAGAAGGCAGAGAAGAGATCATCAGGCTTGCAGAAAGCGTTTATTTAGCACTAAAAAAGCTCGGATTTGAAAGAGATAAACCATTCGAGGCTCATGTAACAGTTGCAAGGGTTAAAAGAAGGAATCCAGAGCTTGAAAAAGTCTTAGAAAAATATAAAGACTTTGATTTTGGAGAGATGGTCGTAAAAGATTTCAGGCTGAAGCAAAGCATTCTTAAGCCCTCAGGACCGATCTACAAGGATCTTTTTGTTTTCGGTGGCAGAAATGAATGAACTGCTAAGCGAAGCTCTTAAGCTTGCGATTCCAAACGAGGAGGAAGTTGAAAAGGCAAAGAGAGCTGAAAAGGAGCTTTTAGAAAAGCTAAATTCTTTGGCACTTGATTACAGGCTTGTGGGTAGCTATGCAAGGAACACCTGGCTCAGAGGCAATCTGGAGATAGATGTATTCGTTCTCTTCTCTTCTGAGCTTTTAAAAAAGGAGCTTGAAAAGCGAATTATTGAACTCGGCAAAAAAATATTTGAAAAATTCGAGCTCAGATACGCTGAGCACCCCTATGTTCATGGAGAGCTTTTAGGCGTTGAAGTCGATCTCGTTCCATGCTACAGGGTTGAGAGTGCCAATAAGATCATTTCTGCTGTTGACAGGACACCATTTCACCATGAATGGCTTAAAGAAAGAGTTAAAGGGAAAGAAAACGAAATAAGACTTTTGAAGTTGTTTCTGAAGGCTAATGGACTTTATGGTGCAGAATATAAAGTCAGAGGCTTTTCAGGCTATCTCTGCGAGCTTCTAATAGTTTTCTACGGCTCTTTTATTGAATGCATTAAAAGTGCTCGTAGATGGGACCGAAGAACAGTTATAGACCCCAAGAAAGGGGAGCTTCGCAAAGGAGAATTTTTCTTTGTAGTTGATCCAGTTGACGAGAAAAGAAACGTTGCGGCAAATCTGAGCATAGATAATCTGGCAAGGTTTGTGCATCTTTCAAGACTCTTCTTTGAAAACCCCTCAATCGAATTTTTTATTCCGAAAAGAAAAAGGATCTCAGTGGACAGTATTTCGAAGGCTATGGAACTCAGAAATTCTGAGATCTTCGCATTGGAGTTTGAAAAGCCAGACATTGTTGAGGACAACCTTTATCCACAGCTCGAAAGAGCGGGAAGAAAGATCTTCGAGATGCTAAAAAGAGAGGGCTTTATGCCCCTTCGCTTCAGCTATTTCGCCAAGGATAAATGTTATCTGCTTTTTGAATGTCAGATAAAGGAGCTTTCGAGGATCACGAGAAAACTTGGACCCATATTTGAGGACCACGATCATGTGAAGAATTTTCTGTCGAAGCAGAGGGTTTTTGAACCCTTCTTAGAGGATGGTAGATGGTGGGCTTTCGACTTTAGAAGGCATACGAAACCAGAAGAAGCGGTTTCGGAATACGTCGTCGCAAACTATCAAGCTCTCGGGAAGAATGTTGGCTTAAAGCTTAAGAAAGGCTTTAAGATCCTGAAGGGAGAGGAGTTGCTCTCCGCTTCAATCATTGAAGAGCTTGCTGAATTTTTAGGGGTGAGAGAATGAAGATCACTTTTCTTGGCACTGGTGTTTCAGTGCCGTGCGAAAAAAGGGCTCAAAGCTCAATTCTCGTGGAAAGCGACTCAAAGATTCTTTTTGATATTGGCTGTGGGGCTTTGCTTAGACTCGAAGAACTCGGTATTCAGCCCACCGAAATAGAAGCGGTTTGCCTGACGCATAACCACTTAGATCATAACGGAGATCTGATCAATCTCCTCAAGACAAGATGGCTAATGGATGGCGATATAATTGAGATCTATGGTCCAAAGGGAACAAAGAACTTCTTGGAAAGCATGCTAAATGCCTATCCTTATCTAAGGGGAAAGCTGAAGTTCTTTGTTTGCGAAGACGAAACATTTGGGATTGGAGGACTGGAAGTGAATACTCTTGCAACAATACACACGATCGAAAGCAGGGCTTACATTTTAGACGATGCTGTAGCAATAAGCGGGGACACGAGGGCTTTTCCAGAGTTGTTCGCTTTGGATTGCGATGTTGTGATCCATGAGCTATCTTTGCCCTTTGGATCTAAGGCGGACTTTCACACAACGCCCGAGAATCTTAAAGAGTGCCTTGGATCTTGCAAGGCTGAAAAGCTTTATCTAACCCATCTTTACCCAATGACCCTCGCACAGAAAGACAGAATTCTTGAATTCCTCGAATTCAATGCTGTTGTAGCGGAAGATCTGATGAGCTTTGAGCTATGAGGCTGAAGTCGAGAGGTTGCAACGCTTATTTAATTGAAGATCGAAGCAGAAAGATTTTAATTGACACTGGAACCGACGGGAAGCTTTTAGCCAAACAGATTGAAGAGCTTGATGCGATCATAATAACCCATGCCCATTTCGACCACATCGCGGGAGCAAGGGAGCTGGAAAGGATCTTTGGCTGTCCAATTTATGTTCATCCCGAGGACATGCCCTATGTTCTTGGAGAGAAGGAATTCAATTTCAGTGGTTTTATGGGAATGATGGCTAAAATGCTTGAAAAGTTGAGCAATTATAGAGCACCAGAGAACGTTCGGAGCATTTTTGAGCTCGAAAGCAGTCTCAAGACCGTCCACTTACCGGGGCATACTCCCGGGAGCGTTTGCATTTTCAAAGGTTCCAATGCCTATTGTGGTGATCTTATAAGAAATGGTGGTAAGCTCTCGCTAAGGAGCTTTTGCAGTGATTATAAACGCTATCTTGAGTCTGTAAAGGAGTTTATTGAAATGGAATGGGAAATAGCTTATCCGGGGCATGGAAACGAAGTTAGAAAGTCCTATCTTAAGCCCTTGAAACCCTTTCCGATGAAGTAGATCTCCGCACTGCTCTTTCTTGAAGCCTTCGGACTGTGGAATTTCTTGAAGCCGAAATGAGGCTTCAGCTCATTGTAGAAGTTCTGGATCTCTTCGCCCTGAAAAACCTTAACGAGGAAGTTGCCTCCAAGCCTTAAAACTTGCTGTGCAATTCTGAAGCTTGCTCTCGCAAGATCAACGGAGCGAAGATGGTCTACAGTCCATACTCCGCTGATCTTTGGCGAAGCATCGCTCATGACTACGTCGTAGCAATCGCTGATCTCAAGCAAGGTCTCGACGAGAGATTCGTCGGTAATGTCGCCCTGAATGAAGGTTACGCCTTCAAGCTTTTCCATAGGGTTTATGTCAACCGCAACAACGAAAGCCCCAAGTTCCACCGCAACCTGACTCCAGCCACCCGGCGTGGCACCGAGATCAAGCACAAGATCTCCCTTGCGGATTAGCCTGAAATCCCGATTTATTTGCTTCAGTTTGAACGCAGCTCTACTGCGATAGCCTTGCTTCTTAGCTTCCCAGTAGTAATGATCTCTTTTGTCCCTCATAGAACTCTCACGAACACCTTTCTTGTCCTTGGACCATCGAATTCCAGAAATAGGACTCTTTGCCAAGTGCCGAGCTGGAGTTTTCCGTTTTCAAAGGGGATTAGCACAGAATTTCCAAGCAAAGAAGCTTTAATGTGAGCTTCAGCGTTGTTATCGATTTCGTTATGCCTGTAGCTCGCATTTTTGGGAACAATTTTTTCAAGAGCTTTAAGAATGTCTTCAAGCAGTCCGCTTTCCGCTTCATTCAAAATGACCGAGGCGGTTGTGTGCGGAGTGTAAATAAGAGCGATTCCACTGCCTTTCAGCAATCCTTCGACCTTTTCTGTGATGTCAACGATCTCTGTTCTCTTTGTAGTTTTTACTTCCAAAGCATTCATTTTCTCTACTTCTGGTTAGCGTTATTTAGCCTTTTCCCTGCCAGAAACTCGGGGATCTCTTAGCGATAAGAAAATTGGTTTTATAAGAACGGAACATGGCTCTCTCGGAGAGACAACCTATATTGAAAAGAATTGAAAAGATTTAAATCTCAACTTAGCAAATAGCGAATGGTGATTGTATGAAAGTGAACGGTGTTGAAGTTGAGGAAACCTTTGCTGAGGCCTTCGACATAAAAATTGCGAGGGTTTTGATAACCGCATACGACTACTACTGGGCTTGGGTTTCCGCGAATGAGGCGACTGGCTTTGGAACTTCAGTGATCATGTGCCCCGCAGAAGCGGGAATCGAGAAGAAAGCCTTGCCTTCTGAGACTCCGGATGGAAGACCCGGCTACTATATTCAGATCTGCCACATGAGCAAAAAGGGCTTAGAAGAGCAATTGCTTGCAAGAATTGGGCAGTGCGTGCTCACCGCTCCAACCACTGCAGCATTTAATGGCTTGCCCGATGTGCAGGACAAGTTCGACACTGGCTTCAAGCTGAAGTTCTTCGGAGATGGCTACGAAAGAGAACTTGAAGTTGGTGGCAGGAAGTGTTATGCTGTGCCGATGATGCAGGGCGAATTCATCGTCGAAAGCCATTTCAGCTACGTTAACGGAATCGCTGGTGGGAACTTCTTTATCATGGGCGAGACACAGCCATCCGCACTGGCAGCAGCTAAGGCAGCAGT
>JASFYH010000014.1 GCA_030055595.1 Archaeoglobales archaeon | reverse complement strand
TTGTCTCTAATCGTCTTCACGGGATACTTCTTCCAAAGTTCTTGCAAAAATCTTTTCAACTCCTCTTTTTCATAATCTTTTAGACTTTTACTGGTATCTATATATTTAAAGGTTGTCAATCTTCCCTTTTCTTCACTTCCAACAGCTATTATTATCCAATATGGTGTCAAATTCTCAAGATTTGGGTCGATTTTTATAATTTCTATGTCTTTATGTAATTCAGATTTCTCTTTTGCAGGAATTGGCTTATTTTCTGCAATTTTAGTCGCAATCACTGGCGTCGCTAAATTGCCGATCAAGCTCTCACCAGTCAAAGATAAGCACAAGCAGTATATAAGTTTTTGCTACTTGCTGACATATATGTAAAAAGAAGTTTTTGATTTGAAATAAAATTCTGTAGTTTAGTAGCACTTTTTAAGCAATAAAAAGAGAAAAGTTCAAACAAACTTTGAAAGGGGACTTAAATTGAGGAAGAGTTTAGAGTTGCGGATAAAAAGAAGGGTATTTACTTTTAAAGTTAGCTAACTTTTTGGAGTAAAAAGTAAAAGTTTAATCAGTCGAAGTTTTCTCGGGAACATAAATGATCGTCCCATCCTTAAGCCTGTATGCTGTGCCGATCTTCTCTCCCTGCCCGCCTTGAAGCTCTGCGGTCAGGTTCATCACCTTTATAACTTCTCCATCCTTCACGATGATCTGCATGTTCTCTTCGCCGGGGTTTTTAACGATCGTAATTTTTTCGTTTGGCGTTAAAAGCTCTGTAAGATCATAAGCTGTGACAAGCATGACTAAGAAAGCCAGAGCTATTATTAATGCTACGTCGAAGAGATTTGAGACAAAGTCAAGCGGATTGTCGTCCTCAATTTCATCAATCAGCCTTCTTTTCATTCCTATACCTCCAGATCTTTGCTACATACTCCATATCACTCAGATCTTCAAGATACCACCTTTTTCTGACCGTAAACACTGTGTAGCCTATTCCGCCTACGATTAACCCGAGAACTGTAGTTGCGAAGGCGGTTATTAGGTTTGTAGCAAGCTCATGTATGTTTCCCTGTGATAAGGCGATCATAGCTGGTCCTAAGGGAATTAGAGTCCCCATAAGTCCGAGCATTGGACCAATTCTTGCCAAGATCCTTGGAATTTCAAGCTCTTTTGCAACTTTTAACTCGTATTCCTCTAAAAGCTTTTCAACGTCTTCCTTGCGAGGATTTAATTTTTTTAAGTCCTGTAGATACTGTCTTAGCAATCTCGTTACTATAAAATTTTCAATGCCTTTTAGATCTTCAAGTTCTGCCACTTTTCTCAGACTTTCAAAGTTCCTTAGCCTTTTCGCACTTTCAACGACGAAAGCCCCGAGCTCCATTAATGAGTAGATCACGAGCAGAATCAAGGCTAAGATCACCGGATAAAGCAGAGAAGTCGAGATCGCATACATCGTCGCATAAATGGCTGAAGTAATGCTAAACATATCTCATAGCACCCCTTATTGCTCCCAAAGTAATTGGAATAAGCAAAATCAACGAATATGGGCTAAAGAAGTCTGCAATTGAAAATTTGAAGCTCATGCCCTCAATTACCGCAGGGATCAAAAGCATTGCAAAGAAGTAGTAGACACCAAGGAGCAACATGATCTTTCCAAGCCTTTCGGGATTTTCTTTCTTCTCAAGAGATAAAATAAGAATTCCCAAAGCAATTATAGCCCCAACGATCGCTCCTATTGCAAGTCTGGGGATTTCAAGAATTTGCAAAGCGAAATAGCAAGAGATGAAAATTGCGGCAAAACAAACAGGGCAAGGAACTGCAATTGCCAAAGAAGTTTTGCTCGACAGATCGATTCCGCACGAGGCTTTTTTAATTGTCATGTAGCCAGCTAAAAAAAGTAGAGAAGCAACGATTAGATGAAAAGCGATTGTGTAGTTAAGCAAACCTGAAAGTGAGCCCATAATGTTTTCTAACAGGAAAACAAGGGCTATAGCAAGAGAGAAGTAAAATAGAGCAAGAAAGTAAATTACCCTCCTACCCAAGGAACTGTATCTGCATCCAATTCCAGCTTTAAGGGCTACGATCGCTGAGCTTGCAACTATTCCCATAAGTAGCGGAGTGTATACAACGATCACAAGCAGAACCGCCGTAAATATGAGTGCGCCTGTAGTTTTGTAAAGTTTCATTTACTTCATGTAAAGAGTTGTGAATTTAAGCTTTGCGAATTCTTCGCTTCGATGATCTATACAACACTCAAAATCGTCGCAATCGACATAATTTTTTGGCAAAGGCTATGAAAATGTTCGAAATTTCTTAAATGCGAAGAGAGAACGGTAGAATCGAAGCAAAAAGTAGATCATTCCCAGTTTTTATTCCTTCAGTAATTTCATGCAAAAAAGCTTCATAGTCCTCGCTTTGAACAATTCTATTGCTTATGGTGATCTATAAAGCTTTTAAATTTTTGAGGACCAATATGAGCTATAGTAATGGATCTAAGAGAAAGCTGAACGACTAAAAAGATAAAAAAGCTCATTAAGGATGTCCCCATAGTAAAGCTGAAGCAAAAGCACTATGACTGGGTGCTGAAGCAAATAGATCGCCAATGAATGTCTTCCAAGAAAACTTATCGGGTTGCTCCAGTAATTTGAGCTTTCACGCCTGTAATAAGAACCAAAGAACATGCCAAGCAAAAAAACGCCGAACCAAGGGATCATTGGATAGTAGTCAAGCGTTCTAAAGCCATAGGGCATTATTCCAAGCCAGACAAGGTAAGGCTCCTTAATTAGTAGTTCCGAGACCTTAAAATTCGCAATGAGAAACAAAATCCCAACCGAGAGGCTTAAAAATGGCTTTCTAATGAAGGCAAACCCCAAAAAAGAGGACAAAGCAAAGAAGTGAATTATGCCAAAAATAACCATTTTATCAGGGGCAAAGATGAACGTGGCAAGGGTTATTCCCAATGCGATCAACAAGAGTCTCAGCGTTCTCCTAAGCACTGGCTTAAAATTTTTATAGACTATACTAAATGTAAATCCTGAAATGAATATGAACATCCCGCCGATAAAGCGGGGAAACCAGAACCAGAAGTCGCCTTCAAGCTTGATCTTGCCAAAGTAGTATGCATCGAAAAATAGGTGAAAAATTAGCATTAGAATTACCGCTATTCCCCTCGCAAAGTCGATCTCCCAGAACCTCATCTGAAGTATCTCAGATCTTCATCGCTCTTCCACTGCTGAACCGCAAGCTCCTGCATCTCCTTTATCTGGGCTATAATCTTCTCCATTTCCTTAGCCCTTTTCTCAAGAGCTTCCACAGATACTTTAAGACCTAAGATCTTGGAGAGGACGTCCAAAACCGCCTTTGCGCTTTTTGGATCTACCATGTAGCCAGAAGTAACTCCCATCAGACAGACCGCTTCGATCTTTTCAAGCTCTGCAACTCCAAGTAATAATCCCGCTGCACCTATTATTCCGCCTCCCGGCTCTCCAGGTTCGAATTTTACTCCGAACTTCCCCATTTCTTCAACAATCTCCTTTGAATTTGACGCACCGACAACGTATGGCTCTTCCACAAGCCTTCCAACCCCATAACCACCGAGAGTGTAGATCCTTTTGACTCCAAACCTCTTTGCAATCTCTATGTAAGCATTAACAAGCTCAAAGTGTCCCTCATTGCTTATACTCTGAAAGTCACCTACTAAGACCAAGAGATCTGGAGAAGGTCCATTCGATCTCCATGCATAGACCTCATTTTTCGGGATTCTAATTGTGCCATCTTCAAGAACCATTACTTGCGGTGGAAAATGGTGCGAATAGATCTCCACGACTTTCTCCGCTCCAAGTTCGTTCACCAAGTGATCCGCAACAAGCTTTCCAACATGCCCTATTCCCGGTAAACCTTCAATGAAGACTGGATCCTTTAAGCCAAAACTCTCAGGATCCTTCAGATACCGCACATCTACTCTCTTTATCATTCTCCTCACCCTCTAAAAAAGAAGCCTTTCTCCTTCCTCAACATTCTCCTATACTTTCCATAAGGATCCTCTGGAGAGAATCTTGGAGGGATTGGCATTCTTGTGCTCCCTCCACAATTAGGACATTTTTCCCTTAATGTGTAATTGCCACAGTTAGAGCATTTTTTAATCAAAGATCTCATAGTGCTTCCCTAATAAAATTAGCCTCTCCAGCAAGTTTCTTTACCGATTTCAAAATCGTTTCGACGATCTCTCTGAGCACAGTTTCTGCGGACTTATAGTCCTCCGCTTCAACTACGATCCTATACTTCGGAGCTCCGATATATGAGATCTCGATCTTTGCACCGTCGGAGGGTTTTATTTGGGAGAAGACTTTTCTGATTCTTTCCACACCGTCTGGTTGGTAAAATTTGACTTCGAAAACCCCTCTAACTTTCACCTTTTTGGGCTTTATATTCTCTCTCGCAATTTCAGCCATTGATTTTGCAAAATCCTCACCAACGAGTTTTACTAACACTTCATAACCCTCATACGCTGCCTCTTCAAAAGCAGAATAAATCGAGTCATATTCCTTTAGCAGTTTCCTTCCAAGCTTCACCAGTTCCTCATTGCTAAGTTTAACCTTTTCGTTTGCCAATTCAAGCCATTTAAAAGCAGCCATTTCATTTTTCCACTGCTGAAGTTTTTCCCTCTTCTGCCTTTCATTGACGTCCTTTATGGATAGATCAATGTGTCCCCTTTTTGAATTTACATTTAAAACCTTGCAAACGACTTTTTGACCTTTTTTGACATGTTCCCGTATGTCTTTGATCCAGCCCGACGCTATTTCACTTATGTGCACCATCCCTTCCCTATTTTCATACTCATCCAATGATACAAAAGCACCAAAATCCAATACTCTTGTGACAGTTCCCACTACGATCTCACCCACAGAAGGATAACCTGTTCTCTTTATTATAAGTCTCTCTCCACCTTCGCTTTTCATCTCCTTCTCGTTGAACTCGTGTGAATTTAACTCTATCGGAATGATCGAAATTTGCTACGAAGAATGAGAGATAGATAAAATACTGAAACCTATGAATTTTAAATTTCAGGATGATCCCTCGGATCTGCAAAGCCTTAAGGATTGGCGAAGTTAAAGATCACGGAAAAGGTTATCTTTGAAAGAATACAAAAAGAGATGTGTGGGATGAGCTCGCAAAGCTATACCATTCTTGGAGTCTTAGCAATAGATGGTATTACTACAGAATCGGGCTGAAGATTAAAAAAGCTACTGGAGAGCCTAAATGCATTCTTGACGTTGGTTCTGGACCCGGAATTTTTGCAGAAGAACTTAAAAATTTGTTTCCATACTCTGAGATCGTTTGCCTCGATTCCTCCTTAGAGATGTGTAGAATTTCCCGAGGAATAAGGGGGAAGGCTTCATATCTGCCCTTCAAAACCCATAGTTTCGATCTTGTAACCTTCTGCTATTCTCTGCATGAGCTTGAAATTCAAAGTGCATTGGAAGAAGCTAAAAGAGTTTTGAGAGAATGCGGATGGATTTTGATTGTTGATCTGAATAAAGATGCTCCTGAAATGATTAAGAGAATCTCCAAGGAAATTCTTGGAAAGATCATCAGCTTAAAGTATGCGGAACATCTTGAAGAGAGGTGGAGAGCTTTTGAAAGTTGTGAGGAGATCGTAGATCGACTTAGAAAAATGGAATTCAGAGTTGAGTGGAGAAAAACAATGAATGAGATTTTAATCTTAGCAAAAAAAATATAGGCTGATCCGTATAAGGGTGCTTTGGTGAGATCATGGCTCGAATTTACAGCGATAAGGATGCAGCTTTGGAGCCTCTGAAGGGTAAGAAGATCTGCATTGTAGGCTACGGAAGCCAAGGGCATGCTCATGCTTTAAATCTACGGGATAGCGGACTCGAAGTGGTAACCGCATTGCCAGAGTGGGATAAGGAGAGCTGGAAGAGAGCGGAAAAGGATGGAATTAAAGCAATAAAGCTTGAAGATATTGGAGGGGACTTGATTGCAATGCTTATACCAGACATGGTTCAGCCAGAGGTTTATAGAAAGTTCGTTCATTCAAAGCTCAAAGAAGGGTCTGCGCTACTATTTGCACACGGCTTTAACATACACTACAATCAGATCGTTCCGCCAAGCAATGTGGACGTTATAATGGTTGCTCCAAAGGGTCCCGGACCTTTGGTTAGAAGAATGTTTGTTGAGGGCAAAGGTGTGCCCGCACTCGTTGCGGTTCACCAGAATGCGAGCGGAAAAGCTTTGCAAATCGCTTTGGCTTATGCAAAGGGCATCGGAGCTACAAGGACTGGTGTGATTGAGACAACTTTCAAAGAAGAGACTGAGACTGATCTGTTTGGTGAGCAGGTTGATCTATGCGGTGGAGTTGCTGAGATGATCAAAAACTCATTTGAAGTTCTCGTCGAAGCGGGTTATCAGCCAGAAGTTGCCTACTTCGAAGTTCTGCATGAGCTTAAGCTGATCGTTGATCTAATTTACGAGGGTGGCATTTTCAACATGTGGAGAGCGGTTAGCGAGACAGCAAAGTATGGCGGAATGACAAGAGGCAAGAGAATATTCACAAGTGCTGTTAAGGATGAAATGAGGGAGGTCCTTAGAGAGATCCAGAGTGGTGAATTTGCAAGAGAGTGGATCTTAGAGAATATTGCTGGAAGACCTGTTTACAACAAGCTCCTCGAAATGGAAGCAAAGCATCCAATAGAGATCGTTGGAAAAGAGATGCGAAAGTTGATTCCGTGGTTGAAGTAAATTTTATTCTTTTTAAATACTTTAAAATTTTTAATTTTTAAATTGTTCTCTGACCCCAAAATGGGAACGCCTCCGATTACAGAGATCTCTATACTTACAATCGCATTAGTTTTGAGTATTCAAAAGATCAAAAGTTTTAAAACACAGAAAGGGGGATAAAAATTTAGTGAGTTGTGATGATAAAGACATATCATAGATTGATTTTCGGCGACGCTGAAAACATGAGTGAGGTTAAAGATCGAAGTGTGCACTTAGTTGTTACTTCACCACCATATTTCAATGCCCCATTCGATTACCCTGATCTTTTCGAAAGTTATGAAGAATATCTGGATAAAATGAAAAAAATTGCTAAGGAACTCAAAAGAGTTGTTGCTGAAGGCCGAATTGTCTGTTTAGTCTGTGATGATACTCTGATAAAAGGAAAGAAATATCCTGTAGTTGCTGACCTTACAAAGATTTATCTTGAGGCGGGATTTTCTTATAGAGACAAGATCATCTGGATAAAACCCGAAGGCTATATCAGGATCAGTAGAAGAAGTGGAGTGCTCTTGCAACATCCTTATCCAATGTATTTCTACCCTGATAACATCCAAGAAACAATTTTAATATTTCAGAATGGAGAATACAACTATAAGAGTGTCCCAAATGAGATAAAAGAGGCTTCAAAGATAGATCTCGAAGAGTATCAGACAAACAAGTGGTATCTTACAACTTGGAACATCACAAACGTCCTGCCCACTAGTAACCGAATAGAGAAGGGTGTTGCGGCATTTCCGGAAGAGATACCATATAGGCTGATCAAGCTTTTTTCCCATAAAGGCGAGACTGTCTTAGACCCATTTATGGGTTCTGGAACAACCAACAAAGTTGCATTAAGGTTGCAGAGAAACAGTTTTGGCTATGAAATAGACTTAGAACTTCTTGAGGTTGTTAAAGAGAAGATGGGGCTAAAACAGATGTTTTTCAAGAGAGATTACGAAGTTGAGATAATAATTAGAGAAGATTCAAGGCATCTCAGAACATTTCTCCAAGAAAAGGTGAAAAAACAGAAATCGGTGGTTAAAAATGGCAAAAGAAAAGCAGAAAGACTCGTCTAATGAAGAGAAAGAACTTGTTCTTAATATATTAGAGGATAATGGAAAAAGATCGTGGTTTAGAAGATGGAAAGAACATATGGCGATACCAAAAAATTTTAAGGTTGAATCCAAGAACAAATTGGAACAAGAGAGGGTTTTGAGATATTTGCTGTTAAGAGTTTTATTAAATCAACAAGCTAAATTTGAAAAAGTGAGAGAGATCTCCATTAAAATCTCAGAAGAATTCGGTGACGACTTGCTAACCAAACCGTTTGCGATTTCTGAAATAAAGCTCTTTAAACTATTTAGAGACGTTGCTGGTGAGAAAGGTTCTTCTCTCTATCGTGTGGGGGCTCTTGGTGGAAGCCAATCTCACTTTTTGCATATCGTTTTAAAGCTTATGAGGGTTTTATAAGAGATTTAGAATACAAAAATACGAATTTTATTGACTTAGCTATTGAGAAGCTAAAAAATCTTGGAGCGGTTGGCTTTTTTGATTTTCTGAACAAGAATCCCGTTCTAAGCGCGGGATGGGTTGGAAATGATCCCAAAGCATGTAGAATGTTTGTTAACTGGATTATATTTCTCTTTAATGAAATTTGGGATCTTAGAGTTATAGAAATGGAGAACACTCTAATGATCGTAGATGGACACGTTGGTAAAGTTTTCTGCAGGTCTGGTTTGCTCGATGAAGTCTTATATGAATCTAAACGACCTTTCATAATCCAAGCCAGCAAAATGAGACATAAAATCGAAGAAGTTGTGAATAAATTCGGTAAAATTCCTTTTTACGTGGACAATGGGGCATTTTATCTATATGAAGATGGCTACTGCCAAGAGATCAATCCAAATTGCTCTGAATGCCCAATAAAAGAACGCTGTAAAAAATACTTAAAATGGACCGCCTATCAGCAAAGCTCTCAGCCTTAGTAGAATTCAACGCCAGTTAGCATCTCTGAAAGCAGATTTTTAAAAAACCTGCAGTTCTGTGCGGTCTTCAAACACTCATTCGAGAATAGATCTGCTGAAAATGCTACGATGTTGTTCTTCCTGACTCCAAAGACAACATTCTTTCCAGCTCTAAAGACTATGTCTCCAAGCATGGCTCTTGAATCCCTGTTCCCGTTCAGAATCACTTCGCATGCATCTTTTGGCTCAATGTGATAAGCATTCAATGCTAAGATCTCATCAACTCCTCTGAAATACTCAAGCTTTCCCTTCATTGCACTTGCTTTAAGCAAGATTTTATCCGCTACTGGCAAAAGTTCATTTTTAAGCGGTAATGGAGAGAAGCCGTCTTTTCTAACGAAGAAGATGAAGATCTTGCTTTTTAATAATCTCGAAATTGCAGAGATCTCATTAGTTTCGGGTATTTTGAGATAAAAAAAGATATCGTGCGAAAATTCTAATTTACTCAGATCTGACTGCTCAGAACTGAGTTTATCGGAGTATTCAACATGGTAATCATTTATCAAGCACTCTTCAAGTTCCTTGTATTGATGCAATTGAGTTGGATCTGCAACTATGAAGACTGAAAGCATACTTGAATTAGCCAAACATCACTACATAAGCTTTGCCAAGATCAGTTACTGCAATTTTAAGGTGCTTCCCCTTTCTTTCAGTTATCACGAGCCCATCTTCTTCCAATTCGTTCAAATGGTAGCTCATTCTCGCTCTTTGAGCCATGTATTTCTTTTGCTCTTCAATTTTTCCGTCTACGAGTTCTATAAGCTTATTTATAGAATCGACTGAACCTCCTTCTTCTACAAGAACTTTCAAGATCTTGATTCGATCACCATTGAATTTTTTAAGCGGGGGAGTTTGTAAGAACCTCGCACCATTTTCAGAACCGATATAGATCTTGCTATTGGAGATCTGTGCTGCTATTGTGAGAGCGAGACAGAGTGAACGATCCGCATCAGAGACGTTAAAGAGGATCGTATTTTCCATCTCCACTTCCTTTCTAGCAATCCCGAGTAGCTCCCATACGATCTCGTATACCTTTTTACCTTCGAAATTGAGAGTTTTGGATTCTACAAGAGAACTAAGTGCACGATTTATAGTCTCAACAGCATTTGAAGATTCTTTTCTCCTATAGACAATATAGGCTTTATGTATTGGATATCCGATCGATTTTATGCTTTCGAGAACAGTTGTGCTTTCTGAATCTATTGCCACAACATGCACAACTTCTGCCATAGTTTATTGCAAATTTTTCTTGTTTAAAAAATTTTCTCTATTGAGCATAAACTTTTATCTTAAAATACCTCCCCTTCATTTCTCATGGAAGTGTAGAGCGAGCTTGTTTAGGGTTACTGTAAACATGATCTGTAGGTTTAAGAGCTCTTATCTCGCTTGAGAGTGCAAATCCCAAACAGATCTAATATTTGGGGCATTTAAACCAACTAAGATTCTAAAAATGAACTTAGTTCTCACTAAACAGTCGGATCTCTATATCTCCATAGATCTCCTTCTGAAAGATCTGAAACTTTTTTCTCAAAACTAAGTGAAGCAAGGACAAATAGTAATCTATCAACTCATCTTTATTTCTCGCCAAAGAGAAAAGAGTTATGAGTTCCCTCTTTTGCAATGTTCTCATTAAATTCTCTTCTACTTCTTTGATCTTGTTTTCCATACTTTCGTCATGCGGGATAGAAGTTACAACATCCATATCCAAGATCTCCCTGCTTTTCTTCTTTCTCCTCTTTTCGATAACCTCGGCTTTCCTCAATTCCTCAATCAATTCTTTCAAAGTGCTTATCTTCCTCACTCTTCTTCTTTGAGCTCTCAAAAGATCTTCGAGTTTTATCTGATCTATTTCCTCACTCTCAAGCTCTTCCCACTCGATGATCTCTACATCGCTCTCATCTTCCGCTGGTGGTGGCTGAGGAGTGATTGCATCTGCTTTCATTCTTACAAGAATTGCTGCGTAAAGCAGAACCCTCCCAGAAATTCTCAAATCGAGCTTTTTAGCCTCTTCAAGTCTTCTTAGAAATTTATCGGTAACATCAATTACATCGACATTCCAAGGATCGATCTCTCCTTTTCTTGCCATGTCTATGAGGATTTCGATTGGATCTCCGAATTCAGTCTGATGCCCGTTACGATCGATGAATTGTCACCTCCTAAAGTTATACCCACAACAGCATCCGCAGATTCCACCATCGGCTTTCTTAAAGACACAACTATGAACTGGGCGGATTTAGAGCGCTTCTTTATCATCTTTGCAACTCTTTCAACGTTAACTCCATCGAGGAACATGTCCACCTCATCAAAGGCATAGAATGGTGCGGGTTTGAACATTTGAATTGCCAAAATCAATGAAAGTGCCACAAGACTTTTTTCTCCACCGCTTAAAGCTTCAAGTCTCTGCATCGGCTTATTCTTTAACCTTACCCGCATTTGCAACCCACTATTAAATACATCATCGCTATCAAGGAACAGTTCCCCTTCTCCATCAGCAAGCTCCGCCAAAATTTCGCCGAAGTTTTTGTTGATCGCATTGAAGACTTCAAAGAAGACTTCTCTCTTCCTCTTTTCGTATCTTTCTATTCTGTCGATTATTTCCGCCCTTTCTTTATCCAAAATCCCCTTCTTCTGAACGAGTTCATCTCTTCTCGCTTTGACATTCTCATAGTCTTGTATAGCCTTCAAGTTCACCTCTCCAAACTTTGAAAGCTCTTCTTGAATCTCAGAAAGCTCTTTGTTTAACTCTGATAGATCCCGAAGAACTTCTGGAGCCTCAAACCCCTCAAACTTTTTGAGATCTTCTAAAATTGACGCGAGCTTTTCATTAAGACTTGAAAGTCTATCCTCGCATCTCTTTAAATCAAAATCCGCCTTACTCCTCTCCTCTTCAAGCCTTCTGAGTTCTGCAAGGAGGTTGTCTCTCTCCTCTCGAAGTCCCTTGACTTTCTCTCCCAAACCTCTCTCTTCTTCTCTCAGCTCTTTCAGCCTCTGCGAAATTTCCCCACTTCTCTTCCTCCCCTCTTCTATTCTGATTTTGAGTTCATTCCTTCTATTAGCCAACTGTCCAAGCTCCGAATTTAGAGATTCAAGGTTTTTATCCAGCTGTGATCTCTGGAAATCATAATTCTCGATCCTCGTCTCTATTGAGACCAGAATTTCCCTATTTCTGGAGAGTTCTTCTTTGACTCTGTCCAGCTCTGAAAGAATTTCCGGTATTTTACTCTCCTTTAATTTGCCTTCGATCTCTCCCACCGATAATTCAAGCTCTTTTATTCTCTTTTCGATCTCAGAAATGCTACTGTTAGCCTTTTTCAACCCTTCTATGCTCTGTATTTTCTCTTTATTCTTCAAATCGATCTTCTTACCAATCTCGCTAATTTGAGAGCTGTAGCTCCGAATCCTGTCCTCTAAAAACTTGATTTCCCCTCTGATCTCCTGAACTTTTGCATTAATTTCATCCAATTTTACTCTAAGACTTTTTCTGTTATCCTCAACTCTACTAAGCTCAGCTAAGACCCCCTCTTTCTCCTTCTGTAGCTCTAATATCTCCTCTACTAATTCTCTCTCCTTTTCAATCAATTCTTTTGAAATCAACAACCCTCTTCTCTCTCTGCTTCCACCAGACATTAAACCGCTCTTCTCAACAAGATCTCCGTCGAGTGTTGTTATTCTCAGGTTTTTATCCATTAACTTTCTTGCATTTTCTATTGTGTCAACAACAACAGTATCCCGAAGCAGAAACTTGAATACGGGCAGGAATTTCTTATCACATTTAACTAAATTTACAGCAAAATCTATTACTCCCTTCTCACCCAATATCCCCCGATCAAGGTCAACTTTGAGATCCTTTATCTTTCTCAAAGGAATAAAGCTTGCTCTTCCCGCTTGAAGCATTTTGAGATATTTTATAGCCTCAACAGCGTCGTCTTCAGTTTCTACAACAATGAACTGCAAAGCCCCTCCAATTGCGGACTCGATAGCACTGGTAAACTTCTCATCTACTTCTCCAAGCTGAGCCACGGTGCCAAAAATTCCTGCAAGCTCTCTCTTCTCTTTAGCATTTAGAATAGTTTCTACTGGTTTTGAATAGCTTTGCAATGTTGAAATCTTCGCTTTGATCTTAGCCAGCTCCACTTCACATCGCTTAGATCCCTCTTCAAGATCTGAAAGCCTTGAACGAAGTGAAAATAGTTTTTTGTCAAGCTCTAAAAACTCAGAATTGATGTTTTTCTGCTCTTGCTCTCTTCTTAGCAATTCTACTGAAATTGACTCTAATCTCTTCTTATCTTCATCGAGCTTTGCTGAAATGCGATCTCTTTCCGCTTTTACATCTTCAATCTCAATCTCGATCCTTCTAACAATCTCAAGAAGTTTGTCTCTCTCAGTTATGAGTTTGTTTCTCTCTTCCTTTAGCTTTTCAAGCTCTTCTCTCTTTTCAACCAGTTTATTTTTAAGCTCCTGATAACTCTTATCAGCACTTTCAAGCTTCTGCTTTAATGAGCTGAGTTTTCCTTCAAGATCGTTGACGATCTCTTCTATACTAACCTTCTTTAAGACTTCGCCCTCAAGTTCTTTCTTGACTTTATCAAGCTCCTCTTTTAATCTTAGAACTTCACCCTTCTTCTTCAACTCGTCTTCTTCAATTCTCGAGATCTCTTCTTGATAGATCCTTTCAAACTTTTTTATCGAGTCAATTTCAGATGTAAGCTTGAGAATTTCGGTTTGAATCTCACTCAGTTTTTCATCTCCAAACTTTGAAATCGAGTCCGCAATTTCTTTAAGTTTCCCATTCGTTTCAACGATCTTCTGCGAGATTTCAGGAATAAGAGAGGATAGTGTATCCTTCTCTCTTTCTATTTTTTCAATATCCCTCTCCACTTTCTCTTTTGTAGATCTTAGGGAGTTGAATTCGTGGGCTTTGATCTGTCTTTCAACCTCCGCTTTTTTGAGCATCAACTCTTTATAGCGTAAAGCCTCATTTCTGTCCTTTTCAAGGGTTGAGAGCATAGCTTCAACTTCTGCAATCACCGCCTCGATCTTCTCTATATTCTCCCTAACTATGTCAAGCTCCTCAAGAGCCCTTTCTTTCCTTTCATCAAACTCTGAAATCCCGGCAATATCCTCTATTATCCTTCTTCTCTGCACCGCAGACATCTCGACAATTCTCGTCACATCTCCCTGCATCACAATGTTGTAGGCATCACTGTAAATTCCAAGTTGAGATAGTAAGTTCTGAACTTCTGTCCAGCTAACAGGTTTGTTATCTAAATAATAATAGCTGTAATGCCCCTTATCAGTTATCTTCACCCTCCTCGTGATCTCATACTTCTTTCCATCCTCTCCGAGAGAGATCGAGACTTCTGTCTCTTTTCTACCTTCTGAAACAAGATCTGAAAGCCTTTCCGCTCTTAATTGTTTTGTCGAAGTAGATAAACCAAGACAAAAAAGAATTGAATCAATAATATTCGACTTTCCACTTCCATTGGGTCCAGTTATTACTGTAAATCCAGGGTATAGAGGGATCTCTACTTTTTTACTAAAAGATTTGAAATTCTTTAGGGTGATCTTAGTAACCTGCATCTCAGTCGCAGATAATTAAATCCTTCTCATCCCCTTTTTGGACTTCTACCGTTTTCTCGACCTTTCTCTCCAGCCCTTCTCCACTCCTCTTTATCAAATCGACTTTTAATTCTTCAGACTTTAACTGCTTTTCAGACTTTTCTATAGGTTTCTCCTCTTTCAATTGTGTCTGAACTGGCTTTCTCTCCCTCCCCTCTCTAAGATCCTTCAGCTCGCTCTTAATATACGTTAATTCGATTACGATTCCCTCTACAGCTTTTCGCAGCTCTACAAGCTTCGAGTCAAGCTCTAAGATCCTCTTGGCTACTTCAGATGTTTCTATCTCTTTCCGGATTAGTGGCAACACTCTTTCCAACTCTAATTTTTCCGGTATCATTTCCATACACCCCGCCGCCGTTTTATAAATTTGCTTCGAAGGTATTAATAAATCTTTCTACCCGCTTTATATAGCCAGAATAATAAGCATTAGAGTATTCTAAGAGTTTTGTCTACAAATTTCTCCGCAAGTTTTGCATGCCTCTCTTCATCTTTTATGAGCTCTTTAAGTCTCTCAACTTCCTCGCCAAGAAAGCTTCCGAATCTCTGAATAATTTGCTCATATAAAATCCTTGCACTCGTTTCAAGTTTGTAGATCTCATTGAAAAACCTCTTATCTGAAAATTAAACTCTTCAGCCCTTTTTTCGATCTCGATCCCCAGATTTTTTGCGATCTCTTCAATTAATACTTTATGCCTTTCGGAGTCTGACATTAGCTGGAAAAGAACCTTCTTCTGCTCTTCATCCATGACTTCCACAAACGCTTTAAAATTAGCTTCGCTTTCAAAACCCGCTTCAATTCTGTATGCTTTCTCAAGCATTCCCTTTAAGAGTGTTTTTGGATCCATGTATTCACTATTTTTCGATCAAGATAAATCTTTCCATTTCCCCGAATTTGAAATATTAATCCTTTTTTGGGTTTTCAATGGTAATGAGGGGTCTTTAAAATTTCCAGTAGTTTGAGAGGGGTCAAGAGGTGAATTTTTTCAAGCGGAGCCATACACCAATAGAGTTAAATATAGGTAAAAACATAATGATAATAGTGAGAGACACATGAAACAGATCGATTGCAGAGCGGTCTCGCCATTGATCGGATTCATACTGCTGATGGCAATAGTAATGGGGTTAATCGGCATTCTGCAATCAACCGCGGTTCCGCAGTGGAATAAGGCGGTTGAAGCAAAACATCTCAGCGAGTTGAAGTATGGGGTTGCGGATTTTAGCGAAGTTGTCTCGCTATCCGCTTCAACAGGAAATCCAGCAAAGATCGTTTTAAAGGCGGGTGTGGATTACCCGAATTATTACGTCCTTGTCTCTCCACCAAAGGCTTCGACAACGATTTCCGCAAAGGATTTGGGAATAAGAGTTGATGGGAACGTTTCGGTTGGTGGAGAGAGGCGAGAATTCAGATTGGAAAATACGACTTCTGCTATTATTGTCGAGCCCAATTACTTCTATTCATCGCGTTCAAAGCTGATCTACGAGCACTCAGCGGTTTTAAGACTTGAGGACTCTGTTGTTTTAAGGGAATCCGATCAGAGCTCATTCAGCAATAATTCGATTTCGCTATATCTCATAAAGGCGAACTTCAAAAGCTTTGCAACAACTGAGAGTGCAAACTTAATATTTATTCCAGTCTCTGTTGGAGGCAAAAATCTTTTCAGTGGCAATATTAGCTTTGAATGCTTTGACGAAAAGACTGCGGAATGGTGGAATGCAACTTTAAGCAAAGTTTATGAGAACAATTCAGAAGTAAAGGTTAGCAGAGCTGGAAACGTTGTTAGCCTTGAAAATCTCAAAAACATCACGCTTTCGATTTCTGTTTTTGAAGCTTATGCTTTAGCAACTGGAGAAATTCTTCCCAACCCTTCTCAAGCTCAATACAATTTAATTGCAATCACTTCAACAAGTTTTAATGTCTATCCCCATTCAACTCTTGGTCTCGGAGCAATAGTTGTAGATAGTTATGGAAATCCCGTGAGGGGTGTTGGCGTCGTTATAAATGACCCCTGCAATGGTGACACTCAGAAAATCAGTGATGAAAGGGGCGAGGTCTGGTATTACTTCAACGCAAATTGCACGGGCAACCAATTAGTCAATTTTGTAGCGGACGGTTCCACGGTTACCTTCAACATAAACGTTGAGCAACCCCCAAGCTCTGGTGGTGGAGGAGGGGGGACTTTTACGCTTAGATGGTATAAAGAAGTAGGAAATATAGCAATTCGGGATCATACGTGGGACGTTCGAAATACCACAAACCAGACAAACTTTTACGTTAACGCAATTTTCCAAGAGGGAGTGGTTGCATTCGTGCCCATTTATTTTGTATTGAACAACACGACAATCGTGAGCATTTCTGACAGAAGCTCGCAAACGAACAGCACGGGTTGGGCTTATGTTAATTTGACCGCTAACATGAATGGAAGCGTTGCAATAGCTGCAATTCTTGGTGATAGTTCTGCGATCTTGAACATAACAGTCGTCAACGCCGGAGCGGTGAATCTACCGCCAACAATTCCAAATCTTGTTACAGATAAGAAATACTACCGCAGTGGAGAAACGATTACCGCTACTGCGAGTGGTTCAACGGATCCAAATGGAGATCCAATTACCTACTACTACAGATTCTATGATCTAACCTTCAACTCATTGCTAAGAGACTGGAGCACAACGAATACCTACGCTATAAGTGAAACCGAAGAAGGTAACAAGATCAGGGTTTATGCAAAAGCTTGCGATGACAGCAATGCATGCAGTCAGGAAGTCTTTACTGATGTCGGAGTTATAAAGGTGATCGAAATAGGAGACACCACCCAAATTTACGACTCCTATGTAAGATCTACAGCAGCGAATACCAATTACGGAGGTTCAACAGTGTTGTATTCTGGCAGAACAAACCCAAATCACATTTGGAGGACGTTTATAAAGTTCGATCTCCCCCCTGAAATTACAGACGCGAGGATCATGAATGCAACACTTTTCCTTTACAAGAGTGGTCATTCTGGAACGCCAACCACAATAAATCTTGGTGCTCATAGAGTTTTAGCAAGCTGGTCGGAAACAACAATAAATTGGAACAATCAACCAAGCTTTGAAACCAATCCAACCAATAGCATAACCCCACCAACTACAAACAATATCTATTTAGCTTGGAATGTAACAACAGACGTTCAGCTATTCGCTGACGGAACCGCAAATTATGGATGGTGCATAAAGTCAAGCAACGAAAATCAGGCTACGAGAATTACTTTCAATTCCAAAGAGAACTCAAATACTGCGACGAGACCATATCTGCGCATTGAATTTGCTCCAAAAATTGACTGAAATTTTTTAAATATTTCATTCTGGAGACCTATGGTTAGGAGTGAAACTCTAAAAACCCTTTAAGCAAAAAATTATTCTGCCTTTTGGAGAAATTTGTGTAATTTATCGCTTTTCGATTGAAGTTCAAAAATCCAAGTTGGGTTAGAGCTTAAAGAGAAATCGCAGTAGATAATTATGCAAGAGCCAAAAGTTTTGCAGTTCTACATAACAAATCGACTTTTTAAAGTCCAAAACGAGCTCTAAAAGCCCAAATCAGTTAGTATAAACGGAAAATGAGAAGATCAATCAGAAGAATCGGATTAAGAGCCAGAATCAAAATTGGCAATCAATTCAAAAACTCTTGCTTTTCAATCTTCGAAAACCCTCTATTCGAAGGTAAGAAAAGCTCTCGCCCTTTTGCGAATTTTTGAATTAAAAGATTTGATCTAAAAAGCCTAAATACCCTGTCTTGAATTTATAGCCATTCCTTAGAAAAAATAGCAAAATAAAAACGATCTCCTGATTGAAAAGAGCATTAGAGTCCACAAAAATGGGTTCCACAGGAAACAAAGGGGGTAGGGAGAGTTGGATATGTAAAATAAAAGAACCCGTAGAAACATAAAGCATAAAATAACTTTAGTTAATGATAATTTGGTGGAAGTAAGGGACGTGAACCTCTTAAAGCTGTTGAAACCGCTTTATTAGTCTTAAAATAGTTTTTAAAATACAATAACGCAATCCCCATTCGCAGGTCACGGAATTGTTGATTTTTTGGCTGGAGACGATCCCGCCCCTCTATGATCTCCCTCTATGATCTTAATCAAATTATCGGATTAATATTTTCAGGTTTCGACTCTCTATGTTTGCATAAATCGTTTTTAAACATCTCTTTGACTGGAGAGAGTTTTTAAGACAGATTCACCAATTTAGAACATGTGTTCAAATTCTAAAACACGGACCATAAAGACGTGATGCCTCGCCAATTGTTGATCTCTTCACAAGAGAACTCTCTTTGGTCCAAGAATCCCATCAAATTTGTGTGCTATTTCTGCGATTTCCCCCAGGTTTAACTTTGCCCCCGCCAGTGATACCTGATCCTCCCGCCTAAAGAAAGAACAAATTCGACCCTCTTTATCCAGAATCGCATAATCCTTAATATCATAGTTAATTAAATATAAACCCAGTGGAGAGCTTCTTAGCGGTGGATAATTTTTCGGTTCGATCTTTGTTATGCTGGAACTCCAAACTCGGATGTTCCGTATACTTCAAAAATAGCCTCTAACCATTCAATAATCTTTTTAACCTTCTGTAATAATAATGAACATGATCCTCGGAGTTGAAGGCGAAAACCTTAGGGAGCTTGATCCCGATAAAGTAAACAAAATTTGGTTGAAGTTCTATGATCAGGGCGTTAGAGAGCATATTGACTACCCGGTAATTCCTGCATACGAATTGCTCGAATCAACTGCCAAAAGAAACCCAAATGGAAACTTTGTATACTTTTTTGGGAATTACTTGACTTATCAACAGGCTAAGGAGGGTTCTGATAAGATCTGCGGTTTTCTTAAGTCTATAGGCTTTGAGAAGGGCGAGAAAGCGATCGTCTCTCTGCCGAATACCCCACATTACACCCCGATCGCCTTTGGAATAATGAAGGCGGGAGGCGTGGTGGTGCAGTGCAATCCCCTATACACAACAAGAGAGATCCGCTTTATAGCAAAAAACAGCGGTGCGAGCGTAATTTTCTGTCTTGATCTGATCTACAGCAACGTAGAGCCACTGGTTAGTGAGGGGATCTTCAAGAAAGTCGTTCTCTGCAGTATTCAGGACTTCATTCCCGGAGCATTTCCAGTTGAACCCGCTGAGAGTAGAAAAGAGCTCGCAACATTTGCAGATCTCATGAAAGCGGATAAAGCGGAAAAATATGCCCAAGTTGATCCAAAAGAAGACGTTGCAATGCTTCAGTATACTGGCGGAACAACGGGCACACCAAAGGGGGTTATGCTCACCCATTATAATCTCGTGGTTAATGCCTACCAAGCCCGCGAGTGGGATCCTAAAGCCTCTCAGAGTGACGTAGGCATAGGTCTTCTGCCAGTTTTTCACGTCTACGGTATGACAATGCTCAATGCGGGAATTCTGGTCGGAGGCATGGTTATTCCAGTCCCCGATCCGAGAAACTACGAGTTAGCTCTGCAGTTGATCCAAAACTTCAGAGTCACGACCTTCACCGCTGTTCCCACGATGTTTGTCGGCATGATGGAAGTTCTTGAAAGGCAGAAGTTCGATCTTAGCTCCTTGAGGGTTTGCACAAGCGGAGCAGCTCCATTGCCATTGGAAGTAAAGGAGAGATGGGAAAGAATGACGGGAGTAAGAATTGCAGAAGGCTATGGTTTGAGCGAAGCATCACCAGTGACGCACTGCAACCCTCTCTATGGCTTGATCAAACCCGGAAGCATAGGAGTGCCTTATCCGGACACGCTCGCTGTAGTGGTTGACGAAGAGGGCAACGTGCTCCCACCACGGCAAGTCGGGGAGCTTGCAGTTTATGGCCCACAGGTTATGAAAGGCTACTGGAAAATGGAGAGCGAGACGAGGAACGTGCTCATTAATGGCTGGTTGCTCACTGGAGATCTGGCGAAGTTTGATGAGGACGGCTACTTCTACATCGTTGACAGAAAGAAAGACATGATCATAGCGGGTGGTTACAACGTTTATCCAAGAGAAGTGGAAGAAGTGCTTTACGAACACCCCGCGGTGCTCGAAGCTGCAGTAATTGGCATTCCAGATCCATATAGAGGCGAGACCGTGAAGGCATTCGTCCAGCTTAAGCCCGAGTATATGGGCAAAGTGAGAGAAGAGGACATAATAAGCTTTTGTAGGGAAAGACTCGCTCCATACAAGGTTCCTAAGCTCGTCGAGTTCAGAGATCAGCTACCAAAGACGCTTGTTGGAAAGATCCTCAGAAGGGCTTTGAGAGAAGAAGAGAACAAGAGCTCTGAGAGTTGAAGTTCAGGGGTTAATTTTTTAGACACTCAAAGAGTTTAGAAATTTTTAAATTAAAAAATTTTGGTTCTGGTCTCTTTGATAGCATTTGAGGGGAGATTTTAATTACTGGTTTTAATTTGGAAACCTAAGTGCTCACTCGTAATTTTACGAAAAGAATTTCAAATCGGAATAAGGCTAAAATTTGTGATCAAGATCAAAGATCTCAGAAAGAGTTTCGGGAAAAAAGAGGTTTTAAAGGGTATAAGCCTCGAAGTGCGAGGTGAGATCTACGGACTTCTCGGACCGAATGGCAGTGGTAAGACGACTTTGATGAAGATCGTTGCGGGAATTTTGAAGCCCACACAAGGAGAAGTAATCGTTGGTGGCATTAATGTCGAGAAGGATCCCTTAAAAACTAAGGAGATCGTGGGATACGTTCCCGAGACTCCAGTTTTATACGAAAGTCTTACGGTCTCGGAGCTCTTAAACCTTGTTGGAAAGATTAGAGGTTTGAAAAAGGAAGAGCTTGAGAAAAGAGTTTCTAACTTTGCCAAAGCATTTGAGATCGAAGAATTTATGAATTCTCTGATCGCAACGCTGAGTTTTGGAAACAGACAGAAGGTTGCGATCATCTCAGCATTGCTTCATAACCCCAAGGTGCTCATTCTTGACGAAATTATGAATGGGCTTGACGTTAAATCCGCCAAAATTCTGAGAGAACTTCTTTTCAGGTTCCGTAGCGAAGGGAGAAGCATTATTTTCTCCACACACATTATGCCTTTCGCCGAGATGCTCTGCGATCGAATAGGTGTAATTTATGAGGGCAGAATCGTTGCAGAAGGAAAAGTGAGTGATTTAAAGGATCTCTCAAAGGTTAAAGATCTGGAGGACGTATTTCTTAAGCTTACAAGGGGTGAGGACATATCAGATCTAATTTCCGCTTTGATCAAACCTTGAGTCTGATCTCCGCACTTTACAGGGAAGCCCACTTCCAGATGATGAAGAGAAACCCGGGAATTTCTGAAGAGACTCTATTGAGAAGGATAAGAAGATTTAGTGTTAGAAAAAGTTTTTTAATGTTGTTTTCAGTCTTTCTCTTTCTTGGGATATTTGTTGCATACTCCTATTCGCAACAAGAGTCGATGAAGCTCTCATTAGCCCTTTTCTTGTTCTTCTCCTCCATTTTCATGACTTCTGTAAGTCTACAGCAAACAACCGCCTCAGGCGTTTTTGAGCCTTTAAGAGCAATGCCAATTGTAGATGTGGAAAAAAAGATCTCTATTTTGTTTCTTATAGATTCCCTTTCGATCTTAGGCATAGCAGTGCCTTCTGTAATACTGTTAGCACTCCAAAGTCTCTTTGATGCGGTTATTTTCTTATTTTGGCTAATTTTTGCCATTTTATTTGGGCATACAGTTGGAATGGCATTTTTAGCTTTGTTTGGCGCAAGGATTGCTATGAGATCAAAAATTTTATCCAAGATCTTTATGGCGGGATTCGTTCTCTTTTTAACATTGCTTATGATCCCCGGATTCGTGAATTCAGGAATTTTTGGAGAAGCCCCGGAAATTTCAAGAAAATACTACTACATTTATCCTTTTACAGTTCTCTGCAAACCTGAAATTGGCTTTTTTGTGCTTTTGGCATACACTGCCCTTCTTTTTCCGATCTACCGCTTTTTATCGAAAAAAGGTGTTAATGCCTTGTTCGATCCTAAATTTGAAAGACAATTACAAACCTCTTTCAGAGTATTTAGGGGAGGTAAAACCCTAACACTGGTTTTAAAGGATTTAAAACTTGTTTATCGGCACCCTTCGGGACTTGTAGGTATTATTTTACCATTTCTGCTTACCGCTCCGCAGATCATTGTTGCGGGTAGCTTGGGCGGAAAAGAAAGCCTTCTCATCCAGATCGTTTCCGTTTTCAGTCTCTTCTCCCCGATCATTTTAGGTTTGATCACAAGAGGTGAAGGTAGAGAGATCGACTTTCTAAGGGCTCTTCCAGTCTCCAAGAAGGAATTTGTGCTCGCCAAGGTTTTCACAACTTCATTGATCATTTGTTCTGGATCGGTAGCACTAACAATGATCGGATATTTCTTTGAGATCTCACCAATGGCTTTTCTAATCGCAATCTCGCTACCAATGACCGTCTCTTTTCTGAGTGCACTCTACTTGTTCAACTATCCGGGTGATGAGGTAGGGATCCCGGAAATGGGTATTAGAAGAATGGCAACTCTCTTTATTCTCTGCACTTTTCTCGTAGCAATTCTAATGACTCCGATCGAGATCTTCGCGGATCTTAGAGGATATGGGTTGACATTTTTCTTATCATTGATACTATTAGCAATTATCTTTCGTAAAATGAGAAATTAGAAAAACCTATATTTTAAAACGTAGTCGGGGGTAATGAAAAGGTGATAATGTGATCGAGTGCGACATTGCCATTGTCGGCACTGGGCTTGCGGGTATGCGGGCGGGAGTTGAAATAGCCGAGAAAAGCAGAAAGGTCTCTGTCGCTCTTATATCTAAAACTTATCCGATCAGATGTCACAGCGTTTGTGCTGAGGGTGGAAGTGCAGCAGTGCTAAGAGAAGGCGACAGCTTTGAGCTTCATGAGTGGGACACGGTAAAGGGAAGCGACTTCTTAGCGGATCAGGATGTGGTTGAGTTCTTTGTGAGGGAATGCCCCAAAGAAATTATAAGACTTGAAAACTGGGGGTGTCCTTGGAGCAGAACTGCGGACGGAAAAATCGCTCAGAGAGCCTTTGGTGGGCAGAGTTTTCCAAGAACTGTTTTCGCTGCGGACAGAACTGGTTTTCATGAAGTCCATACGCTTTACGAAAGACTGCTGAGCTACGAAAATGTTGAGTTCTTCAACGAGTTCTTTTTGACAAATTTGGCGATAGCAGATGGCAGAATTCAGGGGATCTCAGCAATAGATCTCAAAAATGGAGATCTTGAGTTTTTTAAAGCTAAAGCGGTGATCCTTGCAACAGGCGGAGCGGGAAGGCTTTATGGATTTACGACTTACAGCCATCAGGTTACTGGAGATGGAATTGCAATTGCCTATCGGTGTGGAATTCCATTAAAGGACATGGAGTTCATGCAGTTTCATCCAACAGGCTTAATTCCGTCGGGAATACTAATGACCGAGGCTTGCAGAGGCGAGGGGGGCTATTTGAGAAATCGACTTGGAGAGCGCTTCATGCAGAAATACGCCCCGGAGAAAATGGAATTGGCTCCCAGAGACGTGGTTGCAAGGGCAATGTGGAAAGAAATAATCGAGGGACGGGGATTTGAAAGCGAGCATGGTCCATACATCGCTCTCGATCTAACCCATCTTGGTGAGGAGAAGATCGAAGAAAGGCTACCGATGATAAGAGAGGCTGCGATCAAATTTGCTGGCGTTGATCCAGTTGAAGAGCCAATTCCAGTTAAGCCAGTCCAGCACTACACGATGGGGGGCATTCATACTAATATGTTCACGGAAACTCCAGTGAAGGGCTTGTTTGCAGTCGGGGAATGTGCCTGCATAAGCATTCACGGAGCAAACAGACTTGGGAGCAACTCGACAGTTGAATGCCTTGTATTTGGCAGAGTTGCTGGAGAAAGAGCTTTGAAGTTTGCCGAGAATGCCAAAGAGCCAGAGATCCCAAAGAATTTTATAAAAGAGGAAGAGAGCAGAATATACGATAAAATTGGCAAAGGTGATGAGAATCCGCATGCGATCAAGAAAAGGCTGAATGAAGTAATGGACACTCATCTTTGGATCTTCAGAACTGGTGAGGGCTTAAAGGAGGCTTTGCGGGAAATAAGAGAGCTTAAAAGAAGATATGAGCGGGTAGTGATTTCAGACAGCTCAAGAAAGTTCAATGTCGCCCTGCTTTCAACGCTTGAAGTCGGCTACCTGCTTGATCTGGCTGAAGTGGTTGCAATGGGTGCCCTGCTAAGGACTGAGAGCAGAGGCGCACATTACCGCCTGGACTATCCAGCGAGAGACGATGAGCACTGGTTAAAGCACACCCTTGCTTACTACACTGGCAAGGAGCCAAGATTCGAATATCTGCCAGTCACGATCACGAAGTGGAAGCCTGTGGAGAGGAAGTATTGAGGTGAAAGCATGAAGTTTAAAATAAAAAGATTTAATGAAAAAAATGGAAGCTACTGGCAAACTTTTGAAGTGCCTGTGAGGACTGCAATGACTGTTCTCGACGGGCTATTTTACATAAGAGAAAATCTTGACAACAGCCTTGCTTTTAGAGCTTCATGCAGAATGGGAATCTGCGGGAGCTGTGCGGTTAAGATCAACGGTAAACCAAGGCTTGCATGCGAAACCCAGCTTTCTAAGTTCAAAGAAGTTAAGATTGAGCCACTCGACAACTTTGCGGTTATAAAAGATCTGGTTACCGAATTCGAGGGCTTCTTTGCAAAGCACAAGAAGGTGAAGCCCTATCTTATTAACCCGAAGATCAGCTACGAGAATCCCGTGGAGCAGATTCAGACTCCAAAGCAGTTAAAGGCTTACTACGATTTCACTCTCTGCATAAAATGCGGAGCCTGCTACTCCGTTTGCCCTGCGGGAGCAACTCTCGAGAGCTATCTTGGTCCAGCGGCACTCGCTTCTGCATACAGATTCAATGCGGACAGCAGAGACCATGGCAAAGAGGAGCGTTTGAAAATAGTTTCTCAGCCTAATGGCGTTTGGCGATGTCACTCAGCGATGGAGTGCAGTGAAGTTTGCCCGAAGCAAATTGAGCCCGCAAAAGCCATTCAGTTGCTAAGAAGGGCAACGCTGAGGTGAGAAAAATGCGAATACTTGGCTGGTTCAAATATCGCTCCCCATTCGGGATGACCTTCATGTTCCAGCGAATAACTGGGCTAATTCTGCTATTCTATCTCTGTCTGCATTTGGCTTACCTTACCTCGCTTCAGGAAAAGGAGCTTTACGAGTTCTTCACGAGCATTACCGTGTCTAAGCAGTTCTTCATATTCGACTCATTGTTGATCCTATGCGGTGTCTTCCACGGGCTGAATGGGCTTCGGATAATAATTCACGAGCTTGGCTTTGCTCATGAACACAGAAGAGTTGTGCTCATAATCACTGGACTCTTGGCGGTGGTTGCATGGCTTTATGGAAGCTATATAATGTTCCTTGCAATAGGTGATTGAAATGCGTGGCTTTGAGCCATTAGCCTGGGTTTTGCAGGCGATAACTGGGATTGCGATGGTTTTTCTGATCACTGTGCACTTCTTTGCAACTCACTCAGCACACGACTTGCTAAGCTACGAAAGTGCGGTAGAGAGGCTTAAGAGCTTCGATTACAAGCTCTTCTACGCGTTACTGCTTATCGTTGTCTCATTCCACGCCTTCAACGGCTTGAGAGCGGTAATTTTGGACACAGAAGGAGGAATGAAAAGAAAAAGGCTTGTTAATGTCTCTATAGCGATGCTGGCAATCTTAGCCATAGCTTACGGGCTATTTTTGCTCATGAGATTTTAATCTTATTAATAAAAATATTTAAATTTTATATTCATTAGTATAATAGCAAAATTTATATGTTTTCTTTGTTAGCACTTGGGCGATGTTCAAGATCGTTGAGAAGTTAGAAGACCATTTTGATAGTGACACGATTGACGAAATAAGCCGAAGATTGGGTGGCTACATAGCCAGAGCAAAAAGTTTCGTAATCGAGGAGAATTATGTTGACAGAGACTGGAGGGAGGAGTATTCAATATTTTATTCGAAAACTTTTTACGACAATATAAGTAAGTTTACAACTCGGGTTCACATGTTTTCAGAGAAAATTGTAAACTCAGAAGATTGGTTGAGGAACTTAAAGGAAGAGAATTATATCGGATATTTTGTTTTAAGACCGATCCCAATCAAGTATGGAAAATTGCTAAAAGTTTTGGTGAAGCCAATGAAAAAACCCTTAAATGTAAACGAAGAAGAGAAACTCTACCTTGCTGCGTGTGAATTCACACCTCATTTAGGTGGCTCGTTTGTTCCAAAAATAAAAACGTTTCCCTTTTACGCTCAAGACTCCTCAGTCACAGTTTGTGCTCACGCGTGTATGTGGATGCTAACAGAATACATGCATCGTAAATTCCATCTTAATCGTCCAACAATACGCGA
Source organism: Archaeoglobales archaeon (assembly GCA_030055595.1). Classification (GTDB taxonomy): domain Archaea; phylum Halobacteriota; class Archaeoglobi; order Archaeoglobales; family Archaeoglobaceae; genus WYZ-LMO2. The sequence continues at coordinate 16,995 of JASFYH010000014.1, read as the reverse complement.
TTTTATAGAGCGAACAATACCCCTTCTTGGAAGGGTGGTTCCAAGTCCCGGCTTAAGTGCAAGTCAAATGTGTGTGATCTTGAGCTCTCTCGGGTATAACGTTTCCATAGACGCCTCTCAAAGTGAAATGAAGAATTATAGAATATATGATACAGATAGAATTATAAAACGAATTGATGCATATCTTGAGTCAGGTCTGCCTACGATCTTGGTTGTTGACAGCCATTGTTTTATTGTAGCCGGGCATACCTTAAATAAAAATGGGAAAAGGGACTATTTGATCTACGATGACTCAGGGTATTTCATTAAGCAAATAATACTCGATCGATCTAATGGAAAAAAGGAATGCCCCTTTGCAAGTAAAGTCGAAAAAGATCGTTTAAAGGATTTTTTAAATAGCTCTTCATCATTTTTGGCTATTAATGTAGAGTTTGACAAGTTATTTTACCCATTGGGAAGCGTAGAAAAAACAGCAGATCTTGCTATTAGAAAATTAAATTCAAAAGTAAAAAAAGTCTCTAAAACGAGAATACTGTTGGCAGATTCGAATGAGTTCAAATCTTATATGTCTAGAGTAGGAGTTTATGCCTTTGATTGTATGCCAATGCCACACTATGTTTGGGTGGTTGAGTTTTATGATCAAAGTGGTCTCTTGGGAATCGTATTGTTAGACGCCTCCGCACATAGAGGGGATTTTGAAAAACATATAATTGCGCATTGGTTTGGAAACGATCTTCACGTCTTTAGATTGAAGAGCAAATGCAGGGTTGGAACCTATCCACCCGTTTATTCAAATTTACTTGAAATTTGAAAATGTGTAGTAAGATTTAAATATTGAAGGAGTATTAAAAATATGAGCGAAGTTATTAAACCATTGTTGTATGAACTCAAGGAAGTTTTTGAAAATTGGGATAAGGTAGTGAAAGAAAATGAAGAGGAGATCAGGAACTTTTTAAGGGAAGAGGAATTGAGAGAGTTAAGAGCTCTGGAGATAGCAAGTAAGATGTGGGTCAGAATTTAAGGCTCCCGATCTAATTTCTGCTTATAAGTAGTTTATTTGCTAAATTTACGCCTCCCACTAACCAGCACAAAAACAGCCCCGGTTCCAGCCATTAAAATGAGATCTTCAAGCCCAATTCCGATCTCTTTTGGTTTTGGTATTAGAGTCTCTTCATTTAAAATTTTAGAGCTCGAATTCTCCTCAACTTCAAAATCTTCATTTGGGGGAGTAGAATTTGCCATATAACTCATGAGCTTTTCGTATTCTTCTTCTAATTCTCTGAATTCAGAGATCTCTCTCTCGAATTCTTCGGTTGAATTCAAAAACTCCCTTAGCTCATCGATCTCTACGAAGGGCAAGGGATCTACGATCAAATATGCTTTGTAGCTGAGGGGATTCATCGAACTTCCATTATCTGAATAGAGCTTGTTTGCCCTTAGATCGATCTCAACAAATCCCTTTTCTAAGGCTTTCAATCTGATCTTTGCAAGCTCAACAGTGCTTGCCCCCTTATTGATCCCACCTTTCAAGTCGATTGCACTGAACCTTGCGTAGTCACTGGAAATTACTCTATGAGTTTCAGATGCCCATTCGGGAAAGGAGATACTGTGGATTTTGGCAACAGAGCTATTAGAAATAGAGACGATCAGCTCATACGCACTAAGCCCATTTTCAGCAGAACTCAGAAGGATCTTGTATTCAACGAGATCACCCTCCTCTACGCTCTGATCCGTTGGTTCAAAGAATATTATTACGTTCGACTTCAAATTCGGATCCTTTGTGATCTTGATCTCTCGCACTACGAGCAGATCATCATTGGCGTAGTATTGCTTAGCCTTTGGATCTTTGGGATCGAGATCGTAGTAAAGAAGCCCAAAAGTCTTAAGATCAGCCCCCCGTAGTGTAAGGCTCGTATCCCTAATGTATAGCTTGTAGTCTCCCTCACTCAGTCCCGCGGTCTCGAGGGTTATATTTGCTTCTCCCTTTTCATTCAACTCAACGATCTTCGTTGCTTTGTAGTTTTCTCCGATCAGAGTTAAAATGATCCCATCATAATATCCCGCTCCATCTAGAGAATCATTTACTCTGTTCGTCGAGATCTCAACGCGAATCGGTTCTCCCCTGATAAGTTCTTCAGGAACTTTTACAGAAAGCTTGGGCTTTATAACCTCAATTGTCGCAATTTTGCTATCATAGAGCTTGCCCTTAAATTTGAGTTTCACTTCGATCGCATAGATCCCTGGTTTCAAAGCGTAGTCGATGTCTTTTGTTGCGTCATATCTTTCTCTGAGATCGAGTATTAATTCAGCAACTCCTTTTTCGGGTTTAACTTCTTCTTCGGATTCAAATCGGAAGTTGAGCCCAATGAATTTAAAACACAAGGTTGTTTCATTCTCTTCAGGTGTTTCGACATTCACAATGAGTTTCGTCCTACCTTGATAAACAACTTCAAGAGGTTCTATGCTAAGGATCTTGGGCTTTACGACCTTGAACTGCCTGAAAAACTCATAAGTTGTGGAATTCTCGATCACGTTGACCTTAACTAAATAAGTGCCCTCCCCCCAATCGTCCGGAATTTGAAAATTCCATGTATTGCTGAATTTTACAGTTTTTTCCTCTTCAAAATAAAGCCATTCACCATTCCCAGATCCCGTGATCAGAACTTCGATCAAACTCGGAGAATCGCATGAAACATTGAGACTAATTCGGATCGACTCACCGGGCGCAACGCGTTCTTTTTCGAGATCTATATAAACTTCATTCTTTCCTGAGACTGGGAAGATCAGGAGGAGAGTTAACAAGATCAGCACGAATTTCATGCTAACTACCTTAGTAGACTATTTTTAAGCAATTCTTTTTAAATTGAAATTTCACGGATAGAATTTTAAAATCCTCAGCTAACTTAGCTCATGCCAAATATTGTTGTGGACAGAGAAGACAAAATTCTGATCGTTAAGTTGAACAGAGCTGAGAAAAGAAATGCAATCAATTTAGAGATGGCTGAAGAGCTCGAAAAAGTCTGGAAAGATTTTGAAAAAGATCAAGAGCTTTATGTGGGGATCATAACAGGAGAAGGAGGGAATTTTTGTGCGGGAGCGGATCTTGGCGATCTTAAGCATTTGATGAGTAGGGCGACAAAGAAAGAAGGACCTCTGGGTTTTACAAGAATTTTACTTTCAAAGCCAGTAATTGCAGCGATCTCAGGTTACTGCGTTGCGGGTGGCTTGGAAATAGCCTTGTGGGCGGATCTGAGAATTGCAGATGAAACCGCAAAGTTTGGCTTTCTTGAGAGGAGATTTGGAGTTCCTTTAATTAATGGTGGAACTCAAAGATTGCCCAGAATTGTTGGAGTGGGAAATGCTCTTTACTTGATCCTAACCGGAAAGCTGATCTCCGCTCGGGAAGCCCTTGAACTTGGTCTTGTAAACGAAGTAGTTGAGGAAGGAAGAGCTCTTGAAAGAGCAATTGAGTTGGCAAGACTTATTGCCTCATTTCCACAAATAACGCTTAGAAATGACAGAAAAAGCCTTTATGCTGGTTTAGGAAAGCCATTGGAAGAGGGATTGGGAATTGAGGCTGAAATTGGGTTAGAGAGTTTGAGAAGCGAGGAACTTTATAAAGAAGCAGAAAAATTTGTAAGAAATGGCAAAGGCAGGCATGGAAAATTGTAAAAAATTTTGATTGCTCAATCAAGATTTAAAAAATTTTTTAAACCGTAGCCTTGGGGAAGGAGCATGCTAATCGAAGTCAGATTCCATGGAAGAGGAGGACAGGGAGTGGTCACCGCAGCGGATTTCTTGGCGGTGGCGGGTTTCAAAGAAGGCTATTACACACTATCATTTCCCACTTTCGGAGCTGAAAAGAGAGGAACGCCAGTAGCCTCATTTCTAAGGATCTCTGACGAACCAGTCGTGGTGAGGGATGAAGTCTATACTCCAGATTACGTAGTGGTGCTTGATCCAAGTGTTTTTGAATCCGTAAATGTCGTTTCAGGCTTAAAGCAAAATGGTATGCTCATTGCAAATTATCCAAAAGGTTCTGAAGATTTAAAAATGGATTTAAAGATTAAAGGTAAAGTTCTTACGGTAAATGCAACAAAGCTTGCAATGAAGATCCTTGGAAGACCGATAACGAATACCGCAATGGTTGGAGCATTAGTTGGTGCTACTGGTATTCTAAAGCTTGAAACCCTCAAAGAAACAGTTGAAGAGCTTTTCGAGGGTTCTCTGGCTGAAAAGAACAAACAGCTTATCGAAGAGGCATACAATTACATGAGGGGGATGTGCAGATGAAGATGAGACTCAATTTGGGAGCAATTTCTGAGCCTTTGCAATCTGAAAAGCTAAAGACTGGCGACTGGGGAACTGAATGGGCTTTTGTAGATAAGGAAAAGTGCACAGCATGCAAAATTTGTGAGCAGTTCTGTCCAGATGGGTGCATAGAAGTCAAGGAGTTTGAAAAGGAGAAGTTCGCAGTTGTGGACTACCAATACTGCAAAGGCTGTGGAGTTTGTGCCTCGGTTTGCCCAAAGGAGGCAATAAGGATGGAAATTAAGGAGCTTTTCAAGCTTGAAGTTTGCTGAGGTGATCAAGATGATGAAAGTCGTCAGGGGATTTTATTCAGTTGCTCATGCGGTAAAGCTGTGCAAGCCAAATGTGATCTGCGCTTATCCTATAACTCCTCAGACCGAAATAGTTGAGAACCTTGCGGAGATGTATGCGAACGGTGAGCTTGAGAATTGCAGATACATCACCGCTGAATCTGAATTTGCTGCAGCGAGCATTCTCGTAGGAGCATCAGCCACGGGAGCAAGGACTTTTACCGCTACCTGTAGTCAGGGGCTAATTTTAATGAGCGAAGTCCTATTCAACGCCGCGGGAATGAGATTGCCGATCGTAATTGCAAACCCAAACAGAGCAATATCCGCTCCTCTGAGCATTTGGAACGATCTTCAGGACAGCATGGCTCTAAGAGATGCGGGAATAATTCAGCTCTATGTTGAGAACAATCAGGAAGCGCATGATGCAATCCCGCAGGCTTATAAGATTGCTGAAGATCAAAGAGTCCTTTTGCCCTTTATGGTCTGCATGGATGGTTTTAAGCTAACGCACGCTTATGAACCGATAGATTTGCTTGATCAAAGCGTCGTAGATAACTTCTTGCCACCTTTCAAGCCAAAAGCCTATATGACGACAAAGAAACCTCTTGCTTTCGGCTGCTATGCTCCGCCTCACGTTTACATGGAATTCAGAGTCGCAATGCAAAATGCTATGGATAGGGCTAAAGATCTAATGGAAAAAGTCTTCAGAGAGTGGACAGAAGTCTCTGGCAGAAACTGGGGCGGGCATTTGGAGGTTATTTATCCAGATTCAAAGCTCTTCGTTGTTGCAATGGGCTCTATAGTGGGTTTGCTGAGAAAAGTTGTTGAAGATCTTCGCAGAGAAGGGATAAATTTAGGCTTGGTAAAGCTTAGAACCTTCAGACCTTTCCCAGTGGAGGAGCTTAGGAGCTATTTGGGCGATGCTGAGAAGATCATTGTGCTTGATCGCTCTATAAGCCTTGGCTATGAAGGAAACCTATCCATAGAGCTTAAGTCCGCTCTTTATGGGTTCTCTGCTGAGATCATCTCAATGATCCTTGGCTTGGGCGGTAGAGATCTATCCAAGGAGTTCCTTGAAAATCTAATCAGAAATGCAATAGCTGGCAAGGAAGCAAGCGGATTCAAGGGAGCTAAGGACTTCGAGGAGGTGATCCCATGAAGTTCTTCGGCAGAGGGCATGGAGCATGCCCTGGATGTGGGCTAACTACCGCGGTTCGAAATGTTCTGAATGCTCTCGATGGCAGGTGCTTCGTAGCCAACTCCACTGGTTGCTTGGAGATCATAAGCTCCCAGTATGGTAAGAACGCTTGGGGGGTGCCATACATACATTCGCTCTTTGACAACACCGCTGCGGTTGCATGTGGGATCTCTGAAGCTCTTAAGGCTTTGAAAAGAGAGGAAGAAGGCAAAGTTGTCGTTCTTGCGGGCGATGGAGCTACTGCGGACATCGGACTGACTTTGCATGGGATGTTCGACAGAAATCACGATGTCATATACATTTGCCTCGACAACGAAGCTTATCAGAACACAGGGCATCAGCAAAGCGGTCTAACACCTTTTGGCGAGTCTACAACCACTACGCCAGCGGGAAAGCTTATACTTGGTAAAATGGGCAGAAAGAAGGACATGGTGGCAATAGCGATAGCTCATGGATCGCCTTATGTTGCAACTTCAAGTGCGGTATTGCCTGCGGATATAAGGAGAAAGGTGAAGAAAGCTGCGGGAATTGAGGGGGCAAAGTATATTCAGATCCACTGTCCCTGCGTTACTGGCTGGGGAATTGATGGAAAGGATGTGGTGAAGGTCGGAAATCTCGCAATTGAAACCGCTCTTTATCCAATCGTTGAGTTCGAAAACGGAAAACTCATTTCAGTGCGAAAAATAAAAGATCGAAAGCCCGTCGAAGAGTATCTTAAGCCACAACGCAGATTCAGGCATCTCTTTACGGATCCAAGAGGCAAAGAGGTAATTGCAGAGATCCAGAGAATTGCGGATCGGAACGCAGAAAAATACGGTTTGGATCTTAAAAAAGAATAAAACAAATTTATTTTAAATTCATTTATCTTCCAATTTAAACGAAAGACCAATCTAAAGGGGATCTTGTCAAAGTTTGATGCGAAAAATACCTGAAAAATGCAAAAGGTTACGATCAAAACGCTCTACTGGTGGTTCTGGATCGGCGATAAATTTGAAGTAGATCGATTTGGAGGAAAATCCTGCCTGGCTGTTACAAACCCGCTATGAATAAAGGGAAATTCCAAGAGACCTCGGAAGGCACACCTTCCATAATTGCACTCAGGAATACCACGATCTTGGTGAGCTTCTGCCAGAGATCTACAAAGAAGAAAATAGGAGCGAGTAGAAATTTTTATTTTTTTGAGATAAAGGATCCCATCTTGCTTAGCTTTTAAAAACAGATCCACGATCTCCAAGCGATGGATGTAGAGTTTCACGATCCAGAGAGAAGCCTAAAAAATTTTATTAGAGAAGGGATTTTTTCCCAGATAACCGCTTCATTGCTCACAGCAACCATCATAAGCTCATATCTTGCGGTTGCTGGAGCAAGTCCATTTCTTATCGGAGTTTTGGTTGCGATACCATACACGACGACGATAACTCAGATCGTTTCAGCAAAATTCGTTGAAAAGCGAAGTAGAAAAAAAATTGCAGTTTTTGCAAGCTTCGTAGCCAAGAATTCGGTTTTAGCAATTGCAGTCGCGTCTCTTATAGACGGACCTTACGAGATCTTGGCATTTGCAGTATTCTACTTAATTTTTAACATCTGTGAAGATCTACTAACAGTAACTTGGAGCTCTTGGACTCGTGGTCTCTTTTTTGGAGCACAGTTAGGAGAGAGACTATCGAAGAGGCTTGCCTACGGGAAGATAGCTGCAATTCCAATTTTAATATCACAGATCTGGCTTTTTGAAGAGCTTGATAAAAATGCCTTTCCAATTTTATTCTTCTGCGCGTTCTTGGCTGGGATCATAAGTGTTCACTTCCTCAGGAATATTGAGGATGTTAAAATCAAAAGGATAAGCGAACCAAGTCTTATCGTCCCCTTGAAAAATCCAAATTTCCTGAAATGGACGCTATTAAATTCTGCATTTTGCTTTTCGTTGAGTGCATCACGTTCATTTTTTGCGGTTTATGTGCTACAGGTTCTTGAATATCCGATTTGGTTTATCTTCATATTCGCATTTGTAGCCCATATCTCGTCGATCTACTCTCTGAGACTTGCTGGGACAATATCGGATCGATTTGGAAACAAGCCTCTATTTGCGATCTCAATGGCTTCTTTTGCTCTTTCTACGATCTTTTTTATCCTCTCTGACTTCATTATTTCTCTAATTTTACTTTTAATCGCATACATTTTGCATGGTTTCTACACATCCGCACCAAGTATAGCTTTTATGAACGCTGTTGCGGATATGACACATAGAAAGCACTCCGCGCCCTTCTACGCAATTGGAAACTGGATGCAGGACTTCTTTTCTGCATTGGGCAGCATTTTTGGTGGCATCTTACTTGCAAAACTTGCATTTCTCGGTGGGAATTCGTATCTGGTTCTATTCCTCTTCTCATTTGCATCTTCTTTGCTCCTATTTCCATTGCTCAGACTTTACGACGAATTTGGACAGCCTACAAGTATTGCGCTCATAAATTTGCCAAAATTGTTTTTGGAGGATCTGGAGAGGCTATATAGAGGACTAAAGCAATTTTTCATCTCAAAACTTAAAGGTGAAGAGGAAGAACTTTGAAAATCTCTCTAAAAAGGACAAAATTCAAAATAGCCTAAGATCTAAAGTTTACTTAAAAGTCCCATAATTCCTATTCAAATTTAAAATTATTAATTTATCAATACACCAACAAAAAATTTATATCACTTACGAGAAGCATCTCAAAATTGATATGATCGAAATGCTCAAGGTTCTTGCACTTATGAACGCATCAAGAGAAGTCATTAAAGTCAGCTGTAAGGATCTTGGAGATCGGATAGGTCAAAGCGTTCAAACCGCTTCAAGGAGACTGAAAGAGCTCGAAGATCAGGGTTTAATAGAAAGAACCATTACCAAAGACGGACAGTTTGTCGCTCTCACTCAAAAGGGTATAGACATGTTATACGCGGAATACTCTGAATATCGCAAAATATTCGAAAATGCAAATACCATAAAGCTCCACTGCACAGTCTTCAGCGGTCTTGGGGAAGGAAGCTACTACGTGTCTCTTGAGGGCTACAGAAAGCAGTTCATTGAGAAATTGGGTATCGATCCATTTCCCGGAACGCTGAACCTTAGAGTTGCCAAAGAGGACATGGTCATCAAGAAAAGACTTGATACAGAAGAGGGAATAAGAATTGATGGATTTAAAGCCGAAAACAGGACTTTTGGTTCTGCAAAGGCATTTAAATGCAAAGTGAATGGTTTGCCAGCTTTTATCGTTATTCCGCAAAGGACTCACTATCCCGGAGATGTTCTTGAGATCATTTCAGATAAAAAGCTTAGAAGTGTTCTGAACCTGAAAGACGGAGATTTGGTAGAATTGGAGGTGATTCTATGATCGAAGAAGCATTAAAAGCATTCAGAAAGGGAAAACCTGTGCTTATTTTCGACTTTGAAGATCGTGAAGGTGAAACAGACATCGCAATTCCCGCTCAGTTTGTGAAGCCAAAAGATGTTGCGATGCTGAGAAACGACGGTGGTGGGCTTATTTGCGTTGCTATCCACCCGTTAGCTGCAAAAAAACTCGGACTGCCTTTTATGCATGATGTCTTGCGAGTTGCAAGCGAGAAAATCCCCGCTCTTACCTCAATATCGAATTTCGACATAAAATACGATTCGAGAAGTTCTTTTTCAATATGGGTAAACCATCGCGATACCTTTACTGGGATAACTGACGTAGATAGGGCAAAAACGATAAAGCGGATCGGAGAAGTGGTAGACATTGTTATGATGAATGGAAACTTCGACTTTGGCAGAGAGTTCAGAAGTCCCGGGCATGTAGCAATTCTTCGAGCGTCAGAAAATCTGACATACAATCGTGTTGGGCAAACAGAACTGAGTGTGGCATTGGCTGAAACCGCAGGCATAGCTCCCGCAGTAGCTATCTGCGAAATGCTTGACAGCGAGACTGGAAAAGCTTTAAGCAAGGATAGAGCCATGAAATACGCCGAAGAAAAGGGAATCCCATTCGTTGAAGGTAAAGAAATTGTAAAGCACTACAAAGAGTTTAGAGAAGTTAAAGCCAAGCTTTTTATCTAATCAATCATTTTTAGTGTCTCCCTCACGGATTTGTTCAGTGCAATTTCCCCTATCGATTTAATGTGTCTGCAAGCGCTTAGCAAAGCTTCCAAGCCCAAACGATACTGTGAAGAACCTTCAATGCTCTTTATCATCTCCTCCTCAATTCTCTCAAGAAGCTGAATCGAGTCTTCGGAGAGCTCAAGATCGGAATTGAAATAGGCTCTTGAGGTCATTTCAAAGGCATCAGAAAGGCTCTGCAGGAATTTGACCAGCGTGTCTCTCTCCTTGCTCTCCTTAAGCTCTGCAACGTATTTTGAGAAATTTTCAAGGTTGTCAAGGATCTCTTCAATAAGCTTCGCAACCGTTCTGATTCCAAGGATAAGCCTTAACTCATTCCACTTTGCTGGACTTGAAAACTCCCTGACAAGTCTATGCTCTTGCCTAACCGCTAATAGATAAAGCCTGTCCGAGTCTACTTCGAGATTCCTGATCTCCTTAAGAGCGGAAGAGTCATTCTTAGCCATTGCGTCCAAGATCGTGTGAATCATCGTTAAGACGATCTGCGTCATTCTTCTAACCACTCCATAAACGTCAAAGTCCGTTACTGTCAAGCATCTGAGAACAACTTTATCGCTTGCATCGATGATCTCTATACCTATTAGGGATTTAACGATCTCGCTGATCTTTGCAATAAGTCTCGGGTTTAGATTTTTGTCTGTTATGACGATCTCATCAATACCCTGAATATACAGGGCATATATAAATCTACGCAAAAACTTTTCGTCGTATCTCTTAAGATCTTCGATTTCCACTTTCGAGACCTTGAGATCCTCCTTGAACCCCCTTGGATACAGCGTTATAACTTTGTCTTCAACTTCAAGTATGATTTCGTCTCCTTGTCCCAACTCGTTTGCCTTAACCCAGTCCTTTGGCAAGCTTACCATGTAGCTTGAGCCACCAATCAGCTGAAGTTTTCTCGTCTCCATCATACGTAGGCATATTAAGGTGTTAAAATAACTTTCGATTTGTGTTGTTGTTCCTACTATCGATACAAAGAGCCAGATTCACAAGTTTTTTTAGAAGTTAGAATACTTTTTGGTGTGATCGTAACATACTCCCGAAACGTTTTCGTTCCTCTAACCCGAAACTGCCGAAATAAATGCGGATACTGTGGTTTTCGAAGTGATAATGTAGATCTAATGAGTAAGCAGAATGTTAAAGGACTACTGGAAAGAGCAAAAAGTGCAAAAGAGGCATTATTCACATTCGGCGAGAAACCTGATCAAGTCTACCCTGAAATAAGGAAAATTCTACGAGATTGGGGTTATTCGGATCTCATAGATTACGTTGTCGATATGAACAAGCTCGCAATAAGGCTTGGATTTCTTCCGCATACAAATGCGGGTGTGCTTGAAAAAGAAGAACTTAAGAGGTTGAAGCCATTCAATGCAAGCCTTGGCTTAATGCTTGAACAGGCGGTCGAGCTTGAATGCCATTTGGAGAGCATTGGAAAAAAGCCTGAGGTAAGGATAAAAACGATCAGAGAAGCGGGAAAACTCCAAATTCCTTTTACGACTGGAATTCTTGTAGGTATAGGTGAAACAAAATACGATCGGGAATACTCTCTTGAAGTCCTTGCAGAAATTCAGAAGGAGTTTGGACACATTCAGGAAGTTATAATCCAAAATTTCAAGCCAAAGAAGGGAACTAAAATGGAGAAATTCCCAGAACCTTCAGCTGAAGAAATGCTTGAGACTGTAAAGATCGCAAGAAAGCTCTTGCCGAGAGAAGTTGCAATTCAGGTTCCTCCGAATCTTGTTAACGATCTTTACCCATTTTTGAAGGCAGGAGCAAACGATCTCGGCGGTATATCTGACGTGACGCCAGATTATATAAATCCCGAGACGAAATGGCCAGCGATTGAAGAAATAAAGAGAAGTTTGAGAGGTGAATTCATTCTGAGAGAAAGACTTCCAGTTTACCCAAGATTCGTAAAGCTTAAATTGTTTGGCAGTGCGGTGAGTGAGCTAATTGAGGTGTATTCAGATGATGACGGATACTCTCGCCCATGAGCTTCTCAGAAATCCTTATGAGACTTTTAAGCTTGCAAACGAATTGCGAAAGAAGGCAGTGGGAGATATTGTAACTTTTGTCGTGAACAGAAACATAAATTTCACAGATATTTGTGTAAACGACTGCAAATTCTGTTCTTTCAGGAATAGGAACAATTACGTTCTTTCTATTGAAGAACTTAAAAGTAAAGTTGAAGAAGCGGTAGATCTTGGTTGCACAGAAGTTTGCATTCAAGGAGGCCTTTTGCCAAATGCAGAAATAGACTTCTACGTCTCGATACTCGAAGCGGTGAGAGAAGTTTCAAAGAAAATCCATATTCACGCCTTTTCTCCCATGGAAGTAATGCACATGGCAAGGAACAGTAAATTAACAACTCTCGAAACCCTAAAAATTCTGAAAGAAGAGGGGCTGGGCTCAATGCCCGGGACTGCTGCAGAGATCTTAGACGACTGCGTTCGACAGCAAATCTGTCCAATGAAGCTCAAAACTCAAGAATGGGTTAAAATAATAAAAGAAGCTCATAACACTGGAATTCCCACTACCGCAACCATGATGTATGGACACGTGGAGAGCTGGGAGGAGAGAATAAAACACATAATGCTACTAAAGAGAATTCAGCAAGAAACGAATGGCTTCACCGAATTCATACCGCTATCTTTTATGTGGAAAAATAACGAGCTCGGAGCTAAAGCTAAAGGGGTTTCTGGATTTGAGGATCTTCTTGTAATTGCAATTGCAAGAATTTTGCTCTATCCAGAGATAAAGAATATTCAGGCTTCATGGGTTAAACTTGGTGTGAAGCTGGCTCAGGCATCGCTGAATTTTGGAGCGAACGATCTTGGTGGAACTTTAATCGAAGAAAACATATCAAAGTCTGCAGGAGCTACGAGTGGAGAATTTATCAGCCCAGAAGAGCTAAAAGAGCTCATAATCAGAGCAGGGAGAATTCCAAAGCAGAGAGATACGCTTTACAATATATTGGATTAGGAAAAGTTTATCTTTCCCTCTGCGTTCTGCCCTTCATGAAGCTACTCCTAATCCACGCTGATTACATTGAATACGAAGTGAAGGAAAGAACAAAACTTGCAGAAGACTTTGAAGGAAAAGGAGACAGAGTTGAAGAAGTTCTCGTTGTCTTTACGTCTGTTGAAAAAGGAGATAATGAAGAGATTGCAAAAAGAGCTGTTGAAGAAATCTCGGATGTTGCAAACAAGGTTGGAGCGAATAGGATTTTGATTTATCCTTACGCTCATCTCTCCTCAAATCTTGCAGATTCTGAGACTGCGATAAAGATTTTAAAAATGCTTGAGTCCGAACTCAAGGGTTTTGAAGTGAAAAGAGCACCATTTGGCTGGTATAAGGCTTTCAAAATCTCCTGTAAAGGTCATCCATTAAGCGAGCTCTCAAGGGAGATTGGTGGCGAAGAAGCAGAGATCACAAAGGCTTTGCGTGACGAAAAAAAGGTTGTAAGCTACTGGTTTATCCTCAAACCAAATGGAGAGCTTACAAAAGTTGAAGAATTCGACTTCAAGGGCTTTGAGAACCTGAGAAAATTTGCAAGTTATGAAATGGAGAAGAGAAGGGCGGTCGATGCAATTCCGGCTCATGTTGAATTCATGCAAAAGCTTGAAATTGCAGATTACGAGAATGCAAGCGATTCTGGACATATAAGGTTCTATCCGAAGGGCAGACTGATAAAAAGCCTTATAGAACGCTTTGTTACCCAGAAATGCATTGAATACGGAGCAATGGAAGTCGAAACTCCGCTAATGTATGATCGCAACCATCCGACGTTGCGTAAATACCTTGAGAGATTCCCCGCAAGGCAGTATATACTTCAGGGCGACAAAAGAGAGTTTTTTATGCGATTTGCAGCATGTTTTGGGCAATTTTTGATGCTCTCAGATGCGACAATAACTTACAAGAACCTTCCATTGAAAATTTACGAGCTCACGAGGTATTCCTTCAGAAAGGAGCAAAGAGGGGAGCTTGTTGGCTTACGAAGGCTCAGAGCATTTACAATGCCGGACATGCATACAATTGTAAAAGACATGAATCAGGCAATGGAAGAATTTCTTAGGCAGTATAAGCTTGCGGTCGAAGTTCTGAGCGATATAGGGATAAATCCAGATGATTACGAGGTTGCAATTAGGATTACAAGAGATTTCTACGAGCAGAACAAAGAATTCGTAAAGAAGCTTGCAGAAGTGCTTCAAAAGCCAATACTGCTTGAAATGTGGGATCATCGCTTTTTCTATTTCGTGCTTAAATTCGAATTCAACTTCGTCGACACCCTCGACAAAGCTTCCGCTCTATCGACTGTGCAGATCGACGTCGAGAATGCGGAGAGATACGGAATAACTTTTGTAGACTCCGACGGAAACAGAAAAACCCCGCTGATCTTGCACTGCTCCGCAAGCGGTGCGATAGAGAGGGTCATGTATGCTCTGCTCGAAAAAGCAAAATTCATGCTCGATGCAAAGAGGTTGCCAATGCTTCCAGTTTGGCTTTCGCCCACGCAAGTCAGAATAATCCCCGTGAGCGAAAAATACCTTGAAAAGGCAATTGAAGTTGCAAACTCCCTGAATGCGAGAGTTGACATCGACGATCGCAACGAGACTCTGAACAAGAAGATAAGAGACGCGAACACCGAATGGATCCCCTACGTAGTTGTTCTTGGAGAGAAAGAAATTCAAGAAGGAAAATTAACCGTAAATGTAAGAAAAGAGTCGACGCTCGAGAAACAAAAGAGAATTCAAATTACGATTGAAGAGTTGAATGAGATTCTGCGAAAGGACAACGAAGGCAAACCATTCATGCCACTTACGCTTCCAAAGTTGCTCTCAACAAGACCTTCTTTCAGGTGATAGGATGAACGCGGAGTTGATAAAAGCAATAATTCCTGTCTTTTTTGGGATCTTTGCGGGAATTTTTTCTTTTTTGATAACTCAAGATCTAAGACAAAGAGATGCATTTGGGATCATAATCCTCGTTTTATTCATATATCTCCAGAAATTCATTTTTCCAAAGTTTAAAGTCGAACTCCAGCCAAAAGATTGGGCGGGTATCTCTTTTATCACCCTTTCCTCATGGTATATCGCATGGACTTTCTTACTGAATGCCTAAGACTTCCATTGCAACCTTTTTCATAAGCGACACTGGTGGCTTTATCCCAGTCCAGATCTCGAATGCTTTTTCAGCCTGATATACGAGCATATCCAGACCATTTATCGTTCTACAGCCCTTCTCATTTGCTTTCTTGATTAACTCCGTTTCTGGGGGATTGTAAACCGCATCAAAAACGATCATTTCTGGCTTTAAGATCTCTTCAGGGATTGGAAGAGCTGAGAGAAAACCTTTCATCCCTAAAGGAGTTGCATTCGCGACTATGTCCACTTTAAGCTCTTTAATTTTGTCCCAAGGGCAAAATATGCAGTGTCCAAACTCCCTTAGAGCTTTAACCGCCTCAATTCCCCTCGTTTCGGTCCTGTTTGTCAAAACAACTCTTGCACCCAATTTCATCAAAGCCAAGGCAATCGCCTTTCCCGCCCCACCCGCTCCAACTACCAGAGCGGTTTTATCTATTACATCTACCCCGGCATTTTTAAAAGATCTCTCGACTCCGTAAATATCGGTGTTATAACCCTCCATTTTTCTAAGATCGATTGTATTAACCGCAAGTTTGGCTTCACCGACTGGCTTAACGAATTTCAAAACTTCTTCCTTGTAGGGAATAGTAACATTCAGACCGGTGAAACCTAGTGCCCTCGATCCAAAGATCGCCTCTTTCAGCTCAGATGGCTTCACTTCGAATGCTAAGTATCTTCCCTCGATCTTAAGATGCTCCATCACTGCGTTGTGGATCTTTGGTGAGATCGAGTGCGAAAGCGGAGATCCTATTATGCCCAGGTATAGCATAGAAGAAGTTTTCGGGAGGCTATTAATCTTTATCCAATTATTTTTAAAACAGAAAGTTTGTCTTCAAATCAGAAAGATTTAAATTCTGAAAATGAGTATGATAATGATGCACTTAAAAGACTACGATCTCGAGTTTTTATCAGAGCTCGTAGAGAGTATGCTTACAGGAGTTTATGTCACCGATGAGCAACTAAGATATATATACGCTAATAAAATATTTACTAAAACCGTAGGTTACTCTTTGAAAGAACTCAGAAAAATGCGTGTTACAGATCTTGTTTATAAAGAAGACTTTGAAAAGGCGGAGAAGATCGTAGAGAAGATCTTGAGTGGAGAAGCAGTAATTGACGAGATCAGATATGTAAGAAGAGATGGAGAAGTCAGGTGGGTTTTCGGATTATATAAGCCACTTGTTCATAAAGGGAAGATGTATGCAATAGGAAACTACGTGGACATTACGAAAGCTAAAGAGCTCGAAAGCAAGCTTAAGGAAAATGAGGAATTTTATAGAGGACTTATTGATAATTCTCTCGCCATAGTATTCCTTGCACAAAATGGAAAATTCATCTTTGCGAATGCTGCTCTTTCAGAGATCACGGGATATTCTATGGAAGAACTTTTGAGCATGGATCCTTTCTCCCTTGTCCATCCTGAAGATAGAGAGGAAGTTTACAGACGCTACATTGAGAGAGAAGCGGGAATAAGAGGACAGGAAACCTACAGCTTCAGGATCATAAGGAAAGATCGGGCTATAAGATGGCTCTCGATGCGTGCAACGAGGATCTTGTATAACGGAGAACCAGCGGTTTACGCAACTGCGATCGACACAACCCGCATAAACGAATTAAATGAAAGTCTTGCAAGGATCAACGAATACTTCTCTCTGCTCTCTAAAATGCTCAGGCACGACATAATGAACGATCTGACTGTAGTTAAGTCCGCCATTGAGCTTAGAGATGAGAAACTGCTTGATAAGGCTCTTCAGAGGCTTGAAAGCGTTGTTGAGAAGATCAAGGAGACAAAGACGCTTGAAGAGGCATTGGGAGCTTTAAAGCTTGTGAATGTTGCTGAAATTGCTAAGGGCGTGGTTGAGAAATACAAGGGAGAGGCGATCTTTAGAGTTGAAATTGAAGAAGTTTATGTTGAAGCAAACGAGGCTC
>JASFYH010000013.1 GCA_030055595.1 Archaeoglobales archaeon | reverse complement strand
TCCGTTATCACAAGCGATGTGGTTTACATTAAGCCACATTACCGAAAAGTAAAGGGAAGAAGAGTTTACGTAAGGGGTTATTATAGGAGAAGAGTTTAACCTTTTCCACCTTCAAGAATGCGGTTATAGCTTAAAATAAGCAATCCGATAAAAATCCTAAAGGCTTTTTCGTTTTCAGAAGACTGAACTCAAAAAATAAAAGGTTTTATAGAAAGAAGATTAAAAAATTAAGGCTCAATCGGAAACCTGTCCACAACTTTAGCGTATTCTTTCCAGCTGTTTTGTTCAATGTTTTCATAATGTTCAATGACTTCCCCGATTGAATGACCCATAAAGAATTTTCTATAAATCAGCTCTACACCATGGCGTTTAAGGAAATTTGGAAACCATTTTCTTATATTATGCCCATTTATCCATGTATTTCGCCATTCAGGTTTTTTAGGCTTCCACTGTTTCGGATTTATTCTATTCCGATAAGTCGAAAGGTCTAAGACGTTTTCATAACGTTTAAGCTTCTTTGCAAACTCCAAAGGCATAAATGCGTAAAAACTCCTTTTAATCTTTGTTCCTATTTTCATGGTTCTATATCGAGCTATTCCTAATTTCTCGTTTATTTCCAAATTTGCTTGATCAAAGGTAGTTAATAGCTTATAGGCATGGTCATCTCTTATTCCACTGAATACTATAAGCTTAAAGAAGTTTACAGTAAATTCATCATTATTCCATTTTTCCTTTATCCATTCTAAGGCTTTCTTAATGTCTTTGTCAGCCTCCTCTTTTGTAGCTTCTGGAACTATTTCGGGCTCTGATTTAATCGGAGTCAAGAAATCAACCTCAAGCATATCCTCGTATTCCTGTCTGCTAATTACTTTTCTATTCCTGAGGTAATCCAAAAGAACTCTTACAGCATTTACATAATCTTTTTTATTCGTTGTGTTGTGGAATCCTTCCCTAAGAGAATCTAAGCTTATTTCTTTGCCATTAAGAACCTTCTTGAGAACATTATATAACTTCTGAGCCCGATTAACATTCGTTTTTTGTTTTCTTTCCGATGTCCAAAATCTAATAAAGTCTTCTTTATCGATGTCATCAAATTTTGGCTTGCTATATGTTGTCTTATATTGTGTCTCGGTTATCTCTGGTTTAATGGCTTCTTTCTCGTAAATCTCCGTTTTAGTGGTTTCTACGGCTGAAGACCGCATAGTCGCCGGTTCAAATCCGGCTCCGGGCATTTGCAAGGATCTATTTTAGAATATTTATCTCCGTCTCAAAACAAAAAATGCATTTTTTATTTTAGTTTCATTTTCCATTCACACATTAATATGAAAAAGTATTGGGAAAGAAAAATTTTTTAAATCTATATTGCAAACTTTTTCCATGCGAATGCTAATCGGAGCGACAATTGTCCTAATACTAATGCACACAGCAATAGCTCTGGAAACTTTAACTCCCGCTAATTTCAGCATAGACATAAAAATTTCTCCGGAAAAAGATCATTTCTTCGCTGGAGATACAATTCAAGTGAATTATATCATATCCCCAAAAACCTCAAGCGAGAAGCTAAAAATTGGAGGAGAACAAGGAAATCCAAGAAGCTACTATTTCCGAACGACGTTGTTAAATCCAAGTTGGACTTTAGAGATCAAATATGCTGGAGTTTCTGGAGTCAAACAAGACTTCGAAGATCCTTCTATCACGATCGAAGTTAAATACTACTCGATCTCCGAAGAAGGGCGAGAAGGAGTTGATTACATTTCTGCAAACCTTACAGGAAAGGTTCCAGATACTGCATTGAGGCTTTCAGAAATTAGTATACTGATCGCAAGGGCTGAGGAGGCGACTTCAGATGCTCTAAAAGACGTAAAGATCAAAGTTGTGAACAAAACAGCATTTAATATAGCTCTAAATTCGCTTAAGCAAAAATTGTCCGAAATTAGGAGTAAACTTGATGCTGAGGGTGTTAAATACGATGAAAAAGATTTCCAGAATGTCGAAAATCTTCTGAGTTCTGGTGAAAAAGATTTTAATGCGGGTGACTACGGTTCCGCTGACGAGAAGCTTAAAAATGCAGAGGATGTCTTATCGAAATTAACAAGTCTTGCAGATAAACTTAGAGCAGAGGAGATTTATAAAAAACTTAGTGATATTGCAAGCAATGCAACTTTAAAGCTTAATGAGTTGGAAATTCTGATCCAAGCTCTTCGAGGGACAGAGAATTTTAAAAACCTGAGCTCAAGGTATGCAAGCCTGAAAGCGACCAATGAGGATTTAAAAACAAGTCTTCGGAGCATAAAAGATTACATCGATCAGGAAAAGTTCACAAAGGCTTACGAGGAAATTAAGAAGATTGAAAGTGCTGTTTACAAATTAAAGGACGATGTGGAGAATTTGGCTAACGAAGTTTCCTCTACAAAGGAGAATGGAGGTTTCGACATCATATCAACATTGAGGGCTTATTCGGGCTACTTAATTGCGGTGTTTCTAATCATTTTGCTAGCATTCACAATTAATTTCATAATTAGGTTCAAGAAGAGGAGAAAGTGGGACGAGTTAAAATAAAAAATTTTTTATATTACCACTACTTTATACATATAACGGGTTGGTTTGCGTTCAGAATCACGTCTTGAGCAACGCTTCCAAACAAAACTTTACCCGCGGGTCTTCTTTTTCTAACACCTATAACGATCATGCTTGCTTTGATCTCGTCTGCAAGCTCAACTATGTCCTCTGCGGCTTCTTTTCCTCTAATAAGGAGCCTTGTTTCACAATCTACTCCTGACTTCTTCACAGTCTCTTCTGCCCACTTCAAAAGTTCCTCTCCCGCATCGATCTCCTTTTGCTCAGTTCTTTCGCCACCAAAGAGTGAGTGCACAAAAATTAGTTTCTCCTTTCTTAATCTTGCCTCCTCAACCGAGAAACTAACGACCCTTTCCGTTCTCTTCGACTTTTCATCTAACGCTACCAATATCGCCATAAAAAGAAAAAATGTGTGAATTTAATAAACTTTTCGCAGTATTTGCAGAAAACTAAATTTTAAGATCGTCAGGTATTATGACTTCAACATCTTCTACTTTCTTTCTTTCAGAGCTTACAACTTTTCCTTTAAGCTTTTTTGCTGCTACAATTGCATTAGCCAACTCCTCTCCATATTTGCTAAATTTTTTAACCTCTTCTGGATCTACATCTAAAACCTCAAGATTTGCTCTCAGACCAACCGCTGGTGGGATTTTTTTGAAAGTTTCTCTCGATACATAGATCTTTCCAGGATATTTTTTCTTAAGAAGCCCAATTAATCCGGAAGAGTCTGCAACGAGCTTTGGAGGAAGTTTGGGGATTGGCATAGAGGTTAGAATATATATACCACTAACCATAAGAGCCCATGTCACGCACAGGAGTATTATAGAGATCGTGCTTTTTAGAGCACTTTCGACAAAAATAATGTCTAAAAGAACGAGCATGAGAAGACCGAATATGACAAAGGCTGAAGCGATCAGAACAGCGGAGATCGTATCTCGGATCCTCATTTTTCTAAGGACTTCTTCCATTAAAGTATCAAGATCTTCCATAACCAACCACCGGAACTCCACAATATAACGCAAATCTAACCGCCATTTGATTTCTTGTTATGATTGGCTTTTTAACCTTTATGGCAACTGCGATCAACTCCGCATCCTCCAATTCTAAGCCGGCGGACATAAGAGCCGAGACGACCTCTCGATCGGGTTCAACTAAAATTCCTCTCCTTGCAGGATTTGAGGGGATCGTGTAAACTCTTATCTTTAAAGCAAGTCTCTCTGCTATTTTTGCATCTCTACCGGAGAGCACAATACCCCTTCTGCTGTAAACCGGGAAAAAGACCATTGCCAAGAAAGCTCCGAATGTAGCGGGAGGGAGTATGGCTGCATAAACTACGGCAATCTCAAAAGTTAACGCCCTTGGACTTGGAATTTCTACTTCTACACCAGTTGTAAATGAGCTTGGAGTTGGTTGAGCTTGAGGGGGCGGAGTAGGTGGTATTGTGGGCGGTATTATGGGTGTGGGTGCAAAAGGTCCCGCGATCGGAGGATTTGGTATTGCGGGTGTCATTGGGGCGTAAGAGAGTCCCTTTAGAGTGGCATAACCTACAACATATCTCCCTCCAATAAGCGAGCTCGGAACGATCTCGAATTTACAAAGATCTTCTACTCTTGCACTGACTTTGAAGAAGAAGATCGGGACACAAGCACTTTTTAACTCTGTAGAATTCAAAAAAATTCCTTTCGGCGGTAACTTCATACTTTCATTTAGAATTTCAACTCTATTTCCACAAAGATCTGCCCAAGCATTAACTTCCAAGTCGATTTCTCTGTCAATTGGGTTCGAAGTTTGAAATCTTGCGATCCATTCACCTTTGTTTCCTTTCTCTATGCTCATTGGAACTTTTAAGCCAAAACTCACGTTTTGACTCTTCACAAACTTAAAGCCCACTTCCGCATCTGGAATTTGAAAACTTCGAGTTACATGTATTGTAAAATTCTTAGAGGACTTCGGAGAGACTGAAAGGTTAAAATTTATTCGTTCATCGATCTCACAGCCTTCACAACCCAGAAAACTGTCGAACTTCGGAAAAGAAATTAAAATTTCCAATTGCTCTTCCCCCAGATTTACCACAGAATACTCTACTATACTCTTGCTACCCAGATCCTCAAAATTTGCCCTAAACACTACTGGGAATTCTATAGGTTCAAGAGTTAGATATGGATCGATCTTGACATTCTGTCCAGGTAAAACTGCGGGCATTTGGGCAATTTCCCCAATCTGAACATCGTAGATCTCGTAGGGATACTCATTCGTGAAGTTAACCACGATCCAGTCTCTACTCACTTCCTGAGTCCCATTAACGTAAAAAGTCGTTTCTCTTATCTCCAACACACAGGCATTGGCGATCTCGAGTAGTAGCAGTAGAATGATAGCAAAGAGTCTCATTTTCTCCTAAACACCACTGCTATTCCCAGAACTAAGATCACGAACCCCCAGAATAGTATGTAACCTCTAATCGGTAGCATGGGCAATGGCAACAAAGAGAATTCTGCAGTTATAAAGGCTAAATGACCCGCCGGAATTGATTTTAGCTCTTTTGGCTCGATGTAGCAAGTTTTCCAGTCAGATCTAATGTCTAAATTTATGTTTCTTATATCCACATCTCCCCCAACGGGCACGGTTACACTTTTGAATAGGATTCCCTGATCCACGAGATCTGCATCGAATTCTAATACTAACCTCATCTCGCTGTATGGCTCTATTGGATACCAGATCTCGTAATAGATTATGGAATAATCTTCTTTCTCTTCGAAACTCGTTTTGAAATTCATATTTCCAGAATAAGCTCTCAAATTATCAACTTTGACCGCACTTCTGTGTTCAGTAAACGGAATGGGAACAATAAGAAAATTAATTGGTTCAACTTTCTGGAGTCTCATTTCACTAATTCCCGGAACCAGTGGCTTATCGATCAGGTTCTTGATCGTAAACTCATATTTAAAATGAGCCTTATTGTCCACTAAAACAGTTAGGTTCAAATTCGTTATTTCTTCAACTTTCTGGGCTGAAGCTGAAGCGATTAATAGGATCAAGAGGATCGTAAAGAACCTCATAAGACAAAAAAAGAGTTTGTATTTAAAAATTTATCTCCTATTTCGATATCCTTATAAACCTAAACCAAGTAAAAGCTGACGGGAAACTCTAATTGGTTCTAACTAAAAGGGCCGGTAGCTTAGCCAGGAAGAGCGCGGGACTCTTAATCCCGCAGTCGTGGGTTCAAATCCCTCCCGGCCCGCTTTTTGCGGGTTTTGAGATCTGTAGCAACAAATTTTTTCTATACTTAATCAAATCTCGATTCTTTCCAAAAACTCGCTGACTCTCATGCCTTTTCTTGCTCCAAGCTTTTCCGCTTTCGAAGTAAGCCCTGCTATCTCCGCATTTAGCATGTCCTCGAAGCTTCTAACACCTTTAACAACACATGCGCAATTCCCAAGTTTTTCCATCGCCTCAATGCTTATGTATCCGCAACCAATTACAAGCTCTCCAAAGATCATGAGAAGCAAAGGAGCATTCGGTAGCTCAACCTTAAGCCCGAGGGCTTTCTTTCCTCCAATCTCTATGAGTTCCACCGCAATCAAAAAATCACCCAGTTAATATTTGACAGAAGATTTGTTAATTTTTCGTCAACACTCTGCGTGGGATTTTCAATTAATCTTTTTAACCCAGATCTAAAATCAAAAGCGATGGCTAAGATTGAGCTCAGAAGTGTCAAAAAAGCGTTCAAGGACGGCACACATAGGGCGAGAAAGCCTGAAGAAACTCTAAGCTGGATTGAGCCAAAAATAAAAATCGCTGGGATTACAAGACTTGCAAATATAACTGGGCTGGACAGAATAGGGATCCCAATATTTTCAGCGATAAGGCCAACTGCTGCTGAAGGGGCGGTGTCCGTTTATTCTGGCAAGGGTCTAACAGAAACTTTGGCAAAGATCTCCGCAATAATGGAGAGCTTCGAGAGATACTCCGCGGAGTTTAGGAATGAAAAGACGATCAAGGGAAATTATAGGCAGATCTCAGAAGAATACAATGCAATTGATCCCCGACTTCTGATCCTTCCAAGAGAGACTCCTTTCACCGAAGATGTGGTGCTTAGATGGGTATGGGGCTATGATCTAATTCAGAATGAAGAGATCCTCGTGCCGGTAAGTGCGGTCTTTCATCCCTATTCTCCCATTGGAGATCTACATCTATTCAGGACTTCAACGAATGGTCTTGCTTCTGGAAATACTATTGAGGAAGCCATTCTGCACGGCTTGATGGAAGTCGTTGAAAGAGATGCTTGGAGCATTGCGGAGCTCTGCAGAAATGGCGGTAAAGTGATCGAAACTGACGATCCATTGATCCAGGAATTAATTGAGAAGTTCAAAAAAGCGGGAATTGAGATCTTCTTAAGGGATCTCACAAGCGATCTTAAAATTCCTGTTGTTTCTGCAGTTTCTGACGACGTGACCTTAAAGGATCCCGCATTGTTAACGCTTGGCTTTGGTGCTCATTCTGAGCCTGAAGTTGCATGCATAAGGGCAATTTTGGAGGTTGCCCAGAGCAGGCTTGTTCAGATCCAAGGAGCAAGAGAAGACACAGTAAAGGCTGAAGTAATGAGAAGAGCGGGTTATGAGAGAATGAAAAGGATAAACAGGCACTGGTTTGAAAGAAGCGAAGAAGTCGAGCTCCGCAAGCTTCCAAAGTTCTCCACGGAGGATCTAAGAGAGGACATAGAGATCACGTTGAGCTTGCTAAAGAAAAAAGGATTTGAAAGGGCTATAGTGGTTGATCTGACAAGAGAAGAGCTCGGAATTCCTACAGTCCGCGTAATAGTGCCAGGGTTGGAAGTTTTTGGAATGGATCCAACAAGGATAGGCGAGAGAGCTCTTAGCTTTCTGAAGAAATGAAGGCTGTGATCTTCACTGGACCAAGCCTTAGCCATGAAGAGGCAAGAAAGATCTTTGTTCAAGCGGAATACAGACCACCGATAAAGCGTGGAGATGCTTTAAAAGCTCTCAAAGATGGTGCCAAGATCCTGGGGATCATAGACGGCGTTTTTTTGCAGGATGTAGCGATCTCTCCAAGGGAGATCATGGAAGTGCTCAGAGAGGGTGTGATCGTTGTTGGCGGTGGAAGCATTGGTGCTCTGAGAGCTGCGGAACTCTGCGAACTTGGAATGATCGGTGTTGGTGAGATCTTCAGAATGTTCAAAGGAGGAGAGCTTGAATCTGACGATGAGGTAGCGGTTGTTGTCAATCCGGAGACTTTTGAAGCACTCTCAGAGCCTTTGGTGAACATAAGGGCAACTCTTTCTGCTTTAGTTACAAAGGGCTTAATTGAGGTAGAGAAGAGAGACAGATTGATTGAGATCGCAAAAAGACTGCATTACTCAAGGCGAAGCTACGAAACTCTGATTGAGAAGGCAATTCGAGAGGGTTTTATTGCTAAGAGTGGGGCTGAAAAGCTTTTGAACGCTATAAATGAGAATAAAGTCAACCTCAAAAAGCTCGACGCAATAAAAGTTGTCGAAAAAGTTAAAGAGATCTGCTTAATGACTGAGAAGCTCTAATATGGCTGAGCAACCCGTGCATCTCGGGCAACCCGCTTTGAACTTTAACCTGATCTTGTATTCTCCCTTAAGCTCTGAAAGGCTTTCGTATACTTTGAGCACATGCCTTAGATCTGTGCGATCCGCTGAGCTGGGTGGCGGACGATAAGGGGCGATGTAGGGATAAACTCCCCGCTCAGCCATGGCTCTGAAACCTTTAACAACGCTTTCAACGCTTTCCCCCAAGCCTACAAGGATCCAAGATGATACGTTCCACTCTCCAAAAACTTCAACCGCATTTTCCCACGCTTTAAGGTATTCCTCTATTGCGGGCTTTCCGGGCACTACCGCATTTCGTATTCTTTCGTCAAAAGTCTCGACGTGAATCCCAATGGTGTCAACTCCTGAAGAGTAAAGAAGCTCCAAGTATTCCCTGTTGATTGGCTCAATCTGTGCATGGATTGGAATTTCAACTTCTTCACGAATTTTCTTAGCAACTTCTGAATATCTAATCGCTCCTTTGTCCACAAGATTTGGCGTCCCTGTTGTTAAAGTCAAGTGTCTCGATTTGTCTTCCAAATAGGCAACCTTCACGGCTTCAGCAATATCTTCCGGGTTCTTTTCAAAGATCTGCTTCTCTGGGACGTTTTCTTCAATCACGCAGAAAACGCATTTTTTGCCCGCATCGACATGCACGCATTTTCTTGTCACCGCGGTGACGAGAGCGTTAACTCCGTCAAGGGCGACATATCTGCCCGCAGAGATGCCCTTTATCATGTGCTCATAGTATTTCGCTGTCGGAAGCTTGACTTTGCCTATCCTCTCGTGCCCTTTGTAAAGCCATACGCCATTGTCCTTCTCTAAAAGCACATAGGGCGACTCCTTTGCAAAAGATTGCACCGCTGGAGCGGAGACTATTGAATCCCTAACTGCAAACCCAATTCCGCCTACTGGTCCTCCTCCTCCACGGCGCAAAGGTGATAAAGAGCTTCTTACGCCAAGAACGAGCAATTCAAGCTTTGTTCTGTAATCAAGCATAGATCTTTACAGCTTCTTCTGGCGAATTCGAGAATGCCAAAGCTGCTACCGCTCCTATGAGACCTCTCTCGCCAGTTATTACTATGGTCTCTATTCCGAGTTCTTCTGCAATTCTCTTAGCCTCTTCAAGCTCAACAAGCTGAGATTTCACCTTTTCTCCATATTTTCTAAGCTTTTCAGGAATTGAAATTTTTCTGTAAACAACCATTGCAGTGTTATCACTGAGCGTTGTTCTCTCGAGCTCCTTTCTGAATGCCTTAACAAGCTCTTCTGGCTTTTCAGTTGCAAAGCTCACTGAGATCGAAACGCAATTTGTGGTCTTTGCGGGATTCTTGGTGTATAGCTGTGTGATCGTATGAAGCAGATAGTAGCCATAGCCCGCTTTTTCAAGCTTGTAAGCGATCTCGTTAACAAGAGCCCATGTTGCCCCCTTCTCCTTGTTGTCAGTGTCGTCAACGCCTATTACAACCTTAGAATACTTCTTAAGTCTGATCTTTGCTTTTCCAAGCTTTGCTCCGCCTCCAAGCTCTACAATTTCAATGCCGTCAACGTCTTCAGCCATTCCTCTGCAAACTGTTGCGGCAATTCCACCGCCTGCCAAGCCAGCGTAGGTTATCTCGATTCTGTCCGTCAGCTTTACTTCCTCAATTCCCGCTCCCGCTACGCCGGGAATTAGCTTCAACTCAGTCTTTCCGGGCTTTAAAACAAAAATGTTTCTTGCACCCTCTCTTCTTGCCCACAACACAAGATCGCTAACCCTCGGATAGTGCAGAACTTCCCAAGAAGCTCCGCCATAGCATCTTTCGCGAGCATGAAACTCGTGCAATTCCACAAGCTCGCCGTCAGTCATTGCGACAACTCTTGAATAAGGTGAGACCCAAGGTAAGCTTCCGTATTGTCTGATCAGCTCCTCCTTGCTAAGGTAACTCATGCTCAACATTCGTGGGGTTGATTTAAATATATTTTTATCCATTGAAGATTGTTTTATTTCTTTTCCAAGACCTCGAAAGACTTATCTTGGCTTGGAAAGAATTGAAAAAGATGAGCTCTGAGGACTTTAGAAAAAGAGTGAGAAAGCAGACAGAAAAGCTGAGAGAGATCGAAGGAGCATGTGGAATCTGCCACGGAACGCTTGAGGCTATCACAGAAGAGAATGGAGTCGTTTGTGCATATGAAAAACCCAATGGGATCTTGGCTGTGATAAAAGACAATGAGGGCAACGTCATTGGAGAAGGCTTCGACATTGTCTGGTCTCCAGCGATCCTTGAGGCGGAAATAAACGCAAAGCTTGTTCCAGAAAGGCTTGAAGACAAGTTGAGGCAAGCTTTGAGCGATGAAGATGAGATTAAAGCTATTGCAGAACTTTATGGCTACGGAAGGGTTGTAACGCCATCAGTCATCGCACTACAGTTCGTTAATGAGCTTGGAGGAAGAAC
Source organism: Archaeoglobales archaeon (assembly GCA_030055595.1). Lineage (GTDB taxonomy): Archaea > Halobacteriota > Archaeoglobi > Archaeoglobales > Archaeoglobaceae > WYZ-LMO2. The sequence goes on along the minus strand of JASFYH010000013.1, from coordinate 37,375 downwards.
TCTTATAAGAAGGGAAGGGATTGGCGTCGTGGCAAGGCTTTACGATAAAGAAGATAGGCTGATTGCCCAGTCTTCGGTCTCTTATTGCCCCACGTGTGCAATTGTGAAGGCAATTATCAAAAACGATCAGCTTACGGAATTCGTGAAGGAAAAGCTAAAAAATGCTCGGAATACTGGAAAGCTTAAGTTCGAAGAAGGAGTTGAGAACAGATACGAGGCAAAAGGGGGCGCAGTTAGGGCAAGCATTCTTAAAGGAGAGAAGGTGCTTGCGGATCGAGTTCTTGGCTGTTGCATAGCCTATTCAACCACAAAAGCTGAAATTACTGCGGGCTTAGTTTCTCAGGAGAGTGCAAGGAGGTTCAAAGCGTATTGCAACCTTTGCCCGATGAAGCACTGCTGGATGGAGAAGTCAATGGGGGCTATGGGCAACATCGTGCTTCACCGCCTTTCGGAGCTTGGAACCGAGATTGAAGTTACCTCCGAGGGTTTTATAGTTGCAAAGATCCCTGGAGAAGGTATTGTGGGCAGAGGAACCCTTTGCTCTCTCAGTGCGCTCACCAATATGCTGATAACATCAAATGGAAGCAAAATTTTAAAGCCATCTCCAGCAAAGAGGTTTCCGAGTTCTGATGAGGATTGAGCTGAAAAGTTTTTAAATAGGTTGCAAATTCTGTTTGAGAAAAATGAGTGAAGAAGCCTCTGAAACAATAAAAAGTCTTGAAAAAATCTTCAGAAACAATGCGAACTTAGCCAAAACTCTCGTGGGTTATATTGACAAGTTTTACAGCAAATTGCAGAAAGATTTCGGGAGCTTTAAGATCATGGACTTCTGCGGAACGCATGAGTGGACGATAACGCACTATGGGCTGCGAAGCCTGATGCCTGAAGGCTTGGAGCTTGTTGCTGGTCCTGGATGTCCAGTTTGCGTTACTCCATCTTACTATATAGAAAATGCAATCCGATTAGGCTTTGAAGGGATTGTAATTTACACCTACGGCGACGTTTATAGACTTCCGAGCCTTAAGCCTTTAAATGGTGCAAGTTCTTTAGCTGAGGCGAAGGCTTTGGGTGCTGAAATAAAGATCGTAACTGGAATAGGAGATGCAATACTTGACGCAAGAGCTCATGGTAAAGAGGCGGTATTTTTGGGAATTGGCTTCGAAACCGTCGCCTCTGGCTATGCACAGACACTCATAAGCAATCTTTTGCCTGAAAATCTGAAGCTGATGAGCTTGGTAAAGTTAACACCACCCGCAATGATTGCAACAGTCGATATACTTGAAAAAGAGGAAGAAAATTCAGTCAAGGGAATTATAGCTCCCGGGCATGTTTCAACGATCATTGGAGCAAAGTCCTGGAAGCCTGTTGCAGACAGGCACAAGATACCAGTAGTCGTTACGGGCTTTGAGCCAATAGACGTGCTCATTGCTATAGCGGAAATTTTAAAACAGCTTGTAAAAGGGGAAGCCAAGGTTTCGATAGAATACACAAGAGCGGTTAGCTGGGAAGGTGATTTGAAGGCTCAGGAAATGATTTGCAGGGCTTTTAAAGTTGTTGAAGACGCTTGGCGTGGAATCGGGTTTTTGCCAGAAAGCGGTTTAAGGATTTCGGATCGCTTTGCTTCATTCGACGCCTTCAGGGAGTATGAAATTCCAGAGATTGCTCCTGAAAGCTGTCAAGCGGATTTGCCAAAGGGCTGTAGATGTGCTGAAGTGGTTATAGGCAAAGAAAAGCCAACTAACTGTCCACTTTTTATGAAAAAGTGCACACCCTCTTCGCCTGTCGGACCCTGCATGGTCTCTCTGGAAGGCACGTGTGCGATCTGGGCAAGATTTGGGGCAAATGGCTTGGCGGATCGAATTGCTGATGAGCTTGAGCTGAGGTGAGAAAATGTGCTGGGGAGTGCCTGCGGTTGTGCGCAAGATCGAAGGCGAATTCGCTGAGATCGACTACGGTGACGGAGTGCTTAGAAAGGTCATTGTTGGCATAGCGGAAGAGAAGCTGAATAAAGGGGATCTTGTGATCGTGCATGCGGGTGTCATAATCACAAAGCTGAGCTTCGAAGATGCAAGCACAACTGCGGAAATGCTCAGAGACATAGCAAGAACCGCTGGAGAAAGCTCTGATCTGCTTGAACATTACGAGAGAATTCTGAAACTCTCTAAAGAGGTGAAAGAGTGAAATTCGTTAAATTAGCCCATGGGTCTGGCGGAGAAGAAACTGGAGAGTTGCTTAACGAAATTCTGTTCTCTAAGGTTCCAGAAAGATTAAAGAAGGTCCCTGAAGGACTTGGGATTGATCTTCCCGATGACGGTGCGGTGATTCCTGTAAAAAACTCAAAGATCGTTGTTTCTACGGACTCATACACGGTAAACCCCCCATTTTTCCCCGGGGGCAATATAGGAATGCTCTCAGCGATAGGCTCGATCAACGACGTTGTTGTTATGGGGGCAAAGCCAATAGCGGGGCTTGATTCGATCATAGTCGAAGAGGGTTTTCCGATTGAAGATCTAAAGACCATAGTCGATTCGCTGATTGAAGTTTTCAAAAAAGAAGGCGTTGCACTGGTTGGTGGTGACTTTAAAGTCATGCCAAAAGGGGGAATTGACAGAATAGTGATTACAACCACGGTTCTTGGGATCGCTGAGAGACCAATTGTCGATCTGCCGAAAGAAGGAGATCTGCTGATTATAACAGACTACGTGGGCGATCACGGAGCGGTGATAATGATGCTCCAGATGGGTCTCAGCGATGTGGAAGAGCTTAAATGCGGAATGCTCAGGAGCGATGCAAATCCACTTACAGCACTTCTGCCAGTCATTAACGCTTACTCTGAGCACATAAACGCATGCAGAGACATTACAAGGGGCGGACTTGGAGGTGTGCTTAACGACTGGGCTAAAAATGTTGAAGCTGTGCTTGTTATCGACAGCGATCTGCCAATAAAGGAACCAGTCAAAAGATATTCCGAAATGCTTGGCATAGATCCGATCTACTTAGCAAGCGAGGGCTCTGCACTTTTCTCTGTTAGCTCTGAAGTTGCTGAAGAGTTTCTTGAGGCTCTAAAAAAGCAAGGCTTTGAGAATGCTCGCTTGATCGGAGAAGTCCGAAAGAGCGAGAAATACAAGGGCTATGTGCTCATGAAAACTGCTGTAGGTGGCTTCAGAATTGTCGAGCCCCCGAGAGGAGAGCTTGTTCCAAGGATCTGCTGAACTCTCGAAGATCCATGTCCATAAATGCTTTCTCTGCTCAGAAAGTGGAGTTAGAAGAGTTTTGGATTAACGAAGCTAAAAGCCTGATCTGGAAAAAGAAGTTCGATCGAGTTTTAGAGGGGGATCTATGCAGTGCCAAGTGGTTTTTGGGCGGTAGGATCAATGTATACGAGAACTTGATCAAAAAGCATTCCAAGACGGAGAACTGGAACAAGACTGCAATAATCAGCGAAAATGAGATTGGAGAAGTCAGAAAAATAAGCTATGCGGAATTGAATCAGCTTGCAGACAGAATAGCTTCAGGATTAAAGGATAATGGATTGCAAGCAGGAGATTGGCTCCTGATATATGCTCCCCCATGCATAGAGTCGTTTGCAACGATCTTAGCGGGAGTTAAGCTTTGCTCTCCGTTCGAGGTAGTTTTTACTGGTTTTGGCTGGCTTGAGGTGGCGAAGAGAATTTCACTAAGAAAACCGAGAATTGTTTTTACTGTAGATGGATTTTATAGAAACAAGAAAATCGTAGAGCCTTTAAAAACCTTAAGGAAGGTTTTGGATTTCCTAAAATTTAAGCCAAAAGTCATAGTCCATAACAGACTTGGCTCGAAGCTTTACAATGAATTGGCATTCGAAGAGCTTCTTGGCAAAGGTTCTGGAAGATCTGCAATCTTTGATTCCCAAGATCCGCTTTTCGGATTGCATGTTGGCTATGAAGAGGAATTCAAGCCAGTAACTCATTCAGCTGGAGGATTTCTGGTTCAGGCGATTTCAACAGCCAAAATGCTCGGAATTAGCTCATCCGACACTATTTTCTGCACGATCTGGCCTTGCTGGATCACTGGAGCCACTTACGGTATTTTTGCACCTTTAATGCTTGGTTCAACAATTCTGAGCTACGAAGGAGCTCCAGATTACCCCAATTGGAATCGATATCTTGAATTGATTGAAAAGCACAAGGCAACGGTTTTCATAACTGCGGGCGGAATTTTAAGAATTCTTTCAGAAAGGGATTTTAGCAGAGATCTATGCCTTAAGGCGGTATTCTCAACCCCCGACATGCTAAACGCGGAAGTCCTAAGCAAAATTCAGAGAATTTTTGGAGAAGCACAGCTAAGAGTGATGTTCATTCAGGGCGAGCTTGGAAGCTTTGTAACGAATTCCAATGCTCAAACTCCTTCAGGTTCAGTTGGCAAAGCTATGCCGGGATTTTTGCTCGACGTGGTTAATGGGGCTTTTTCGATCAGAAACAAGATCGGAAGGCTCATTGTTAGAGCACCTTGGCCTGCAATGCCTCTGGATCGTGAATTCAGGGCTTTATTGAAAAATGGCTTTTATGACACGATGAACCTCGGGCTCATAAACGATGACGGCTACATCTTCTCATTTGGCAGAAGGGACAGCGTTTTGAGAATTAAAGGCTACAGATTGAGTCCCGGGGCAATTGAGAGCGCGATAGAATTTGATGACACGAAGAAGGCGGTTGTTGTTGGGATTAAAGACGAAGATGGAGATGAATTGCCGATCGTGATTGTTGAAGGAGCAATTAGCGATGAAGACATAAAGAGAAAAATTTCAGAACGATTTGGAGCCTTTATCAAACCCTACACAGTCGTGAGTGTTGAAAGAATTCAGGGAGACAAAAATGAAATCAGAAGGACTTTAAAGAACGCTCTTAGAGAAAAAAGAGACCTGAGTAAAGTTTATGAAATCTTAAAGCATCAAATTGGCTGAAGCTATAAGTATTTGCCCCAAAGCGATTCCGCCGTCTCCAAGGGGGGTTTTTCTGGGCAAATAAACCTCAATTTCTTCTGCAAAGAGAATTTCCCGAATTCCTTTAACGATGTATGTATTTACTCCCGCTCCGCCAGTTACAATAACTTTTTCGTATTCCAGATTCCTTTGCCTGAGAACCTCGAGTGCGGTTAAGCCAAGTGCCCTCCCTATTCCCTGCAAAACTGTTCTTGCGATGTCTTCTTTTTTAGCTTCGCTTTCAATTGCCCATTCGAGCAAGTTCTTAACGTCTATAAGGATTCTGTCTTCTTTGCAAAGCTTCGCAGTTAGCTTAAAGTCCTTTCCAAAGTCTGCCAAGGCTTCGAGCTTCATCGGTGGCTCTCCTTCGTAGGTTCTTTCGGTGCAAATGCCAAGCAGTGCTGAAAAGGCATCTAAAATCCTTCCCAAGCTTGTAGTTGCAACTCCTTTTCCTTTCTTTGCAAGCATGCATGTGATTTCAGCTTCCCTTAAACCATAGGGCAAAGAATCGATTAGGTTTCTTTCATTCAGAAGCTCAAGAATTTCATCCTCTTTAAACCCACAAGAGCTCATTAGGGCAATCAGGGATTTTGTGGGATATTTTGCGGAGCTGTCTCCGCCAGGAAGGTTGAATGGCTTAAGGCTTACAATCCTTTCGTATTCTTTCCAGTTTGCAATCAGCACTTCTCCGCCCCAAATAGCCCCGTCGTCGCCATAACCAGTTCCGTCGATTGTGATTGCTAAAGCCTTATCTTCTGGTTCCAAGCCGAGTTCTGCAATTGCAGACACTGCGTGAGCATGATGGTGCTGGACTTCAAAAACTGGGGCTGAAGGAAAATCTTTGAGCAATTTTCTGTTGTGATAAAGCGGATGCATGTCAATGGCTATGAATTCGGGCTTTATTCGGTAATTCTCAACAAGCCAGCTTATTTCGCTCTTCATTGCCTCAAGATTCTCGATTTCATCAAGGTCTCCAATGAATTGCGTTAAAACGACCTTGTTATCAAAGGAAATTGCTCCAGCGGTTTGTAGCTCTGCTCCAAGAGCTATGCCATTGGGCAAATCTCTGCAGACTTTAATCCACTCTGGAGCATAGCCCCTGCCTCTTCGCAGGAAAACAGGCTCACCATCTGTGAATCTCAGAACGCTGTCATCAACCCTGTGCACGATTTCCCTTTCATGCTCAACAACGTAGTCAACAATGCCAGAAAGCTGTGAAAAAACTTCTTCAAGGTTTCTGCACATCGGCTTTCCGTGAACATTTCCGCTCGTCATTATTAGAAATCCGTCTGGGATTTCGCTTAGAAGAAGAATCTGAAAAGCGGAGTAAGGAAGCATTATTCCGATTGTGGAAAGCCCCGGAGCAACGAATTCAGAAACCGAAGAGCCTTTCTTTGGCATCACAACTATTGGTCTTTCTGGAGACTCCAAAAGCTCTTTTGCCCCCGAGGGCGGGTCTGCAATTTTCTCGACTACACTATAATCTTTTGCCATTAGGGCAAATGGTTTGTTCTCCCTTCTTTTTCTCTTCCTCAGCTCCAAGACGATGGAATCGTCTGAGCCCAGACAGGCTATGTGATAACCACCAATTCCCTTTATAGCGAGAATCTTACCTTCAAGGAGCTTCTCGACCGCAAAATCAACCGCATCCCCCACAATCATTCTTTTTCCATTCAAATCGTAAACGAGCGTTTTCGGACCACACTTTGGACAACTTATTCCCTGAGCATGAAATCTTCTCAAATTCTCTGGATTGCCATAATCGCTTGAGCATTCTTCGCAAAGAGGAAATTGGTTCATTGCGGTGTTTTCACGGTCATATGGCAAACGATAGAGCATGGAAAATCTCGGACCGCACCAAGCACAGCTGTTCCAGTGGTAGCGATAGAATCTACTGCCTGAGCTCAAGATTTCTTGTGCACAGTCTTTGCAGATTGCAAAGTCTGGCGGGATTATGCTTCTTTCCTCAAATTTCGAATCGCTTTTTAGAATTTTGAAATCCTTATAGCCACAAGGCTCAACTTCTTCGATGATAACTTGCTCGAACCTTGCGGAAATCGGTTTTTCCTTTTGCAGTCTATCTATAAAGGATTTTAAGTCTTCGTCAGAACCCTCTACAAGAATTTCGACTTCACTGCCCCCCATATTTCGAACGTAGCCATTAAGAGCTTTGGCTACAGCTAAGCGGTAAACAAAGGGTCTTAAACCAACTCCCTGAACAACTCCGATGAGCTTGATTCTGAGAGCTTTGAGCATTTGCAAATTCTGAGCTTGCAAACTTTAAAAAATTGTGCGGTCTTCGAATTGATTGAAAAGGAGGAATAGAGTTATATATACAATTATTGATTATGATTGGTGGTTATATGACTCAGCACGAAAAGGTTGTTAAAAGCATAGAGAAGAAGATGGGTTTTGCCCCGGGAATTATGAAGCTTGTTAAAGAGCTTGATCCGAAGGCTGTTGAGTTCTATGAGTTCTGCGATAAAGCAATACAGGAAGACGGAGCTCTGCCTGCGAAGTTCAAGCTCATGCTGGTTATGGCAATGGGAGCCCAAAGGCATTGCAAGGAATGCGTCACTTCAGCAATGCGAGGCGCGATGAACCGTGGAGCTACGAGAGAGGAAATTGTTGAGGCAATTCGGGTGATCTTCGTTGCAGGCGGTGCTCAGGCGGTTGCAGCGTGCAGAGAGGCTATTGAGGAGCTTATGAAGAAGTAAATATTTTTGATTTTACTTTTATTTATTTAATTTTTCTACTCCGCAGTATTTTATTTGCGATATACGGTGCGATGAAAATATTTAGCAGAACAAGAGCCCAGATTCTACCTTCGAGTAGATTGTAATCCGCAAAGAGCTTTTCCCATGGATTTCCAAAAACATAATGCCCTGCAATGAATTCAAATACGATCGTTGCGACCAGCCATGTGGTGCCCATGAGAAATGCTTCAGTGTTATGGAGCTCAAGCTTGCCAATTCTTAAAACTGCGTAAGTCAGAAAAAGAACAAGCAAAATGAAAATTACCGAGCTGAGCTGATGAGCAAGCAAATCGCCAAGAAATGGCTTGTATAGGCTTTCACGAGTAATAGCATTGATTATGGCAAGAAGCAGAAAGATCAGCCACGTTCCAGCTGTCACGACAGCGATTTTTAGTTTCATGTTTTAAGTTGGTAATGGGAGCATATAATCTTAAGGTAAAATTTGAGACTCACGCAGGAATGTGCAGAATTGGTTAAAGAGAGAATGAAAAGTCGGTTTAAAGCAAATGTCTTATTCTGCGTGGAAAGGAAAAGCCATGGATCTACTTCCTCTCATTGCTTTAGTTGCCAACCGTGGTTTTATAGATGTTGTTGCAAAGGTGGTTATTCGAAAAAATAAAGCCAAAGAAGGCTTAGAATACCCCTATTTGCGGTTGCCTGTGGAATTTTCCGAGCTTATCGGTTGTAAAGCTGAGATTTACCGTGATAGAGAGTGGTTTTTCATACGCATAGTTGCCAACCGAGTTGCCAACTCTGAAAACATTCCAAGCGAAAATAAAACTCTACAGCCTTCAAACCGAAAATCAAGCCATTCAAAAAATCGAGAATCTAACAATAGTCTTAAAGAGATCTCCAATTCTCACGAATCATGGACTCGCCGGGATTTGAACCCGGGGCCTCCGCCTCGCGAAGGCGGCGCTCTACCGCTGAGCTACGAGCCCATTACTTTTTTGTTACCTATCAGATAAATTTTACGCTTTAGCACAAATTCTAAATTTGCCTCATCTTATCGCAACTAAGATCATTTCTACTATTTTCTCTGGTGGAAATCGACTGGAATTTATGATCAGATCGTAGATCCTCCAGTCTTCAAGATCTATGCTATAAAATTTATGATACCTTCTTTTTTCTATTTCCTCCCTTAGCTTAGTTTCTCTCTTGACTGTAGAGATGTCTTTACCCTCTCGTTTAGCTATTCTGCTATATCGAACCTCAGGATCTGCGAAGATATATACCTTCAGATCAGCATCCCTAATCATCCACCCAGACAGTCTCCCCTCGACGATCGCTTCTTTCTCCTTTTCCGCCAATTCTCTCTGAACTCTGTCGATCATAATGTCGATTTCGGGATTGGATTCAGCAAATCTGCTAAAATCCTCCAAACCCATACCTCTATCAAAAGCCAATTGTCTAAAGACCTCTCCCGCGGAGATTAGCTTGATTTTTAGCTTTTCACTTAGAAGCTTAGCAACAGTTGTCTTTCCACTTCCCGGAGGTCCTGAGATCGTGATCTTCACACACCCACCTTCATGAGTTTTTTCATCAATTGTCCAAACATCACCGAACAGACCAAATACCAAAGTAGCCACCAAGGAAAGATCGCAACAAACTCATTTACATGAATAGTGCCCCAAAAGGGGGTTGTTATGAAGAACAAATTGTTATCTAAATTAAATAACTCTACTTTCGCCCCAAATTTGACACTTTGATAGCTGAGATATGCTTTCTCCCAGAGCCAAGCCCAGATCGGGATAGAAACGATGAAAGTATAAGACATAGGTTTAAACTGCATGCTCATCAGCTCACTCTGAAGCATTTTCATTTCTTCTTTCTTGCTTTCTAATTGTTTTAGCTTAAATTGATTTTTTTTCTTAACTGCATCCATATATTCCTTCTGATATTCGCTTATCTTCTTCTGAAGCTCTTTGAGTCTTTTGTGATCTACCGCATACTTCTGAATTAGGTTTGAATAGAAACCCGTTAAAATCGACATTACAAGAACAACTTCAAAGAATTTCAGAGCTGAGAGCGGAAAGAAAATTTTCTCTACAATTAGCGCCAGTGTAACTCGGAAATCGTAGCTGAAGATAAGACCAAAAAAGATCAGAAAACCGAGAATTGAAGCAAATCTTGAGATGACGCCTCTCATCACTCCTCCCCGAGAACTCTACGCAAGAGTGGATGCATCTCGGTGAGCTGTTGCTTTGCGAGATCCTCGTAGAATCTATATGCTATGCTCACAGCTAAAAGCAAACCAGTTCCACTAACATTACCAATTGTTCCGAGCATGTTTGAAACAAGCGTTAGAATTCCTATTAGAGCGCCTCCAATGATCGTAACCTTCGGGATGTAGCGTTCGAAGAGCTTTTCAAGAACAACTGGTGACTTCCTAAATCCAGGAATTTGCATTCCAGACTTTGCGATTTGCCTTGCCACAGTTTTTGCATCCATTCCTGTCGTTTGAACCCAGAATATTGCAAAGATTATTCCTCCCGCTATCAAGATTAGTGCGTCGATGAGCAAGTGGAGATAGATCGCCCAGTCTGGAATCGTGGCAAAAGCTGCGCCTTTACTTCTTACAAGCTCTGGAACCCAGTCGTAGGGGCTGTTGACTGGGGACAAATAGAACATTAAACCACTCACTGGGTGTCCATTGACAAATTCACCAAAGATCGTTACGCCTCTTGCATGCAAAATTTGTCCGATCATAACTATGTTAGCCTGCAAGGCTCGGACGAAGATCATCGGCAAAACACTTGCGTAGATCAGCTTTATTGGAAATCTTCCCCTTGCTCCTCTAACCATTGCATGTGCCATTGGTATTTCAACTCTTGTGCCTTCGAAGAAGACTACTAAGAGTATTATGACTGCGGTTGTGACAAGAGCCAAAATACCGCCTTCGAGCATTAGCATTGCAAAACCGCTACCGCTCAATAGTTGTTCAAGAGAGTAATTTTGGGCAAAGTAAACCCACCTGGGGATTATTCCCGCGGGTAAAACGCTTCCAGGCGGGACGATCCAGTTGAATAGTCCAACTACTATAGCCTGAGCAATCCCCGCAAGTATGAAAAGACTAACACCACTTCCGATTCCCCACTTAGAAACGACTTCGTCCATGTAAACGATCAGAACGCCTCCGACAAAGAGCTGAATGAAGATCAGAAGTGAGATTACTCCGGGAGAAACCCCAAGCCTTTCCGAAAGATCCAGATCTGGCATCAACAGTCCCGCTCCTATCTGCGGAAGAGCTTCGACTGCGATCATGATAAACACAAGAAATCTTTGGAATTCCTGATAAGCTGCTCTGTCATCCGGATTCGTCAGATCGAGTTTTATTATTCCCGCTCCTACAAGTAACTGCAGAATGATCGAAGCGGTGACTATTGGACCTATGCCCAAGGCCAAAATAGACCCAGTAGCTCCAGCAAAGAGAGCTCTGTAAGCCTGAAAAATGTCCACAGAGTCCTTAGAAAGCCCAAAAACCGGGACATTTACGAGAATGAAATAAAGAATTAAGACTGCAGAGGTCCACATGAACTTCTGCTTGAAGTGAACGTGCCCTTTTGGTCTCTCTACACTCGGAATTCTCTCTAAGTATGGTTTAAGACTCCTTATGAGGGAATCCATTCTACACTACCCCTCCACCCGCGGATCTCAGCTTCTCCACAGCCTTCGGAGTTGCGGTCTCAACCCTGACCTCAATAGCCTTATTCACATCTCCCGCTCCCAATAGTTTCGAGTAACCCAAAACGCCGAGATCAATAAGATATTTATCTCCCTTCTTCTCAGCAATGCCCAAATTGGCTAATTTTTCTATTATTTTGGAAAGATCTCCGACATTTAGTTCAACTCTGGAGTATAAGAACTTGTAGATGTTATCATCAAGTTTCCCCTCTTCTCTTAGAGCCTTCAAAGTTTCTTTAATGTTTTTCTCTTGGTTGAGCTCCTTAACGACCGCTCTCGGTCTTGTAAATCCGTGATCTCCAAATTCATACAAGCCAAGCCTCTCAAGCTTTAGGAACTTCAGATACTTGTGTTTATGCACCCCAGCATTTCCCCTGCCTCCTCTATGTCCTGCTCCTCTTTTCTTCTTATGACTGCCACCACCGCATGTTCGAGAGCCTCTGAATTTCTTAACCTTAAGCTTTGGCATTTTTATCACCTCATCCTATACAGTAGATCCTTTATTCCTTTGTGATAACCAAGATCTCCACGCGGATAATGCCACTTTATGTTCTTCAACCCCTTTCTTGGGGAATGAAGTCTAAATACAGGCTTTAATCCCGGTAAATCGGAAAGTTTTGCCTTCCCTTCTATAACCGCTTTAGCGAACTCCTCTATGGAACCATAACCCGTTTTTTCATTCACATACTCATCAGTCAAACGCTTATTGCCTTCAAGTTCCCCCCTACTTCTCAAAAGCAAAGCTAAAGTCTCCTGATCGATCTCTCCGAATGCTACGTAGTCTTTTACAACTTGAAGCATTCCCCTATAAGACGGTGTATCAGGGATAACGACGCAGTGATATCTTCTATGCAGTCTTAAAAGTTTGAGAGTTTCGCTTATCTTTCCATGAACATCAATTGTGCCCCTCAACCTGACAACTGCGAGCATGATCTCACCTCTTAATGAAAAATGTCCTTCTAAGGGCATCGAAAGTTGCCAAGGCAAAGTTTAAAGTCGTCCTCGTTTCTCCAGAAGTTATAGTCCAAACGTCCTTGACACCCGCCAGCTCTATGATCCTCTTTGCGGTATCAGCAGCAACTATTCCAAGCCCCTTTGGTCCAGGAATTAGAGTGACTTTAACACTACCACATTCGCCCGAGACTCTGAATGGAACTGAATGAGCGGAACCACAGCCACACTCCCATGAGCCACAGCCTCTCATCACGCCGAAAATGTTTATTTTCGCATTCTCTATTGCTTTTTGGATCGCTGGGGCAACTTGCGAGGCTTTACCCATGCCTATGCCAATGTATCCATTTCTATTGCCAACTACTGCGGTTACCCTAAACTTCGTCCTCCTTCCGCTATCCGTGACCCTCTGAACCATCGAGATCTCGAGTATGTCTTCCTCAAGCTCTGGGAGGAGAACATCGACGATTTCTGGTTCCTTTATCGGCAATCCACTCGACAGAGCGTCCTCCATTGTCTTTATTTTCCCTTCCGCAACCAGTTTTCCAAGTCTCGTTTTCGGGATCCACTCGCTCATCCTATCACCATGATCTTACTCTTAACTTCTTCAACATGAGAAGGTAGATCAGAGGGTTTCAATCCTCTTCTCTCATACTCTCCAAATTTAGCGGGATTCATTTCATAAAACTTCGAAATATGCTCTCCAAGGATCCTTGAATCGTCAGGCAAAACTTCTTCATTGTGTGGAATTTCCATACCCGCATCCACAGCACCCTTTAGAACCGCAAAAACCCTTGATCCTTTAACTGGTGACTTCAAGCCTATATCAAGAATAGCCTCCTTGATCCCAGACTTTAGAGCCTCTTTTCCAGCAAGCAATCCTGTTAAATATGCTGCAGGAGTATTATTCAAATCGCCTTTCCAGCCGTATTCTCTAAGCTTTTCAGAACTCACGGAAACCAAAACTCTGTCTCCCCCGGGACTATAGCTCACCAACTGAACTAAAACTCTCTGATTCGTTATCCTGACAACAAATCTCGTTTTCTTAGATAGAAGTAGCTTCAGTCTTCTCCTATAGTTAGTATAACCCTCTCTTCTCCTTCTGTTTGGAAGCTTGTATCTCGCTCCTTTAGCCATACGATCACCTTTTTATTTCCTCAATAAACGCATTAAGATGAGCAACGCTCCTGAATTCTCCCCCTTTCGCCTTCCTGTATAGCATTCTGTAAGTTCTGGTGTCAATCTGACCACTTGTCTTTAGCTCCCTTAATCTTCTCCTTATCGCCCTGATCCTGATAACCCACAGTCTTTTTCTAGGCATTCTCGCGGTTTTTTTGCCTTTTCTGCTTCCATGCCCAGATCTTCTTCCCTTTCTCTTCTTCAGCCTCATTTGATTTATCCTTGCTCTACAAACGCCCTTCACAGCTTTTTTCTTTATTAAGCCTTTTTCAATCAATTCCCTTAGATCTTGCTTTGTCGAAGCGGTGGAGATCTCGTCGAGTGCCTCAGGATCAAACCAAACCCTGTTCTGCCCACATGTCAACAATTCCGCAGCAAGTCTTCTTTGAATTCTCAAGTCCATAAGATCACCTTGAAGGATTCAAGATCTTTAATCCCATTTCATTCGCCCTCTTCTCGATTTCGAGCCTTTTTCTAAGTCCAACACAGCTCGCGATCCTTATTGCCTGTCTCTGAGGATTGAGTTTTTCAAGATCCTTGAGGTTGTAAACTAAAACATCTTCATAGCCACTTGGATGAAGACCGCGAACCGCTAATGGACTCTTAAAGCCAACCTTCACCCTCTTCTTTCCAGACCACTTTCCACCATATTCGATTCTCATTGCATTATCCAAACCACGAGGCTTTCTCCAGCTTTTTCTCCTAAGCTTCAGCTTTCGATCCCAGCAATATCTCTTAAATTCTGGTTTTCTCGACTTCAACCTCTTTCTAAGTCTGAGAAGTGCCCTCATTTCGATCACCTATGGCTTTTTCACAATATAGATCCCATCCTGAAACACTCTGCGATCCTTATCTCTAATCTTCGTTGCCCTTTCAAGATTTGCTGCAGTTTGCCCACATTCTTCTATGTCTACTCCTTTCACTGTGATCTCCTGCCCTTTTATCTCCACCTTAGCTCTTCCAACGATCTTCGCCTTCCTTGGTGTTGTTTCTCCAAGAAAATTCTCGATGATCACTTCATTACCCGAAACCCTAAGCTTTACAGGGAAGTGAGCGTAAAAGACCTTGAGCTTATACTCAAAACCCTCTTTAACGCCTTTGATCAGATTATTAATATGAGCGGTATAAGTTCCAACTACCGCCTTATACTTTGCCTTCGCTACTGGGGTATATACCCTAATCCCATCCCCGGATCTTTCGATGAAAACATCTCTGAACTTAAGGAGCAATGTATTCTCTCCTAAGGGTCCCTTGGCTATCAATTTATAACCGGCGATCGGATCGCCTTCTATCGCCACTTCTACTCCTTCCGGGATCTTGACAATGGTGGAATATTCAGTAGACGTAAGCAAGTAGAACACCCCCCAAACCGAGCTCTATCGCTTCTCTCTGACTCATAATACCCTTTGTAGTTGAAACTATTAGGATTCCAAAGCCCCTCGCTGGCAGAAATCTCCGCTCATAGAACTCATACTCCGTAGCTTTCGAAGAGAATCTTGGTCTTATCGCTCCACAGTTGTTTATGTTTCCTGTCAGCTCTACAACAAACTTTCCGCCAACGTTCTCTTTTACGAATTCGAAGCTCTTTATATATCCGTGATTCTTTAGAACCTTTAAAACATTACTTACTAGCTTTGAAGCAGGTCTAATCTCGCAGATCCTTTTTCCAACCATTTCTGCATTTTTTATCGCAATCATAGCACCAGAAAGCGTGTCAATTGCCATAACCATCACCAATATTTCTTAAATCCAAGCTCCATCGCTGTCTCTCTGAAGCACTGTCTGCAGAGAAATATGCCGTATTTTCTCACAAGACCTCTCTTTCTGCCACACCTCTTGCAAAAATTCGCTCCTCGCCCGTATTTCTTTGTCCTTGTCTTGCTCATTCTACCACCACCCCTAAGTTTTCAAGCCAACCAATTGTTTCCTCTTTTGTGATTCTATGAGAGCTACCCACCTTACTATTTCTTATTCTCCGATCAGAAACTCTATATCCCCTTCTCCTGAGGATTACACAAACATCCATTCCAAAAACTCCTATATCTGGATCGTATTCCACACCCGGAAGATCTATATGTTCTGCAATTCCAAATGAGAAGTTACCCGCATTTATCGACCTTCTGTTTAATTTCATTTCCTTTACTTGCAGAGCTTTTTGGAGAAATTCCATAGCCTTTTCTCCCCGCAAAGTCACTTTCAGCCCAATTGTTTCTTTCTTCCTTATTCCAAAGTTCTTTATTGTCTTTCTTGCGATCGTAGTTGCCGGTTTCTGGGAGACTAGAGCTGAAAGCATCTTTCCCGCTCTCTGAAGCTTTTCTCCACTCTCTCCAATCCCCAGATTTATAACGACCTTATCGAGGAGTATTTCTCTCATGGGGTTCTCTTTTTTCACTTCCAACATATTTACACCCCTAAATCAATCACAGGTTTGTCGCTACCCTTCTTTCCAACTACGAAGACATAGTCTTGAACCGTCGTTATTTCTCCTCTTGTAGTCTCTACAGTTACAAGGTTCGAACCAGAACCCTTCACAACTTTGTATCCCTTTACTTTCCCAATCTCTCCCGCGTGAGTTCCACCAACGATCATGATCAGTGCCCCCTCTTCGAACTTTAGGTGATCAAGAATCTGCTTTTCAGGGATCTTAAGAAGCACACTGTCCTTTGTTTTGTATTCATTCGTCGCTAAAATGTTGGAGCCGTCAAAAAGATTTAGCTGGACTTTTCCACCTTTAACGATCGTTTTGCCTTCTACCCTGAAGAGTTTCTTATCATCATCTTCTATTTCTTTCAAAACGAATCGACCTTTTTCATCGAAAAGAACTCTGTAGCTTTTGTCAAGCTTTGGGATCCTCACCACATCAAAAAGTCCGGCAGGGAATTTGTAGTCCCTTCTGACAACACCATCCACGAGCACTTCTCCAGCAGAAATTATCTTACGAGCTTCTCTTGCAGTGTCCGCAATCTGCAATAGGTCCCTAAGAACTACCGCAAGCGGAATTGCAGTTTTATCATGCGGTCCGGGAGAGGGCTTTATCACCCACTTCCCAGCTTTTCTCGGAACTTTGTATGTTTTAGGTGCTGAAAGTCTTTTCTGATGCATTGTATCACCTCTCCAAAGCCTTTCTCCTTATCTCATCAACTTCTCCAAAGCTTATGATCATTACATTTGAAGGATGAACTGGCACAGCGACTTCTGTGCCATTAACCTTGGTCGTCGTAACCCCTTCGATCGTTATTCTGCAGTTTTTCATGTCTACTTCAAGCACTTTCCCTTCATGCCCAGCGAAATCTCCACGCATAACACGCACTTTGTCTCCTTTACAAACTCTTGCGGATCTTCTCTTATATTTCTCTCTTAGCTCGTCCGAAAGAGTGGCATGGAGTAACTTGTGCTTTTCATGGAGCTTTGAAGTTTTGTAAAGCCATCTTCTCTGCTTTCTCGCCTGCATAACCATCACACTATTGTAGTTGCAATTGTCGCAATCTTCGCAAATCTCTCAGCCGCTTCCCTTGCAACAGGACCTCTAATCTCCGTGCCCTTTGGCTCCCCTTTCTCGTTAACAAGAACCGCTGCATTGTCTTCAAATTTTATTCTGTCCCCATTCGGTCTTCTGAACTCCTTTCTCTGCCTTATTATGACCGCATAGTGCACCTGCTTCCTTATCTCTGGCAATCCTTTTTTAACGCTTACTACGACCATATCTCCAATACCAGCTGCAGGATACCTTCGCCTTACACCTTTATAGCCAATCACCGAAATGATCTGAACCTCCCTTGCACCGCTATTGTCTGCGCAAACGAGCATCGCACCCGTGGGCAAGGCTCTCGGAATTTTAGCCTTTAAAGCCTTCATTTGACCACCTCAATAATCACAAAACTCTTAGTCTTGCTTATGGGTCTGCACTCTGCAATTCTAACCACGTCACCAGGCTTGGCTCTAATGCAGTCTGGATTATGAGCGTGAATTCTTGAACGCTTTCTCATATATCTCTCATACTTCGGAACGAATTTAATGAGCTCTCTTTCGATAACCGCGGTTTTTCCATAGACTCTCAGAACTCTACCACTTAATACTTGCCCTCTTATCGACAATGTTCCATGAAATGGGCATCTTTCATCGTTGCACACTCCTTCTGGCGGTTTAACCTCTATTCCTATATTTCTCATACCACTACCCCCTTTGACCTTCTTATGAGCTTCAAACCTTTTGTTATTCTCTCCTCTGGCTTAAAGGCGGTCAAATCACCTTCAACGTCTACTACTCTTTCTCCATACCACACTCTAAAGCTTCTCCCTTTCTTTGCTACGACTTTTAAACCTTTTTCAGTCATGATCTTGAAGGTTTTTTCACTTTCATCAACTACATCTCCTTTAATGCCAACCTCACACTCATTAGGACTTCCAATAACTTCAACTTCCAAACCGATCCAGTCTCTCGCAATTAACTCAGCAAGCCTCACTTCCCGCATAGCATCTTTAACCTCGCAATGTCCCTCCTTATCTGTCTTATTCTTCCGGGATTCTTAATTGCTCCTCCGCTTCTTACGAGAGTTCTAAGCTTCAGCAACTCGATTTCCAGTTCCTTCAGCTTTTTCTCCATCTCCTCTTTGCTCATCTCCCTTATTTCCCTCATTTTCATTTTCAACACCTCTTATCTCGAATTCATCTGGAAGTTGAACATCGGGCGGAATTATGCGAACACTAACTCCAAGAACTCCCAACTTCTTCACCGCAACATCAAATCCCTTCTTTACAACAGTATAAGCCGGATCGCCGGTGTGAATAATCGTTCCTGCAAGGAATTTTTCTTTCCTTGCTCTCTCACTTACGAGCTTTCCACTGATCTCGATCTCACAGCCTTTGGCTCCCGCTTCCATGATCCTGTATAGAAACCTGTAACCCGCTCTGCGGAAATACCAGCCTCTTTCAAGAGCTCTTGCAAGCAAAGAAGCCATTAACTGGGCATTGAACTCTGGCTTTTCGACTTCATCAACGCTAACCTGAGGATTGTCAATTCCGAATTCCTTTAGCTTTTCGGTTATCGTTTTTATTCTTCTTCCTCCTTTTCCAATCACAATTCCCGGTCGCTCTACAAAAAGAGTTACCTGAGTTCCAAGCGGAGTTCTGAGAATGTCAACTCCACCAAAGCCTGCACTCTTCACCTCGTCTTTGATCCACTCCTTGACCATCATTTTTCTGACTTTATCTTGAACAAATTTTCTTTCTACCGCCATTATCTCACCTCTGCCACGAATTCAACAGTTGTAAACTGTTTTACCTTTGGAACCGCCCTTCCAAAAGCTCTCGGAGTGTATCTAACTATCGATCTACCCTTCTTTGCTTGAGCATGAACGATTACAAGCTCATCCAAATTCAGTCCCTTGTATTCTGCATTTGCCTTGAGATTCTTCAGAACCTTCAAAATTTCTTTTGCGGTCTTCTGAGGATACCTACCCGCATACCAGCCCGGAATGTTTTTGTGTGCAACCTTTTTCTTGTGCGTCTTCATCGGAACTGGAAACTTTAGATCTACAACGCCTTCGAGATAAGAGATCGCCTGTGGCACCTTCTTTCCCCTGATCGCCCTGCAGATCTCCATTGCATGCTTGAAGCTCATTGGTATCTCATAACCCATTGCTCTAACCGCCCTCGTTTCGTCTTGTGGTTTGTAGGAGTAACCAATCCTCGCCATACGCATCACTTCAGCGGAACGAATTTACTGCTTCTCGTAGCACCAACTCCAGGACCACTGTGCTTCTCAAACCTTCTAGTTTGAGCAAATTCTCCGAGCTTGTGTCCAAGCATCTCTGGCTTTATCTCAACTCTAACAAAATCTTTACCGTTGTGAATGAATACAACTTTGCCCACCATTTCGGGAATTATAACCATGTCTCTGCAGTGGGTCCTTGCAGATCCTTTCTTTCTCAATTTCCTTAGCAAAATTTCTTCTTGCTCTGTTAGCCCTCTTTTAAGCTTTCTTCTCTCCCTCGAAGGGATCAGCTTCATGAAATCCTCTAATGGCATCTTTTGAATTTCATCGAAAGTGTAACCGCGGAATGCGAATTCTTTTGCCCTAACAACCTTGCTCTTTAAAGCCATTCAATCACCTCTTTGCTCCAGTTCTTCTTGAAGCTATGCTCCCAACCTTTCTCCCGGGAGGAGCGTTTCTGCCCACAGTTTTTGCTCTTCCAACATGCTGATGCTTTCCTCCACCGAATGGATGATAAACTGCGCACATCGCAACTCCACGAACCCTTGGCCATTTGCCCGCCTTGCTTCTCATCTTGTAAAACTTCTTCCCCGCTTTTACGAATGGTTTATCGACCCTTCCTCCACCCGCTACGATGCCTATGGTAGCTCTACACATCGGGTGGAACCATTTAAGCTTACCAGAAGGCATCTGAACAAGAACCTTGTCTTCTTCTCTTGATAAGACCAAAGCAAAAGCACCACTTGCCTTAACAAACCTCCCAAGATCTCCGGGTTTGGCTTCTATGTTACAGATCGGGGTCCCTTCGGGAACGTTCTTGAGATAAGTCGAATTTCCGGGCACTATTTCTACCGATTCACCAGCGTAGATCCAGTCACCGGTTCCAATACCCTCGATTGCTAAAACGTATCTCTCATTGCCGTCAGGTAATCTAACGAGTGCAATGGGTCCGTTTCTGACTGGGTCATGCTCTATATCAACTACTTTTGCAGCAATCGTTTCAGCTTTGAAAGGAAGATGTCTTATCTGTGCCTTATATCTGTGTGATGGAGCGATGTAAGTTGGAGATCCTTTTCCACGATTCTGGGAAATTATGCGTTTACCCATATCACCACCTCAGAACACACCAAGCTTTGAAAGTATCTCCTCTGCGGAGTAATCAGGCTTCAGCTTGATGTAAGCTTTCTTTTCACCCTTTGGAGTTATGAGCGTGTTTATTCTTTCAACTTCAACATCAAAGAGCTCTTCGATCTCTCTCTTTATGTCCTCCTTCCCCGCACTCAAACTCACGATCGCAGTTATCACATTCTTCTCAAGTTCCACTGTCGATTTTTCTGTTACAAGGAAGTTTTTGATCAGCATAACCTCTCACCCACCGCTTTTAATGCGGATTTAGTCCAGACAACAAGTCTTCCCGCATGACAACCAGGAGCGAGCATTTCAACATTCAGATCCTTGGCAAGCACAACGTCAACTCCAGGCAGGCTTTTTGCAGAATTCATGATCCCTTTGTTCTCGCCAACCACGATCAGCACACTCTTCTTTGCCACGTATCTCCTGCCACGCATCTTTCCTACTCCTGATCTTTGTCTCTTTCTCTCCTTTGCTCTCTCTAAATCGCTGTATACACCAATCGCCTTGAGAACCGCAACCACATCTTTTGTTTTGGTTAACGCTTCAAAATCGTCAACAACAACCTTGGGCAATTTTCCCTCGAAAACATGGTTTCTTGAGCGGACAAGTTCTTCAATGGCAGTAGCGGAAATAGCTGAGCGAAGAGCTTTTCTCATCTCCTTTTTGTTGATCTTTTCTTCCCATTTCTTCTGAACCTTTGGAGGATGAGCTTCTCTGCCTCCAACTGCCTGAGGAACTACCACAGACCTTAAACCGAGTTTCCATCTCGGAACTCTTGCATATCCATGCCCTGGACCCCAGTTCTCCCATGCATAGTTGACACCACTTAACGGATTTGGTCCATAAGGCTGTCTGCGATGAGATTGAATTGAAAGCACCGCCTTCTTTATTAGATCTGGTCTAAACTCCTCATTGAAGACCTCAGGCAATTCGATCTCTTCCACAACTTCTCCTTTCAGATTAAGAACACTCGCCTTCATATCACTTCCCCTGCTTCGAGCTTGTGCTAACATAAACAAGATTAACACCAGCAAACTCAGCCTTAGGCGGTCTAATTGCGTCTCTCATTCTAACAAGCCTTTTTACTGTTCCGGGAACAGTGCCAGCGATTAGAACGTAATTTCCTCTAACAACTCCGTAGTGCGGAAAACCTCCCTTTGGAGTCACTTCTTCACCATTGTTTCCAATTTTCAAAATTCTCTTGTTGAACTCAAGTCTTTGATGGAATCCCATCTGTCCATACTGCGGAACAGTCCATCTTATGCGGTGAGGAAGCCATGGACCAAGTGTTCCAACCCTCCTGCCTTTACTGCTTCTTGCATGCTTTGCATTCATCGTTATAACTCCCCATCTCTTCACAACACCCTCAAAACCCTTTCCTTTTGTTATTGCGCTAACATCTACAATACTGCCTTCTTTAAAGACTTCAGAAACCGTAACTTCTTTGCCAAGCTTTGAAATTGCGTATTCCAAAGCCTCTTTAAAAGAACCGCCAACTTTTTGCTCCATCAGGTCAGGAACTTTTTTTGGCACTCCCGTAATCAAATAAGGCTGAGTGTAAGTCACAACTCGAACTTCATCTCCCTCAACTTCTTTTAGCTGATCCACGTTTGTTGAGTTCTTTGGAATCTTTACTCTACGATCCAAAAACTGATCGAGACCATTTGCCCAGACTTCCTTTAGGATCTTCAAACCATACTGTGTTTTCTTGTAAACTCTTATTCCCGCAACTTTCATTGGAGGAGTCTCGATAACCGTTACAGGGATTATTACCTCCTCCCCATAGCTTAAAGAGTTCTTTCTGTCGTCGATCATTACAATATGTGTCATTCCCGCCTTGTATCCCGCAAATCCCTGCAATCGAACTTCGTTGCACTCTGGCCAGCTTCTGATCCTTGGAACTATTCTCTTTGCCCTCTTTCTTGGAGAGAACGCTAAAGAACCACGCTTTGGTCTATGCTCCTTCATCTCAAATCACCCCAGAATGAGAAGAAGTTGACTATTGCAAGAGTGCTAATTATAGCTTCCTCTAAGCGAACAGTCCTAACCCCCTGCATGGGGATCGTGTTCCATGCTTCTACTTCCATATCTATTCCCATCCTCTTCATGATCTCGAAGACACCTTCCTTCGGATTTCCGAATACGAAGGTGCCTCTTCTTAATTCATCTACTTTCGGAACTCTTCCTTTCCGGGAAGCTACGATTACATCCTTTCTTTTAAGGACTTCTTCCAGTCCCGCTTCTTTTACCTTATAACCCCAGTATTCATCTGCCTTCGACTTCTCGACGAGCAACGGGGTCTTCGAAACGACCCTAACGGTTACGCGTGCACCCTTTGGCTCCTCGCACTTCAAGGGTGCAAGGGCTTCGACTCCTATATCCACCCATCGCGTTCCGTCAGGAGCCACCCTTTTTACGACCCCTTCCCTCAACTCACCGATTTTTAAATGTTTCGACTTGTGAGATGGAATTGCCAATGGAGGTATAACCCCAACGAATCTGAGTCTTTCGCTTATCGGAATTAGACCTTTCCTCAAGTATTGCGGAGTTTCAAGATATTCAAGAACTTCTCTAATCAGCTCAGTTTCGTCGAGAATCGGATCTCTATATATTATAGCCTCCTCAACTCCAAAGATCGCCAAAGTTCTCGCAATTATGCCGATCTTGTAGATCTTAATCTTCTCATCAGTTTCGTTTATCAATGCAGAAGAGGGAATAGCTACTGCGAGCTTTTCCATACACTCGGATAAACTCCACGATCCATTACCACGCGCTCTAGATCTACAACGAAACCCTTCTTCAGTTCAACCATGTCTTCTGCGGTCATCAAGGCTTTTCCAAGAGCTACAAGCTCTCCTTTCGCCGTAAGAATTGCAACTTTATCACCCTCCTTGACCGTTTTCTCGATATAAGCCACGCCCTTTATAGACAGATTTGCTCCATGACAGATCGCATCCACAGCTGTGTCCTTGATCACGATCTTAGGAATTTCCGCTACCGCTGTCTCCATTGGCTTTATGATCTCGCGAAGGTATTTCTCCTCTCCATCTTCCTTCCAAAAGATCGTCGCATCCAGCAGATCTTGAAGTGTATAGCAATCCTCTTCTTTAAAAATCCCCGTCCTTGTTCTCCTCAGCTCTTGCATATGTGCTCCAACTCCGAGGACTTCACCCAGATCCTTGCATAACTTCCTGATATAAGTTCCTGACTCTGTTGAGACTTTGAAAAGAACGTCTCGCCCATAGATCTCGATGACCTCCATGCTGTAAATCTCCCTTACTCTCAACTGCTTTTTAACTGCAGATTTTAATGGCGGTTTCTGGAAGATCTTCCCTGTAAACATCCTGAAAACTTCATTTATTTTTCCCTCCGCAACATCGCTATGAAGCCTCATAAGACAGACATACTCCTTCCCAGACTCTTGCAAGAATTTAACGAGCTTCGTCGCTGTCTCTATAAAAACGGGTAGCACTCCGGTTACCCTTGGATCCAAGGTGCCTGCATGTCCAGTTTTCTGCACTCCAAGAATTCTTCGAACCCATACAACAACTTCATGACTCGTTGGACCCATAGGCTTGTCTATGCAAACAAATCCTTTCTTTATATGCTCCTCAATACTCCGCTTTGAGGGGTGACAGCCGTATCTCTCATCGCTCTCGACTTCTTCTATTACAATGAACCTGTCCGCTCTCACAGCAATAAAGAGAACTTCGGAGTTTAAAAGTTTGATGAAGACTTAGGCAAGAATTACTCCCTTAACAATTTTAAATTCAGAAAAGATCTTCCAATTCGGCTCCCTTAAAAACTGGACCATCTCTACAAACTCTGAGACCATTTTTAAGAACACATGATCCACAAACACCAATTCCACATCGCATATATCTCTCAAGCGAAAATTCTGCTTTAATTAGGCAATTTTTCGCTTTAAGCAGTTTGTAAACCTCTTTAATCATTTCCTCTTTTCCACAGCAGTAGATCTTATCGAATTTCTCAACTCTTAGATCCTTCAACAAATTCAAAACTGTTCCCTTTGAACCAAAGCTACCGTCTTCGGTTGCAAAAACTGCATTTTTAAACTCTTCTACCCAAATAAGTTCTTCAAAGTTCTTTGCTCCATAGATCACATCCACATCATACCCCCTTGTCTTCAGGAAGTCATATAGATACTTCAAAGGAGCTACACCAATTCCTCCCGCAATGATCAGCGAGTTATTTGAAGGTGTAAAGGGTTTACCAAACGCTCCACGAATCCCTACTTTGTCAAATTCAGCCCCAACGATTGCCTCCGTTGTCTCGCCGACCGCTTTTACAGTGACAGAGTTTGGAGAAGATAGGCTGAGAGGAATCTCTTCATAGCCAAAGAGGTTGAACATCACAAACTGACCTGGATAAGAAGGGATTTCTCTATCAAAACAAATAGTAGCAATATTCTTTGAGTGCCTTATGATCTTGGCGATCTTCACTGTAAACATGCTCAGAATTGCTTTTAGACACTTAAAAATTTTTGGCTCCAAAAGGTTCGGAGAGTTTTGAAATTTTAGATCTAAATTTGAAGTAAAGCAAAAAGTTATATTTAACTCATGTAAACATATTTCATGCACGACAGAGAGAGAAACTCTCACATTCATCTCCTTGCCTTCGCCACCTTGGTTGTGCTCGGTTGCATATTACTCCCAGCTTTCACTATTTTTCGCTCTTTTTTTGGACTTTCATGGCAATTGACTGCATTTTTAACAATAACCTGCCTTTTAATGACCCTGATCATTGGTAAACGTTTTGAAAAAAGAAAAAAAGCTTATAGAATCCGAGACTTTGTCCAATCCAAGACCGGATGGATGAGTCTTGCGGACTTTGGTGCTTCTTACGGTAGATTGGAGAAAAAAACCTCAAAAAGAAAGCCCCAAGTTAATACCGAAGATCGATGGAGCTATCTTAGGGAGATCTTGGGTAATTCAAAAACCCAAACGAAAAAACGGTTCTCTCGCAATAGATAACTCTTTAAAAGCTAATAAGAGCTTCGAATGCCCAATTCTTAGCTTTACTATGGAATTGCCTAAGCTTATCGGTCGTGAAGCGGAGATCTACAGGTTTGAAGACTGGTTTTTCATACACATAGTTGCCAACCGAGTTGCCAACTTCGAGAGTATTCCAAACAAAAATAAACCCCAAACCTTCAGACCGAAAATCAAGCCATCCAAAAAATCGAGAATTTAAAGAGAGCATCTTAAATTGCTCAAATTCCAGCAAGAAATGGGCTCGCCCGGATTCGAACCGGGGAACTTCGCCGTGTCAAGGCGACGTCATAACCACTAGACCACGAGCCCTAAGAAGCTTAGCATTTTTGACTTATGAATTTTGCGGTCTCGTTTCTCTGATTTTCTTCGCAATTGCTTCTCTCAGCTTTTCCGCAATAACCTTTCCATCCACCTTGCCTCTGAATTCTCCCATCACTATGCCCATCAAAGGTTTAAAGGCATTCTCACCTTTCTCAGCGATCAGATCCTTTTTTTCTTCCAAGAGCCTCTGAATAAAACCGTCAACATCGCTCTTCGAACAAATCGCACTCTTTAATTGATCCCTTTTTGCTGAGGGTTTTTCAATTAGCAGTCTTAAAGCGTTCTCTGCACCTTCTTTTGCTATCTCTCCGCTTTTTATAAGCTCCAGAACCATCTTAAAATGCTCTTCGTTTAACAGGTCAACATTGAGACCTTCTCTCTTCAGTTCTATCGGTATTACGTGAATAACCCTTGCAATGATCGTCGGTGGAAGAAAACTGCAGAATTCCTCAAATAGCCTATAGTGCTTGGAATCTGCAATTTCGAGGGCAAGATCTGGAGGCAATAGCTTTCCATATCTCTTTGCTCTTTCTTCAATCAACTCTGGAAGCTCTACAGTTAGGAAATCAGAAGAAAGAACTGGTGGGACATCTGTTTCAGGATACATTCTTGCAGAGCCCGGAAGCGGACGAAGATAAGAGGTTGTGGCATCTTCATTAGCTTTTCTTGTCTCTTCGGGCACACCAATAAGGCAGAATTTTGCTCTTTCAATTATTCTCCTCAATGCCCTTTCAACTCTTTCTGAATCGCCTGTTCCGAATACAATTGCGTCTTTCTCAGTCGCCCCCAGCTTTTTTCTTAGCTCTCTGACTTCTTCAGCGGTTATCCCGTAGGCGGGAAGCTCATCGGTGTGAAAAATTCCACCCAAGCCGAAGACCTTTGCGATATCTGCAAATTCACTGCCAAGCCTTCTATTAGGCTGAATTTCTCTTCCAACGATCCCAGCAAAATTTTTTAGCACGATCGCTTTAACTTTCTTCCCCTTAATAATATTTGATTTCGTGTTTCTGAAAATATCCGTTACATCGTAGATCTCTTCAACGACTTTTCCATTCCCTTTCTGAAGATCTTCTTTTATTTTAAGTAGGTTTAATTGCCTCAAAACCTCGTTTTCGACAACCTTATCAATCAATTCGAGATCCTGAACCCCTTTTATCTCAACTCTTGCCCCGTCTTTTATGCTAATGTTCACGTCCTGTCTTATAGTTCCAATACCTCTCTTGACTCTTCCAGTCGATCTGAGAATCATTCCAAGCTTCTTTGCAGTTTCCTTTGCAATTTCAGGAGTTTTTATATCTGGCTTTGTTCCTATCTCGATCAGCGGGATTCCCAGTCTGTCTAAAGAATATACTATAAAGCCCTCGCCTTCCCCAATTTTCCTGCAAGCTTCCTCTTCGAGGCAAAGAGTTGCAATTCCAATTTTTTCTTCTTTAACTTCAATTTCTCCATCTACAGCAACCAAAGCGGTTCTTTGAAATCCGGTAGTATTGCTACCGTCAATTACGATCTTTCTCATCACATGAATTTCGTCAAGGATCGTCATTCTCAGCATTTTCGCAACCTGAACCGCGATCTTCAAAGCTTCTCTGTTCATCTCGGTCGGTGGTTCTTCATCAGCCTCAACGAGGCATGTTGAATTGTAGAACTGGTAATGAAAACTCTTCCTTCTCTCCACTTCTTCTTTCGCAGCTCTATCTTCTTCACCCATTTCGCTTTTCTTTAGCCTTAGATAGCGTTTTATTTCAAGTTTCGGATCTTCAGAAGACTCGGTAGGACATCTGCAGAATAACTTCTCCGCGGTGTCAAGCTGTTGATGGATCTCTATTCCCACTTTTAAGCCGTGCCAATTTTCTTCAGACATATTCTCCTTATTCCCCCCTTTAGATCGACCAAAATCGCCTCAGGAGCCAAAATTGGCTTGTATCCCGCAAGGGTTTTAATGATCTCCAGTGCCTGAAGCCCACATGTTATAGTATAGCTAATCGGATCTCTATCGATCCTTGGATACTCCACTTCCCAGTATTTCACTCCATCAGGCAAAAAAGTCGTCACGAGATCTGGAACAAAGGGGATCCCAATTTCTTCCGCTATTTTTGAGATTTCGAGCATGTTCTTATGAGCTACTACCATGTCAACGCCTTTCATGATCTTCTTGAGTTCTGAACGATCCTCCGGTAACAAATAAGAGATCACACAGCTCTCATCCGATTTTGGGTTCACGATATCATACTGATTTGCCTCCATAGGATCGAGGGTGCAGTCCACAAGTGTCTCAAGTTGCGAAACGAAGTCAGAAACGTAGCGAATGCATCCAATTCCTGAACGCCAGAGAAGCTCGACAACCATTCTACTACCTACAACCGCTACACTATACTTCTCCAAATAATCGATTTTTTGTTTATCCATTATAGACTGCCAGAATACGTGCTTCATACCTCCTCAAATCTCCCCTTGAGAGCTTCAAGAACTTTTGGCAGAGTTGTATATTCCATATCTTCTGCAGATAGCCTGTGAGGTTCAAAAGGTCCATGTCTGCGCATATAATCAGCGATCTCGTTTGCCTTTTGCCTCGTATGATCAAAGGCGGGATCGTCGAACATGTCTACCGGACCGATCAGCTTACCATTGCAAAGCTGAAAACCAGCACAAATGCACCTTGGTGGACCGTCAAAGCGGGTGCACTTGGAAGCTCTAAAGGGCACAGGCATTATTGGTCCATTGTGGCTTCCACGCATCCATCCACTGACCAAGTGAGGAAATGCAAACGCTTCGAGAACTTCTCCAACCGCAGGCAAACCGCTCTGGGCTCTGACGATTGCAACTGGATCGTCCTTACCTACATATTCCCCCGCCACTTGATAAAGCTTTTCCGTGCTTATCACCGCAACAGGCTCTTCAGCGGGCAATTTTCCACCCTTTGGATAGACTCTCTTAATTACGAACCTGCTCTTAGCCCCGATTAATGCAAGAACACTGTAAAGCTCTTCTGGACACCTCATAAATACCTTTTTATGCTCCAGAATGTCCCAGATCTCGAATACGAAGCCAGAATGCATCGAAGGATCTATTACAAGCCCAGCGGTGTTGAAGGGATCTGCAAAGATCTTGAAAATTGGCAAATTAAATGCCCCCGGCTCAGTTTTATCCATCATAAACACTAAAAATGGCTCTGCTTTTCGCTCTGTGAACTCCATCTCAGCGATTCCAGGACCAAGACCCCTTATATTCCCAGAAAAAGCATCTTTAAGCAGGTCCTGTCCCGCTCCGTATAGCTTCATTTCCTTAGCCTTCTCTGCACACCTCTTGAAAACTTCCCATGCTAATCCATGGATCTCTTGACAATCGACGCCTTTTCTGTGGGTCATGAGCAATTCAAGATCGTCTCCAGCATTAAAAACACGAAAATCAATAATTGTGCCGGTTTCTACAGCCTCTTTTAAGCTTTCTTCTGCCAGTTTTTTTAGATCTTCTGGAACAATAGCATGTCCAGCGACACTTCCTACATCCGCTTTTATCAAAGAGATGGTAGCCTTCATGTGTTGAATTTGGCGTAAATAATTTAAACTTTAAGGTTTTGAAATGGTTAGTGTGATAATATGTTGGAAAGAGTGCCTACAGGCATACCCGGTTTTGATGAAATCTGCGATGGTGGTTTATTAAGGGACAGAAGCTACCTGATCTCTGGTCCTTCAGGCTCAGGAAAGACTGTATTTGCAATGCAGTATTTGGTGAATGGTATTGAGCAATTCAGCGAACCGGGAATCTTTGTTGCAACAGAAGAGAGACCGCAACACATTAGAGAACACTTCATGAGCTTTGGATGGGATCTCGAAAAATTTGAAGATGAAAATATGCTTGCAATCGTCGATGCGACTTCTACAAAGATCGGATTGCCTTCTGATGAGAAATACATAGATGTTCGTCCCTTTGATACGAGATCACTGCTCGACCAGATCATAACGATTCAAGATGAGATCGGGGCAAAAAGAGCCACGGTAGACTCAACAACCTCTATAGGGTTTACAATAGCAGATCCAGCGAAATTCAGGGTAGAATTGCTTAAAATTTCGACAACAATGGAGATCCTTGGTTTGACTTCATTGCTTACATGCGAAGTGATTGAAAATGGACCCGATAGGATCAGCAGATTTGGAGTTGAGAACTTCGTCGTAGAGGGCACGATCGTGCTATACTACACAAGAGTTGAAAATACAAGAATGAGGAGCATTGAGATCTTCAAAATGCGAGGCACGAATCATAGCAAGAAAATACACCCCTTCGAGATCACGAATAAAGGCATAGTAGTATATTCAAAAGAGGAATTACTCTAAAATCTTTTCAGAATATATTTTTTCAAATTCAGAGGATCTGAGAAGTGCAAAAGCCTTGAGTTTCTGCAAAGCTTAGCCATTGCTGTGCAAAACTCGACAAATCTACTCTCACTCCCAAACATGATGATTTGAAGTTTAGCGCTGACATTTCTGAGCAATTTTGCTTCTCTTAAAGCACAAGCCCAAGGTGTTAATCTCGGATCGTAGCTCGAAGTCGGTTCTCCATCGCTAATTAGAAATACTATGCCAGTTCCACTTTTTTCATTCAAAATACCCCTAGCTTTCCTTAAAGCAAGCCCTATATCTGTTCTACCCCTCGGTTCTAAATTCAAAATTTCCTCCTTCTTGACTTTCGAAACTCTGTGGTTGAAGGCTAAAACCACAAGTTCATCCTCTCCCCCTTTTCTCTCTATTGCCCTTCTAAGTGCAATTCCCGCTTCTATTGCTCCAACAATCTTCTTTCCTCTCATTGAATCACTAACATCGATCAGCATTACATAAACGCACTTCTCAGCATGTTTCGGCTGTCTTGCTACAATTTCATCCAGTTCAAGCCTTCCCTTAATTGCAGACATTATAAGACTTTCACAAAGATCGATGTTGTCAAAAGAATGCGTTGTTGGGTCGAATTCCACAATATTCTCTCCACTAAAAATAGAGATGCCCTCCTTTTCGGTCAAATTTTCTCCCCTGCTCCTCTGATCGAGCTCTTCAAGAGCAATAGATAAGATCTTGTCCCCTATGATCCTCTCTGCTATCGCCCTATATTTGACCACTCTTCTATGGAATTTTCCCTCGACATAGTCGATGTAGCCAATCTTTTTCAATTCATCAACAACCTCATCAAAGAAGTTTTCAACTAACTGATCTATGCTCAGATCCTCTCTGCTCAACTTACCAGTTTCGAGCAGATTTTTGAGTTCTTCCCAAGCCTTCTTCTTAGCCATTTGGTATTTCTCGATCTGCTCAGTCCAATAACCGTCGTTGAATCCAAGATCCTTTAAAAACTCTCTAAAGAATGGATTATCATCAAAATGCCTCAATTCTTCCCTCAAATACTTTTTTATCAGCTCTTTAGTATCAAAATTACCTTTTTCGCGATAGTAGGGGTTAAATAGAGAATAAAGAAGGTCATTAGCCAAGTCTCCCAAGGTTTGCTCCATTCGGCAGGCTCTGCATTCAGGTTTGTCGATCATAAGCCTTATAAACGTAAACTCCATCTCCCGCTCGATCTATCAGTCCAGAACACCTTGAGATCGCTTCCAAGACTATTTCAATTGCAGATCTCAGCTCCTCTTTTCTACTGCAAATCGAAGAGGCAAAGCTTGTGACGATCCCATTCAGATCGTATGCATTTACGATTTTTCGTCTTGCGATCTCCTCGATCATGTCCCCAAATGTATTTCGCGGGATCATCGAATAAATTGAACTGCAAACGGCATCTATGGAATCATTCAAAACGCCTTCGATGATCTCATCCTTCGAGATCTCATTTTCATAATCTACTTCGAACCTGCTCTTCAATGCAAGCTTTACAACCTCGAAGTTCTCACCATAATCAGAGAGCATCACCGCCTCATGTCCTTTTCTTGTTGCTGAAGCTCTTACGTGGTCAAAAAGCTTAATTGTAGCCCTACAACTTGGTTCTACTTCGATTCTATTTGCATATCTGCAGTTCTTATTTCGCATACAACGAACCGCATTTACAAGGATCCGAAGATGCCACTCAGGGATCATCGACCCCTCTTTCAGATTCATGTTCCTGAGCCCAATCTCGATCTCCTCCTCAGCAGTTTCTGGTGGTCCTATGTCGATCTGTTCCATTCTGTCGAGCAGTGGCTCTTTTATATCCGAGACACCTTTATAATTAGCGGGATTCGTAGAAGCAACTACAAGTGTGTCGATCTTCATAGGCACTATGTCCCCTTCAGGTGTTGTGATCTGTCTTTCTTCGAAAAGTTCATGCAAGAGTGTTTGGAGAGCGGAAGGGATTGAACCGAGTTCGTCAAAGTATGCAATGCCCCTGTGGGCTTTTAAAACTCTCCCGGGGGTAAAAACCTCAGGATGATCGAGATCGTAGCCTTCTTTGATCTTTTGAATGCTTATTCCCCCGATCAGCTGTCTTGTGGTCGTCATCGGATCTCCTGGAATTCTGATCCATTTTCTTGGGATAAAAGTGAGCTCAACTTCCTCCGCTTCAAGCACCTTTTTCTTGCAGGAGAAACAGACTGGCTGAGTTGGATCATCGTGGATCTTGCAACCCTTTATCGCCAGTAACTTATCAGGCAAAAGCTTTGAAATGCTCTTCGAGAAAGTAGTCTTTCCATAGCCCTTCTTGCCTTTGAACAGGATATTAGAACCACTCATGAGGGCAGTTTTCACCATATCCTTCTCAACTTTCTTTCCAACGATCTCATTGAACGGATCTTTTCCTTTTGACTCATAACGCATCAAATTATCTCGAATATAGTTGGAAATGCTCTTTGAGTGATAATAAGAAAGATTTTCACTCCATATGTCTACCTCCTCTCCGTTAAGGACGAATTTCGGAGCATTGCTCGGTTTAACTTTCACTTCCTCAAATATGTATTCAAACTCCATGCTAAAAATCTTCCTTCATGTTATTTTATTATTTTGGTTTTCAAGACCTTAAAAAATAGGAAAAATTTAATCCTTCTTATCGACAAGAGAGACAAACACAGCGGTCAAAAAGCTTGCAACAAAGCCGGGGAAGGCAGCATATGCGGGAATTCCAGCGATTGGAACCGTTTTACCGTAAATTGCAAAGCAAACTATGGTCACAACAAGTCCCACAAGCATGCTGAGCCTTGCAGCATTCTTAGTCATTCGATCCCAGTAGAGTCCAAGAATGATCGGGAAGAAAAAGCAGTTTGCCATTAAAGCAAGCCCAGACCATATGATCCAAGCGAGCATTTGCTGTGGTGTTAATGCAATAAGCAAAGACGAAAAACCTATAATTGCAACGAGCACTGCATTGAAGATCCTCATTTTTCTATCGCTGATCTCCTTGCCGAGTGCATTTTTGACAATGTCATAGCTTATGCTGTTCGTCGCGGTGAGGATCAGCCTATCAGTGGTGGACATAACACCAGCAAGAATCGTAGGCAATAGCAACAAGAAGAGCCATTCAGGAAGCAATTTCTGGGCTACCGCTGGATACGCCATATCAGACCAAGTCACCTTGGTAACACCAAGATCAAGTTCTGGAATATTCAACGTTCCCTGAGCCCATGCAACCCTCGCAGACATTCCCGCGAGTGCGGTTAGCAGAATGATCGCAACTCCAAAAACATACATCACAAGCGGGCTCCATCTAATATAGCTTCGATCTCTGAAAGTCAGCATGTTGTTCACAATATGTGGAGCGACCATTAAGCCAAGGGGAACTGTAATGAAGAAGAGCGTGATATTATACACCCAACCAACAACCGGAACTTCTGCTGGTCCAAAAGGCTTTGAGAGATAGTTTGCAAACATGTAACTCGTTGCCACACCACGAGTTTCGTTCTGCAATTGAGGCATATTCGACAAAGCTATGTTGAGCTGTTCAAACCCTCCAATTCCAGCGATTATGACTGGAACAGTTATGTAAACTCCGAGCATCATAAGAAGACTCTGCAAAAAAGTTGTCCATGCGGTTGAGAACATTCCACCACTCATGACGTAGGAAACCACTATTACAGCAGCGATCGCTGCACCAAGCCAGTATGGAATGCCCAAAACTATGTGGCTTGCAACACCAATTGCGGTATATTGCCCGATGAGATAAATGTAGCAAGTCAGTGCAGAAACCGCTCCCGCAATGACTCTCATCACCTTAGGATCCTTGTAGCGAAATGCCAAGTAGTCCTGAATCGTCAAGATCCCATTTGCCTTCACTTTGTAAAGTCTGCTTGCAATTAGGATCGTGCCAAAGGCAATAGCAAATGGCGGACCAATTATTCGCTCCCACATGTTTGCCCAGCCAGTAGTAAAGGCAAGTCCAGCAACTCCAATTAGCGTCATTCCGCTGAAAACGCTTCCGATCATCAGCAGTGAATAAGTCCAGAAGCCAAGCTGACCACTCGCAGCTACGAAATCCGCTACAGTCTTAGTCCTTTTTGCTCCATAGTAGCCAATTATAGCCACCGCAATTAGGTAGGCTACAAAGATAACCCATGCAAGCATTTGATCACCTCCACCTAAGTGCCCAGATCAGCAAAAGCAAGATCTGGACGAGCATTGTTATAGCAAAGCACATAAACGTTTCAAATTCCATTCCGAGCATGGCAGTTTGACTCAATTGTGCAATATTAAACTTTCGGTTTGGCTACATTAAATCCCGCCCTTTGTAAAAAATCTAATTAATTTTTAGATGTAAATATAGATATGATCAAAGTTGAAAGAGTTGCTCAGTAAGCCAGTGGCGGGAGAGGTTGAGTTTAATAAATTAATTTAAAAAAATAAAATAATTTTTAGCTTCCGCAGATCTTTCTAAGC
This sequence comes from Archaeoglobales archaeon, assembly GCA_030055595.1. GTDB lineage: Archaea > Halobacteriota > Archaeoglobi > Archaeoglobales > Archaeoglobaceae > WYZ-LMO2. The sequence goes on along the minus strand of JASFYH010000013.1, from coordinate 2,832 downwards.
TCCGCTGGTGGCTTGTAGGCATTTGGTTGCATCATGTTGGCTACTTCTTCTGAGTATCCCGCTCCTTTTATCCTCTCAGGAGAGCTTATGAACACCGCCTGACCGTTGCATTGGATCTGAGCGGGTAAGGGCATTGGAATACCTGTATAGGAGTGCAGTCTTGGATCTTTATATCCGAGATATGCAGCATGAGGTGGAAGGAGAGTATGATTCTTGAACTCAAGTCCTTCTATAGTCTTTATGACCTCATCAATATTCTTTGGATCTCCAGCTTTCTCCATCGCCTCTTTTATGCGATACATTTCAGAATAGAAGTTATGAGAAGATATATCAACAGACAGCCCAAGGGATCTTGTCTTTTCGATGAAGGGTCGCGTTAGTGGGCTAACTGGCGGGATATTAGGAGCGTCGTATGCTCCGCTTGTTATCACTCCCAATGCTGCTCCACCGGTTAGATTCCAGAAGACGCTCCAGTGATTTGGACCTCCCCAGAGAACAAGTGGGACATCTCTCGCACTTGAAGATGCCCACTGCTTTGTAAGCGTTACTGTGTCGGTATACCAGCTTGATCGCACAAATATATACTGTGCTCCTCTCGATTTAGCCATTTCAAGCATTGGTAAAAAGTTCTTTTCTCCAACCGCTATATTCGTAACATATACTACATCAAGTCCAACCTCATCCCTGATCCATTCTTTCATCGCCTTAGTTTCAGTTGTTCCAAAAGGTGTAACGTATTTACAACCATCTCTTGAGCAAACCGTCCATGCTGCATCTTCAATAAACAGAGCTACTTTCTTAACACCCATATACTGCTTTGCATCTTCAAAGAACGGCTTTGTCCAGCCATAGTGATGATCTGGTCCGACAGGCAAAGCATTGAAGACGAATTTATACTTCTCATAATTGGTAAGCGGGAATAACGTCTGTTCCATTGCAGCGGTTGAGGTTATGAAAATATGTGGCTTAGTGTTGTATAGTTTCGCTCCTTCTTCAATCACAGCCAAGGTCTCCTCGGTAACACCTTCAAAGAAGATCACATCACAACCAAGCTCCAGAACTGCCTTTCGATATGCGGTGACCGCAATGTCTACTTTTCTTTGCGTATCCTCGTGGTAGAACTCAACTTTTCTACCTGCAATACCTCCCGCAGAATTTATTTCATTTACAGCCATTTTGATAACTTCCGTATTTCCCTTAAAAACTGGAACCCTTGGATCAAATAGCGCACAAACTTTCACTGGCTCACCTGAGACTGGAGGCGTAGTAGCTGGAGTTGTGACAGGAGTTGCGGTTGGTGTTGTCGCGGGTGGAGGGGTGGTTACCACAGGTGTTGTCACAACCGGGGTAGTTACCACAGGTGTTGTCACAACTGGTGTTGTCGGTGTTGGCGTTGCTGGAGGCTGTTCTGCGCAACCAAGGAACGCTATAACCAAGATCAACCCTAAACCCAATACAACCTTTTTCGAATCCATGATATTGTTCATTATTTTGTTATATTTAAAATTTTTGATTTTGGCGATCTCTGTGAGCTTTGCAAGCAATTGCGAGCGTTAAATTCTTTCTAAACGGCGAAAGTAGTGCAATAAACTTTATAAATTTAAATGGCATTTAGCATTAAAAATAATTTAAAAATTTTAAGTATTTAAATTTTAGCTTCCGCAGATCTTTCTAAGCTCCGCTGGTGGCTTATAAGCCTTTGGATTCATCATCTTGACGATCTCTTCAGGCCACTCGTGTTCCTCCATGACCTCTGGTCTCATTATGTAGACTGGAATTCCGTTGCATTGGATCTGAGCATTTAACGTTGGACCTCCAGTGTAGGAGTGGAAGTTAGCGTTCTTGTAGCCAAGGAAGTTCCACTTCACTGGAATGGAGGAGTGATTTACAAACTCAAGCTCTTCCATCGCTTTGATCACCGCATCAATGTCATCTGGATTGCCAACTTTCTCCATGGCTTCTTTAATTCTGAACAGTTCAGAGTAGTAGTAGTGGGCGGAAGTGTCGAGCGAAATGCCTCTTGCATGCAGTGCCTTGATCACAGGAATCGTCGTTGGACTGATCGGTGCGATTCCCTCGTAATCATAGTTCATGGCAATTGTTCCAAGGTTTGCTCCACCAGTAAGGTTCCACTGACCCATCCACTGAGCGGTTCCACCGAAGAATGCGAGTGGAATATTTCTCGCACTTGAAGCTGCCCACTGCTTTGTAAGCGTTACTGTGTCTGTATACCAGCTTGAAAGCACGAATATAAAGTCCGCTTTGTTTGCTGCAATCTGTTCAAGCATTGGCAAGAAGTTCTTCTCCATCACTGCCGCATGTGCAACGTAGACAACTTGCAATCCAAATTCATCCTGCACCCACTGTCTCATTGGCTTTGAGCTGATCGGTCCCAACTTGGTCTCGAAGTAGCAACCCTCTCTTGCACACTTGGTCCATGCCGCATCTTCAAGGATCAAAGCGACCCTCTTTGCGCCTATAACATTCTTTGCAATGTCGAAGAACCATTTTGCGACGTTGTAGTTAAGATCTGGATCTGGAGGTAGATTTCTGAAGTAGAACTTATACTTTTCGTAGTCATTTATGACCTTCTGCGTCGTCTCCATTCCCGCCTGTGAGGAGAAGACTATGTGAGGTCTCGACGGATACATCTTCGCCCCTTCCTCTATGATCGACATGACTTCCTCTGAGACGCCCTCAACAAATACGATCTTGCACTTCTTCTCAACTACTGCACTTCTGTAAGCGGTGATCGCAAGATCGACCTTTCTCTGTGTGTCATCATGATAGAAGACGAGTTTTCTACCCATTATTCCTCCCTGAGTATTTATT
>JASFYH010000012.1 GCA_030055595.1 Archaeoglobales archaeon | reverse complement strand
TAGAGTTGATTAAAAACAGAGAGAACCTTGGATACATCAAGGCTGTGAATTTTGGCATCGAAACTACAAATTCGGAATTCATTGCTTTGATCAACAACGATGCGTTCATAAAAGAGGACTGGCTTGAGCAGATGTTATTGGCAAGTAAAGACGAGAGAGCTGGAATTTTTGCAAGCAAGATCTTGTATCCAAATGGTCTCATAAACTCCGCTGGACATGTTATATACCGCGGGTTTGCTGTGATGGAGCGTGGATGGTTTGAAAAAGACTCAGGGCAATACGACGACGAAGTTTATGTTGCGGGAGCTTGCGGAGCTGCAGCTTTTTACAGAAGAAAGCTCTTTGAAGATATCGGTTTATTCGATGAAGATTACTTCATGTATAACGACGATGTAGATCTAAGCCTAAGAGCCTTGCTCTTTGGCTGGAAAATTCGATACGTGCCAAAAGCGTTAGCTTACCATTTGCATTCAGCCTCGACAGGTTTTATGTCGGACTTCTCAGTTTACTACAACAGCAGAAACTGGGTTTGGAGCATTCTTAAAAACGTGCCAACGAGGGTTTTGATTAAAGAATTTCCATTTTTTATACTAAGAAACCTAACATCCATAGGCTTTTTTGTTGCTAAAGGTAAATTTTCAATTTTAAGTGCTAAAGTCGATGCCTTAAAAGAGATTAGAAAAGTTTTAAAAAAGCGAAGAGAATTGCAGAAAAGGAGAAGATTTGAAAGATTTGAGGACTACATAGAGGGATTTGGCTGGAAGGTGTTGAGGAATGTTTGGCTTCATTCAAAAAAGGGATTTGATCTTAACTCTGACGAAGTATGAATTCAAATTGAGATATAGAGGGGCAGCGCTGGGTGTGCTATGGAGTCTTTTGGCTCCGTTTCTACTGGCTTTGGTTTTATATTTCGTTTTCAGAAATATCTTTGCCTTTGTGGAGAATTTTGCGATCTACGTTCTTGTAGGTGTCTTTGTTTTCCGATTTTTCTCGGTTGCAACTTCTGTAGGTATAAACTCGATCCTTGGAAAGTCCCACCTTATAACAAAGACGAACCTCAATAGAGAGTTTCTCCCATTCGCAACTACGATCTCATATGCGATAAGTTCATTCATTGAACTTCTGATCCTAATTCCAATAGTTTTATTTCTCGGAGCCAAAATTGGCTTTTGGCTACTCTTCCTACCCTTTCTCCATGTGATCTACACAATATTTGTCTATGGATTGAATTTGCTCCTCTCCGCAACTATGGTCTATTTTAGAGATCTCAACCAGATCTGGGAAGTCTTGACAAACGTTCTATTCTTCGCTTCTCCAATTGTCTACCCAATCTCGGTAATCCCGGAAGAACTTCGCCAAATTTACATGCTTAATCCGATTACAGCAATAATTGAACTGTATCGCGGAGTTATGATTTACAATTCCATAGAGATCAGTTTTCTTATTTACGCGATTGCAAGTTCCTTCTTAATGTTTTTAGCGGGCTATACTGCATTCAAAAAACTTCAAACGAGATTTGGGGAGATTCTATGATCGAAGTGGAAAGAGTTTCAAAAAAATTTAGGCTCCCTACGGAAAAAAGAACAACTCTCTTTGAAGAAATTTTGGCTTTTATCAAAGGAAAAAGAGAGTTTACAGAATTCTGGGCTTTGAAAGACGTGAGCTTTAAGGTTGAAAATGGAGAGATCTTAGGCATAATTGGTCCAAATGGTTCTGGAAAGTCAACTCTACTGAAGATCATTGCTGGCATTCTATATCCTGACGAGGGTAAAGTTTACGTGAGAGGAAAAATAACGCCTATCCTTGAGCTCGGAGTCGGATTCGATCCTGAGCTAACAGCAAAGGAGAACGCTTACCTCTATGGCGTGATCATGGGATTTAAGAGAAGCGAGATCAGGAGCAAGATAGATGAGATCTTCAAATTTGCGGAGCTTGAAAAGTTCAGAAATATGAAGCTCAAGAATTTCTCCTCTGGAATGTATGCAAGACTTGCTTTTGCAACCGCTGTAGCGACTGAGCCGGAAATACTTCTGATTGATGAAGTTTTGGCTGTTGGAGATATAAGTTTTCAAAAGAGGTGCATTGAAAGGATCAAAGAGTTAAACGAGAATGGAACTACAATCATTCTTGTCTCGCATTCTCCAAATCTTATCAAAGAGCTTTGCAAAAGATCTATGCTTTTAGAAAATGGAAGTGTAAAAGCCATAGGAAGCCCAGAAGAGGTGATAAAAGCTTACATCGGATAAAGGGGGCTTTCCTTTAACTCACACCTAATTCAAAACCTCAAAGATCTTAACCCTCCCAAAGTCTCTCAAAAGTCTAAAATGGGTAAGATTTTTCGCATTTTCAAAATGGAGTTTGTAAAGGATCGTTTTGTTAAAATATTCTTCTATTTCTTTATTTGTCATCAAGCTTGGATTGAGACCTGCGATCTGCATTACTGCAGAGAACTTAGTCTTCTTGTTTTCCCGAACTGTTAGCTCGTCTACCGTGATTAAATATTTCACTCCTCTCTTCTCAATGAGCTTCATAGCCTCTTCTTCACTTTCCGCTACGAAAAACTTCGCAGCATCCTCCGCCCCCGCTTGGAAATTGTTGCAAACAACAGCCTTCTTTGAAAGGTAGAGGATCCAGTTTCCGTAGTCCCACCAGCTCAAAATCGCATATTCAGGTTTCTCATAGGGGTTTAGATAATCTTGATTTTCAAGATTCTCTTTCATCCAAGTAAGTGCCTCTTTCCAATCTCTGGTTAACTCAAAGGGAACGATTGCCATTGAAATACATGGGATTGCAAGAATGCAAATAAACACCGCAACAACCAAATGATCTTTTGTGCTAACGATCTCCTTCTCTTTCTTCTCTTTTTTCTTTTTAAATTTCTCCTTTCTTCTTTTCTTTTCTTCGACTTTTTCAAAAATCGGATATTCAACCCGATCTAAAATTATACAGAATGTATAAGCGGATAGAAAAGCAACGGGAATAGCAAGGATCTCGGTGAACCTAACCTGCATTAAGGAAAGAAATAGAGATAGAATAAAAATCGAAATTAAAAACCTGTTTTTAAATAAGAAAATCGAAATAAAAGCCAAAATAAAGAAGATATGCCCCGCAGAGCCTATTAAATCCAAGATCTGGAATTGACCCGCTTCACTGATCGTAGGAAGATAAATGTCAACACCAAAGATATAGTTAATTCCCGCTCTAAGGAAATCAAAAGTCCTGATCGGCAGAAAGTAGACGAGTAATACGCAAAAGAGAGAAGAGAGAGTATAGTAGATCGTTGCATTTTTTATTTTTGTCTCATAAGACTTAACAAAACTGCCAAGGAATAGAAATAGAGCTAAAATTAAGAAAGAAAAGGCAATGTAAGGTTGTTGGATAAACGAGAACAGCGGAATAGCATTTGAGATCGCAATTAACCTTAGCTCTCTCTCTTTGAAACTTAGTAAAGCTGAAATCGCCAAGATTGCTGCATAGATTGGAGTCCCAAGCCATGAAAAAGCCATAAGTAGCATTGGAATCCCCGATAAGATCTTCCAGAACCCAGGTTTTAGAAGGAGGTAAAATGAGAGCAAAAGTAGAAAAACAACCCAGCTATGATGGTCTGGAAATCCAAGAATACTTCTCCAAACAGAGATAGGAATTACCGTATAGATAAAAGCGGAAAAAAGTGCAAACTTCTGATTTTTTACCAATTCAAGACTAATTAAATAAATAAGAAATACTGATAAAACTCCAAGAATTACCGGCAAAAAAACTGCGAAAATTTCTGAGCTTTGGAAGCCAAAAATGACCCCAGGGACAGCTAAGATGTAGTCAAAAAGAGGCAACCAGTCTACTCTCATCCCATAAGGATAGTTAAGATAGTAATCATAATTCGGACGAGATCCTTTTTCCACAATTACCTCAACAAGCCTCATATGGTAGTATGGATCGTATTCATAGTAGTAGATCTGAGAATCAAAAACTTCTGCAAAGTTCTGCATCCGCAAGACAAAAGCAAAAAGGAGAACCAAGAGTAGTAGCACCTTTTTATCCATACACCAATAACGACTCACTGCTAATATTATTTTTCCTTTTCATTCAGCAGGAATATACTCAAAAATAGTGCACTAAGAATGAGCTGAATTCCCGCAAATATGAGGAGCATGGAAAGAACCGCTCCGTTTAATTCACTTAGCGATCCGAATCCGACTTTTAACCATTCAGAAACGACTTTATAACCAATTAAAATACCTAAGAGAAAAACTACAAATCCAAAAAACATTATTTTCTCAATTTCTGAGTAACTTGCAAAAAAGCTCGTTAATCTGTCTTCCTTTCTGAAACCGATCTGCTTCGAATAAAGCTTACCAGAGATTCCAAAGAAGAAGGTTTGAATACCGATCTGAATTAAGAGTGCTCCAAGAATCAAAGTGTGAGTCCTTATGGGTTCAAAGAGAACAACAAAAAGAATTAAAGAAAGCCCGAGAAAACAGAGAGCAATCGAAGGGGCTAAAAACACGTAGCCCGGAGAGGTTGCAAGAATTAGTCTCAGATGTCTCCATCCATCCCTAAAGGATCTCAGCTTGCTTCCGCCCCTTCTAGGATGATAAGTTATCGGTTTCTCCGAAATCTTGAGCCCGCTCGTTACCGCCTTAATAACGAACTCTGTAGCGAACTCCATTCCTGGGCATTTCAGATCGAGCTTCGTAATCGCATCCCTTTTTATAGCTCTAAATCCACAGTGCACATCGCTAAAATTCGTTTTGAAGAGAAAATTCGTTAATTTGGTTAACAAAGGATTTCCTATATACTTATGATGCCACCGCATAGCCTTTGGGAGGATCTTTCCCTTAAACCTGCTACCAATGACTACTTCCGCTTCACCTTTTAAAATTGGCTCGATCAGCTTTGGGATCTCCATGGGATCATAGCTACCATCCGCATCCATCATTACAACTATTTCCCCTCTCACGTGCTTTAATCCCTCAAGGTATGCATTTCCGTAGCCTTCAACTCCTCTTATCACTCTGCATCCAAGATCCTCAGCTATTTCTGGAGTCCTATCAGATGAGTTGTCAATGACTATGATCTCCCCTACCCCGATCTTTCTACATCTTTCTACGATCTCCCCGATCGCCATCTCTTCATTCTTTGTTGGAAGAATAACACTGATCATAAAACTCTACCAGCCTCTTTGCAATCACATCCCAATCAAAATTCCTTGCATAATTTATACATTTCTCCTTCATTTTGTTCCTCGATCTGATCGCGATCTCGATCTTCTCCGCAAGATCCATGGCATTTGGCTTCGCCACAAACCCTGTTTTTTCAGCTATCTCCACAACAGCATTCATTGGATAATCAACTGTTACAACGGGTAAACCGCATGCATTTGCTTCAAGAGCGGTAATGCCAAAGCCCTCTCTTCTTGAAGGAATAACAAAGACTTTGGAACTTTTTAGCGTCGCAATAAGTTCTCTATACCCAAGAAAATTCAAAAATTTGACGTTTTCTGGAGCGGAGCTTTCAAGAGTTTCTCTTTCCGGTCCATCACCAACTATAAGACAACTGTGATCTGGAAGAGATCTCATAGCCTCGATCAACAAATCCACACCCTTTTCCTTGATGAGTCTGCCAGCAAATACAATGTCGTTCTCAGCCTCAACCTCTTCAACGCTCGAAATAAAATTGAAGTCGATCCCATTCGGTATGACCTCTACTTCTTTAACGCCCAAGCCTCTAACAGCCCTTGCAGTTGTCTCGGAAACCGCTATCATTTTTCTATCCAAAGAAGCAACGATTTTCTCTATATATTTTCCAAAAAAGCCAATTTTCCCCAAGTAATCATCCCAGTAATTCCCCCAAAATTCATGCCAAGTTAGAACAAGATCTTTTCTTCTAACAAAAGGGAAAACAGAAAGATACGGAAAAACTTGGCAATCGATCAGATCTGCCTTTATTCTTGCTTTCTTAAGCAAACTCATAGCAAAAATAAATGCGGATCTTATACTTCTCCTATCTCCAGAATAAAGTTTTAAAGCCTTACAAACTGGTATTAGTTCTATTCCGTCCAAATTCTCCTTTTCTTTTCCCCACCAACCTACACAAAGCCATTTAACTCGAAAACCTTCTTTAACAAGTCTTCTACCAACCTCATAAATCCTCTTCTCAACTCCCCCCTTTACCCATGGGAATACCGCATCGTAAACGTATACAATTTCCACAGAGAACTGTAAAACAAGATGTTTTTAACTCTTTCACAACAACTATAACTAAACTCCCGTCTACTCTATTCTCCCATCTCTGATCTTTACGATCCGATCCGCATAATCTGCCAAGGATAGATCGTGAGTTACAAGGATCACCGTAACGCCATGTTCTTTGTTCATCTTTTTGATCAGATCCATCACCTGTCTCCCGGTTTTACTGTCCAAGTTTCCCGTTGGTTCATCGCATAGAAGTATTGCTGGAGAATTCGCCAAAGCTCTTGCAATCGCAACTCTCTGTTGTTGTCCTCCACTGATTTCTTTTGGCTTCCGATCTGCAATATCTTCGATGCCCATCTGTTTCAGTAGCTCCATCGCTCTCTTTCTTCGCTCTACTTTAGAGATCCCCTTGAAGATCATTGGAAGTTCAACGTTTTCCAGAGCTGCCAGTGTTGGAACAAGGTTATATTGTTGGAATATAAAACCTATACTATCTCTTCGAAGCTTTGTTAGTTCTCCATCGCTTAGTTTTGAAGTCTCCTTGCCATTTATGACCACTTCCCCCTTTGTGGGCTTGTCAAGGCATCCAATCAAGTGCAAAAGTGTGCTCTTTCCGCTCCCAGAGGGACCCATTACCGCTACGAATTCCCCCATTTCTACTTCCATCGTCACACCGTTCAGGGCATGAACTTCGTAGAAATCCGTTCGGTAGATCTTGTAGACATCTATGAGTTCAATTATATTCATCGCTGATCTTTCTCTTCGAGTATAATAAACCCTTGCATTACTCTATTTCATCAAGTCCCAGATCTTCTCTGAGCTTCAGAAGGTATTCGAACTCATTCGGCGAAATAATGGGCTTTTCAAATCTCTTGTAGTCATCATAGGTGATCCTCGGGCATGCGGTGTTTACATAGAAATCAAAAGGCAAATTCATAAGCTTTTCTGGAGTTATATCGCCCATGTAAACGATAAGAACTTTGAATCCCCTTTCTATCGCTTTCTTTTTCAGATTCTCAGCTAAACTGAGCCTTTTCTGTCCGGGTTTTGTTGAAACGATCATTCCGACTTTGTCCAATCCTACACATTTAGAAACTTGTATAGCTCTCGTCCTAAGAAAGTCGCTCGAATCTGTTTCGATCAACTCAAAGTTCCTCGGATTGACCGCATAAACCTTTTTTCCAGAGTAAAAAGAAGCTCCAATTGCATGAAACAATCCATCTCCAATAAATACCACTGCCTTTGCCTTAGAATCTCTCAATACAGAGTAATTACAGCCCAAGACTTGTCCCGGGTATTCCACTCTATCTCCACCTTTTTTAAGTTCAACTTCGAATCCAAAATTCTGAAGCATTTTCTTCAACTCGAAAAGTTTATGACAAAATTGTGCGGTGGAGATTAGAGCGATCTCTCTTTCTGGGATCTTTCTAACACTCTCCGCAACTTTTTCTAAATCAAAATCAATAAAATATGGAACATAAATAACATTGCCCAATTTTACAATTTTTGTATGAGCATAGTGATACAAAACATCTACGTCTGCCAAAAGGTTTAAATCGACGTCACAGGCACCAAAACAGCTCTCTCCGCTTAAAATTACATCAGAACCAAGTTTATCGCAGATCTCAAATGCTCTCCTTTTCAAACCGTTCGGTAGCTGAACTCCAATTCGCATGATCTTCTCCTTCCTGAGACGTTAAAAAGTTCTTCGGATTGCAAAAAATTTAGAAAAATCCAAATCTAATTGTAAACTCATCATGTAAGTTTGGAAAAATTAATATCTCTTCAGAACTTTTTTGTTCTTAATGAAGTTTAAGGTCAGAGTTGTCCCGCTACGAAGCGAAAAACTCAGCGTCGTGCTCAATCAAAACGATGCAGAAGATCTTGGGCTCCTTCCAGGAGATAGGGTAAAAGTAATTGTAGGAAAAAATTCTTTTGTCGCGGAAGCGGATTTCACGGATCTGTTGGAACCCGGGGAAGTTGGAGTGTGCTCATTCACCGCTGAAGCTTGCAGAATTGACGAGAAATGTCTTGCAGAAGTTTATCCGGTTTCAAGACCAAGATCTGTTGAATTCATAAGAAAAAAGCTTGAGGGGGGAAAATACTCTGTTGTGGAGATCAAAAGCATCGTTCAAGACATCTCAAAAAACGTTCTCAACGATCTTGAGATCTCCGCTTTCACACTTGCAAACGAGATCGTGGGAATGAGCGATGAGGAGATCCAGTGGATGACGGAAGCGATGGTTGAAAATGGTGAAAAGATCACTTTCGAAAGAGGTATTGTCGTCAATATTCAGAGCATTGGTGGGCTTCCGAGTAACGAGTTCCATCTGATCGCTGTCCCGCTTGTTGCTTCAGCGGGTCTTTTGATCCCTAAGACCGCAAGCAGAGCGATCACTTCTGCAAGTGGCACCGCAGACACAATGGAAGTGCTTGCTGATGTTAACCTTAGCATTGATGAAATTAGAGAGATCACGGAGAAAGTGGGCGGTGTTATAGCCTGGGGTGGGGCTACGAACATAGCTCCCGCAGACGATCGGATCATAAGGGTTGAACACCCGCTCTCAATAGATCCTCGCCCACAACTACTTGCAAGCGTAATGGCGAAGAAAGGGGCAATAGGGGCAAGGCACGTGGTGATCGATATTCCGTATGGTGAGGGGGCAAAGATCGAAAGCGGTGAGAGGGCAAGAGCTCTTGCAAACGATTTTATCGAGCTTGGAAAAAGACTTGGGCTTAACGTCGTCTGTGCCCTAACTTATGGAGGTCAGCCAATTGGCAGAGCGGTTGGTCCCGCTTTAGAAGCAAGGGAAGCTTTGAAGGCAATGGAAGATCGAAGAGGTTCAGCAAGTCTGCTCGAAAAATCTATTGGACTCTCTGGGATCTTATTTGAGATGTCCGGAATTGCAAGCGACGGCTACAGCTACGCTAAGAAGCTCTTCGAAAGTGGCAAAACGCTTGAGAAGTTCAAGGAGATCATATCAGCCCAAGGAGGAGATGAGAAGATCAAAGCTGATGAAATAGCCATCGGTGACAAGACTTTTACTCTTACTTCGAAGTTCGAAGGGGCGGTCGTGGCGGTGAATAACAAGGCGATAGTCAAAATAGCAAGATCTGCGGGTGCTCCAAAGGACAAAGGGGCGGGAGTTTACATTCACAAAAAGAGGGGGGAGGTTGTAAAAGCGGGAGATCCGCTTTTGACGATCTACGCTGAGAAAGAATGGAAGCTCGACAACGCAATAGAGGTTGCTCGAGCAGAAGCTCCGATCTTAGTTTCAGGTATGATATTGGAAGTATACGGTAAATCGAGATAGGAGGTGTGGAAATGATCGAAGTATTGGATGGGTTGAAAGACGTGATCGCTTGCGAAAGCAAGATCTCGAGAATAGAGTTAATAGAGGATAAGGCAATTCTTGAATACAGGGGTTACGATATTAGAGATCTTGCGAAGAACGCTACTTACGAAGAAGTTGCCTATTTGTTGCTTTATGGAGAACTGCCGAAGAAATATGAGCTACAGGACTTCAAGATTGAGCTGGCTGAAAGAAGAGAGTTACCACCGCAGATCATTGGATTGTTAACCCATCTTCCGCAATACACTCACCCAATGGTCGTCTTGAGAACCGCAACAAGCTATCTTGGTTCTCTTGACAGAGCAAAGGATCTTAAGACAAAAGAAGAGAATATTGAGAAGGCGAAGAATCTGATCGCCAAGTTCCCGACAATAGTCGCCTATTATCACAGAATAAGGCTTGGAAAAAATCTAATTCCGCCAACACTTGAATTGAGCCATGCGGGAAACTTTCTTTATATGATGAACGGACTTGAACCTTCAAAGATTGCAGAAAGGGCTCTCGATGCGGATCTGATTCTTCATGCGGAGCACGAGCTCAATGCGTCGACATTCGCAGCAAGGGTTGCAGCTTCAACGCTCGCAGACATGTATGCGTGCGTTGTCGCTGCTACTGGAACCCTCATGGGTCCTCTGCACGGCGGAGCGGCACAGGAAGTCATGAAAATGCTTAGAGAAGTTGCAACTCCAAGGAGAGCTGAAGAATATGTAAAAAAGAAGCTCGAAAAAGGAGATAAACTGATGGGCTTTGGGCATAGAATTTACAAGCACGTAATCGATCCAAGAGCTTTAATCCTAAAGGAGCTTGCGATGGAATTGTCGAAGACTGGAAATCCGATCTGGTTTGAGATCAGCGAGGCAATAGCTGAGAACGCATATAAATACAAGAAACTGCTCCCGAATGTCGATTTCTACTCCGCAAGCGTTTATGCAAATCTCGGCATTCCTGACGATCTATTCGTGAACATCTTTGCTATGGGGAGAATTAGTGGGTGGCTTGCCCACATTATAGAGCAATACGAGAACAACAAACTAATAAGACCAAGGGCAAAATACATTGGAGAATTAGAGAGAAAGTTTGTTCCTTTGGATCAAAGATAAAAAAACTTATTTTTATAAAATTTTCCGAGGCTATAACTCATAATGGAAATAATTTTTAAGCTCAGGGCAACCGAGAACTGATGGAGTTGCTGATATACTTGGACGGTAAGTTCGTCTCAGAGAGCGAAGCAAAGATAAGCGTCTTCGATCATGGCTTTCTATATGGCGACGGAGTTTTCGAAGGCATAAGAGCTTACGACGGCAAAGTTTTCAGGCTTAGAGAGCATATAGACAGGCTTTATGACTCGGCGAAAGCCATAAACCTTGAGATCCCGCTGAGCAAGGAAGAGTTTGAGAGGATCATAATAGAGACACTGAGAAGGAACAATCTTAGAGATGCCTACATAAGACCTATTGTCTCTCGAGGGATTGGAGATCTCGGCTTGGATCCGAGGAAATGCAAAAAACCAACGGTTATTGTAATAACAAAGCCTTGGGGTAAGCTCTACGGGGATCTTTACTCAAAAGGGCTGAAGGCGATAACTGTGGCTATTCGAAGAAATTCCTTTGATGCTCTTCCGCCAAACATAAAATCGCTGAACTATCTTAACAACGTTCTTGCAAAGATCGAGGCAAATGTAAAGGGTGGTGACGAGGCGATCTTTTTGGACAGAAACGGCTACATTTCAGAAGGAAGTGGTGACAACATCTTTGTTGTTAAGAAAAGCAAGATCACTACTCCCCCAACGATCAACAACCTTCGCGGGATTACAAGAGACGTAGTCATAGAGATCATAAATCGCCTTGGAATTCCCTTCTCCGAAGCAAATCTTGGTCTTTACGATCTATACACCGCAGACGAAGTATTCGTCACTGGCACCGCCGCAGAAGTTGCCCCGATCGTTGAGATCGACGGCAGAATTATAGGAGATGGTAAGCCGGGCAAAATTACAAAGCGGATCATGGAAGAGTTCGAAAAAGTGACAAAGACTGAGGGGACTCCGATCTATGAGTGAGCTGTTTACGCTGATCGTTGAGCTCGAAGATAAACCGGGACAGCTTTTAAAGGTTCTTGAGCCGATTGCAAGGAATGGTGGAAACATCGTTGGTATATTTCACCAAAGAGGGAAGAAGACACCTTTAAACAGAATTCCAGTGGAGATCTCCTTCAGAGCGGAATCAAAAAAAGCTGAAAAGATCATCGAAGAACTTCAGAAAGAAGTCTTGGTTAGGAGATTTGGAAAGCTAAGAACCGCAGTGATCTCCCTTCTGCTGATCGGACATGTGATCCACACTGATCTGAGCGATACGATCAAAAGAGTGGACAACAGCGATGCTGAATGCGTTGAGCTGAACGTTACCATGCCGGAACTAAATGAGCCCTCCACTGCTATGATCACGATCACCGCAAAAAGCGAAGAAGCTTTAGAAAGGGCGCTTGAGAGAGTTAAGGAGATCTGCCAAGAGAAGAAGATCATGGTAATAGAGCCAATAAACGATGAGATATGATCAAAATAGCTATTATTGGATTCGGAACGGTTGGACAGGGTGTTGCAGAGCTTCTGGTAAGCAAGAAAAAAGAGATCGAAAAGAAAGTTGGAGAGTTTAAAGTGGTAGCCATAGCGGATCTAACGGGTTCGATCTCTGGAGAATTCAGTTTAGAAGAGGTCATCGAGTTCAGAAAGAGAACTGGAAGGCTCCCCAATAACAGAAATGCGATTGAGATCGCTGAAAACGAGGATTACGACGTGATGATCGAGGTCACAACAACAAGGCTGGACGAAAGCGGAATTGCCTATATGAAGACCGCATTAAATAAGGGAGCGAATGTTATAACCAGCAATAAGAGTATAGCAGTAGATTTCAACGGTTTAATGAAGCTTGCAGAAAAGAAAAATGCAAAGCTAATGTATGAAGCCACTGTAGGCGGTGTAATGCCAATTATAAGGCTTCTAAACAGTTATTTGGCTTTATGCGACATTTTAGGCGTTAGAGGAATTCTGAATGGAACCTGCAACTACATTCTGACGAGAATGGAAGAAGAAAAACTACCCTATAACCAAATACTTAGCGAGGCTCAGGAAATGGGTATTGCTGAGGCAAATCCAAAAGCGGATGTTGAAGGGATTGACGCGGGAATTAAGCTTGTGATCTTGGCAAACACGATCGGAATTCCAGCTAAGTTTGAGGACATAGAGATCACTGGAATAAATAACATAACCCCCCAAGCTTTTAGTGTTGCTATGGCGAAGGGATACACGATCAGACTGATCGCCGAAGCAAGTAAAAGAAGCTTGAAGGTATCTCCAAGACTTGTGCCATTAAACAGCCCATTAGCAATAAAGGGAACTATGAACGCTGCTATGATCAAAACAGACACCGCCGGGGACATCTTCGTCGCTGGAAGAGGTGCGGGAAAGTTCGAAACTGCAACCGCAATCCTTTCAGATCTTTATGAACTTTTTAGAACTCGTTAAAATCATAATCGTTCTCTGCTTTCTTATATACGCCTGTAAACTGGATCTAAAGAGCAGAATTATCCCCAACAAGGTCTGGAAGTTCATGCTCATATTTACGATCCCGATCACAGCCTTTCAAGTCTATGAAACTGCGCTTCGGGAGCAATTGTTAATAATTTTCGCTTTTATTGGCGCTGTGTTTATGATCTCCTTTTCTTATGTCTTGTATCGCATGAATGCCTACGGTGGAGCGGATGCAAAAGCTCTGATGTGTCTTGCGGTCATATTTCCGTTTTATCCAGATCTCGGAGCATTTCCAGTTATTAACAATGGCTTTGGAATCTTTTCCTTTTCAGTTCTTGCAAATTCCGTAATATTTGCACCGTTCCTTATGTTCGGTTTACTTTTCAGAAATCTTTCAAGAGAGGGTCCCAGAGGTTTTATTAAAAATCCGCTTTATTACATCGCAGGCTACAAGATCCCAGTTGAAAAAATTGGCTTCCACAATCTATTTGAATTTGTAGACGAAAAAGGAGAACTCAAGAGGGTTAGAAGAGCGGTTGAACCGAATGAAGAGATCATAGCAAGGCTGAAAAAATCTGGATTGCAAAAAGTCTGGGCAACTCCCGCATTGCCCTTCATTATCTTTATTACTTTTGGCTACATAACAGCTGTCTTCCTTGGAGATGTTCTTTTTCTCGCAATAAGTTTCATTCTTTAATGTTTTTTTCGAACTTAGCAAATTTAAAAAGCAGTTGTGCAACGCAAAATTATGCACTGGGCGGACGTGATAGCTTCAGAACTCATTGAAATTTCAAGCTCTCACAGAATAGCTACTGGAATTTCTCCTTCTGGACACATTCATTTAGGCAATTTAAGGGAAATGGTAACCGCAGACGCTGTTAGGAGAGCTTTAATTGATGCGGGTGGTAAAGCAGAGATGATCTATATAGCTGACGATATGGACCCACTGAGACGAAGATATCCATTCTTGCCCGAAAAATACACGGAATACGTTGGAATGCCACTTTGCAACATTCCAGATCCCTCAGGATGCCATAAAAGTTATTCAGAACATTTTCTACAACCTTTCTTGGAGTCTCTCGAAATTCTTGGAATACCCGTTGAAGTTAAAAGGGCAAGTGAAATGTATAAAGAGGGGCTTTACGAGTCCGCAATAAAGACTTCTCTGCAAGAAAAAGACAGAATAGCCCAAATTATTCGAGAAGTCACTGGAAGAGAGCTCGAAGAGGACTGGTATCCTTTCATGCCCCTCTGCGAGAGCTGTGGCAGAATTAATTCCACTGAAGTCACAGGATTCGATGACAAATGGATCTATTACTCATGCAAATGTGGAAATTCTGGCAAAGTTCGCTATAAGGGTGGTGGAAAGCTAAGCTGGCGTCTTGATTGGGTTTCAAGGTGGAAAATACTGAAGATCACTTGTGAGCCTTTTGGCAAGGATCATGCTGCAGCTGGCGGTAGCTATGATACTGGTAAAAGACTTGCAAAGGAGATCTTTGACTATCCCCCACCATATCCAGTCCCATACGAGTGGATCCACCTTAAGGGCAAGGGAGCGATGAAGAGCTCTAAGGGGATCGTTATTCCAGTTAGGGAATTCATTGAGGCAATCCCGCCAGAGATCGTCAGGTATATTATAATCAGGGTGAAGCCAGAGAGACACATCGACTTCGATCCAGGCTTTGGATTGCTTGAAGTTATTGATGAGTTTGAAGAGAAGATCGTCGAGAAAGATCGGAGTGTTCAGCTTAGCCTTGTGAAGGAAGTAAAATACTCCAATGTGCCGTTCAGACATCTGATCGTTGTTGGGCAAATTGCAAATTGGGATCCAGAAAAAGCTCTTGAAGTCCTTGAAAGAAGCGGATATAGTAGATTTGATGCGGTTGAAGACATTGAAAGGCGTTTGAATTATTGCAAGGTTTGGCTTGAAAAGTATGCTCCAAGTAACTTGAAGTTTGAAATTATAAGTGGAAAAGTCGAGCTAAGCGATCAAGAGAAGATTTTCATTGAAAAATACTCTGAAAAGCTGAAAGAGAGCATGAATCCAGAAGAGATCCACACACTCGTTTACGAAGTGGCAAAAGAGATTGGAATTGACGCAAACAAAGCCTTCAAGGCAATTTATAAGATCCTCGTTGGCAAAGAGCAGGGACCGAGAGTTGGCTACTTTATAAAATCCCTTGGCGTTGAGTGGGTGAAAAAGAGGTTCCATGAAGCGTATTGAAGCGGGAAGCTACTACAGCTATTTGCCAGAAGGGTGTAAGCTTTGCAGACGTGGAGCTAAACTCGTTCTTTTTATCACGGGAATGTGCAGAAATTCCTGTTTTTATTGTCCAATTTCGAGAGAGAGATTTGGTAAAGACGTTATTTTTGCGAACGAAAGAGAATTTAAGAGCTTTGATGATTTCATTGCTGAAGTCGAGCTTATGAGTGCGGAAGGGGTAGCTATTACTGGCGGAGAACCACTTTTGAAGCTTGAAAGAGTCTTAGAGTTCACCAAGCTCTCAAATAGGCTTGGACTTCACATCCATCTCTACACATCGATTCCCGCAAAAGAAGAAGTGCTTAAAAAGTTAAAAGTTGATGAGATCAGATTTCATCCTCCAGAATTAAAAAATCCAGAGCTTTATGAGGATTCTATAAAGTTTGCGAAAAAAATAGGCATTGAAGCGGGCTTTGAGATACCCGCAATAAAGTTTGAGCCAAAAATCGTGGAGATTGCAAATAGAAATGACGCTTTTTTGAATCTAAACCAGCTTGAAGCAAGTGAAACAAACTGGAGTAAGCTTGGGGATAGGGGATTTAAAATAGAGGACTATTATGTGAATTGTCCTGAGATTGTTAAGAAATTCGAAAAAGCCAATAAATTCCATTACTGCAGTGCAAGATTCAAAGATCGAGCACAGTTCCGCAGAAGGCTCATAAGAATGGCTATGAATCATCCCGACTTTTACCTTGTCACGAGAGATGGAACTCTGCTTTGCTGTAGGATTGAGGGAGAATTAGATAAAGCCAAGAAATTGCTCAAAAATTCTGGCTTTGATTTTTCAGTTTTCGAAGATTGCATAGAAACCTCCGTAGAACTTGCGGAAAATGAGAAACTTAGAGAAGCTTTAATATCTGAAGGTTGTAAAGTTTATCTTGTGGAAAGATATCCGACGGTGAAGAGAACTCTAATTGAAGTCTCACGGGTTTAGGTATGAAAGAAGTAGCTGAGAGAGTAAAGGCGTATCTGGAAAAAGATAAAACTGGTATTAGGAGAGAATTGCTTTTAATCTTACTTCAAGGTGGAAAATACACCACTTCTGAAATTCACGAGCTCCTGAGAGGTAAAGGCTATGAAGTAAACCAAAAAGGCGTTTCAGCTATGATCGGAATTATCGGCTCCCGAATTGGAATTATCAAAAGTGAAGCAGGGGGTAAAAAAAGATATTATCTGAAGAAGGAATATATTGAATTGGTGAGGGAGATTGTTGAAGCCGATCTATAAGATCTACGAAAAGAAACTGCTGAGAACGGTCTCAACGAAAGAACTACCGAGACACATAGCGATTATAATGGATGGAAATCGAAGATTTGCCAAAAAGAGGGGGTTAATGGAGCTAATGGGTCATGAGTTTGGATCAAAAAAGGCTGAAGAAGTTCTTGAATGGTGCTGGGAGCTCGGAATCAAGATGTTGACTCTTTACGCATTCTCAACCGAGAATTTCAGTAGAAGTGAGATTGAGAAAAAGAATATCTTTCAGATCTTTGAGAGAGAGCTGAAAAGATTGCTTAACGATAAAAAGACGTTCGAAAGGAAAGTTAGGATAAAAATTGTCGGCAGAAGAGAGCTGTTACCAAACGAAATTCAAAAACTGATTGAAGAAGTCGAAAAAGCCACTGAAAAGCACGATAAGTGTTATCTGAACGTGGCTGTCGCTTACGGTGGCAGGCAAGAGTTAATAGATGCAACGAAGAAGATCTTGGAAAGGGTAAAGAAGGGGGAGCTGATGCCCGAAGAAATTGACGAGAGAATTGTTAACGAAAGTCTATACAATAGCCACGAGCTCTATTCAAAGGTTGACATAGTCATAAGGAGTGGTGGAGAGCAGAGGCTTTCGAATTTTCTGCCGTGGCAGACCGCAAACAGCGTGGCTTACTTCTGTGATGTTTATTGGCCAGAGTTTAGGAAAATAGACCTTTTAAGAGCTATAAGAGAGTGGCAGAGGAGGAGAGCATGTCAAAAAAGTTGATGTATGAGTTCAGAAGGAAGCTCGAAGAGCTTGATAGCTATCGTGGTAAGGGAACTGAGCTTATAACTCTTTACATCCCGCCAGACAAGAACATAGCGGACATTGCAAATCAGCTTAGAGAAGAACTTAGCCAAGCTTCGAACATCAAGTCAAAGCAAACGAGGACTAACGTGATCACAGGGCTTGAGGCAATCCTCAATAGATTGAAGCTATACAGAAAACCCCCAGAGCATGGAATGGTAATACTGAGCGGTCTTGTCACCATCGACGGCAAGGAAAAGCACATAACCGAGATCATCGAACCTCCGGAGCCAGTGCCACTTTACAAGTATCATTGCGATGCAAAATTCTTTTTGGAACCTTTAAAGGAGATGCTCAGAGAGAAGAAACTCTACGGGCTCATAGTAATCGACCGAAGGGAGGCTACGATCGGACTGCTAAGAGGTAGAAGAATCGATGTCCTTGACTACGACACTTCGATGGTGCCGGGAAAGCACAGACAGGGCGGGCAGAGTAGTGTTCGCTTTGAAAGACTCAGAGAGATCGCAATTCACGAATTCTACAAAAAAGTTGGAGACATGGCAAGCAACGCATTCTTACCCCACAAGGACAAGCTTGTAGGAATTCTGATCGGCGGTCCTTCGCCAACTAAGGATGAATTCTACCAAGGCGAATATCTGCATCACGAACTGCAAAGAAAGGTGCTCGGGCTTTTCGACGTTGGCTACACGAGCGAGAGCGGACTTTACGAGCTTGTTGATAAAGCTAAGGATCTGCTCTCCGAAGTGGATCTTGTGCGGGAGAAAAGTCTGATGAGTCGCTTCCTATACGAGATCTCGAGAGACGGGCTTGCGGTTTATGGCGAAGAAGAGATAAGGAAGTATTTGGAACTTGGTGCTGTGGATACTTTGCTGTTTTCAGAAGATCTCCGCCTTGAGAGAGTTCGCTACCGATGCCCAACGTGCGGAGAAGAGAAGGTTGTGACCTTAAAGGATAAGGCAGTTTCAAGGCAGATATGCGAAAAGGATGGAGTTGAAATGGAAGAAGTCGAGAGAATTGATGTGGTCCTTGAGCTTTCGGGAATTGCTGAGAGAATGAACACGAAGGTTGAGTTTTTGTCCACGGAGACTGAAGAAGGAGAAGTCCTTTTGAGGGCATTCGGTGGGATTGCGGGAATTCTGAGGTATAAGCCTAAGTAAGTTTTTACCGATATACTTATATCTTTCAAGGAGTAATTAAGCTATGGGGAGAGTAAAAACAAGCGTATACGTCGATTCTGAACTATGGCAGAATTTGAAAAGAAGGGCTTATGAGGAAAATAAAGATTTGAGCGATCTGATAGAAGAACTAATTGCGGAAAAAATTTTATTGGGCGTTGAAAAAAAGCTCGAAAGTTTAATCTCATTGGATTCTGAAATTGATTTCAGACCGATAAAAGCAAAGAGTGCTTTAAGCAAGCTTGTAAGGGAGATGAGAGATGAAAGAGACCAGATACTACTTGGACAGTAGTGCAATAGTCAAGAGATACATCGAAGAAGAGAATAGCGACATCGTCTCTGAAATCTACCGGGAAGCCTATAAAGGAATTTCAAAAATTTCATTCAGCATTTGGAACGTTGGCGAAGTTTTGGGCGTGCTTGACAGAGCTAAAAGAATCGGAGCTCTCGATGAGAAGGATTATGAAATTGCAAGGAACAATTTTCTCGCGGAACTACTAAGAATGAAAAAGCTAAGGCTTATAGAACTCGTAAATCTTTTTAATTCAATAATCGTCCAGTCTTGGGATTTGATGGAAAAATACCATGTTTATCAGGCTGATGCTCTCCAGCTCGTGTCCGCTCGGGTTTCTAAAGCCGATCTTTTTTACACCGCAGACAAAAAATTGCATGAAATAGCGATCAAAGAGAAGCTTGATTCCAAACTTGTTTGAAAATTATCTTTTAAAGCTCTCTCTACCGCTTCGAGTTTAAAGCAATATTTATTTAACCTTCTGCCTTTCCAATCACATGGTTTCAGTAGAGGACGTTTACCATGTCTCACGCCTTGCAAAGCTCATGATCTCCGAAAATGAGGCGGAAAAATTTCGAAAGGAATTCGAAGACATTTTAAGCTACTTCAATATCCTTGACGAGATAAGCGAAGAAGTGAAGCCAACATTCCACGTTCTCGAGATTAGAAACGTTTTTAGAGAAGATTTAGCCAAGAAGGGACTTGATCAGGACTCTGCTTTGAAAAATGCACCAAGAAAGGAGGAAGGATACTTTGTAGGACCAAAGGTGGTTGAGTGAAGCTTGCTGAATGGCGAAAGCTTGTCGAAGAGAATGGATGCCTTGAAGCAATTAGCAAAATGCTTGAGAGAATTGAGAAAAGCAAACTAAATGCCTATATCACGGTTTGCAAGGACAAAAGCTTGCAGAAAGCTGAAGAATACGATAAGAGCAAGATTAAGGGCCGACTCGCCGGAGTGCCTGTTGCGGTAAAGGATAACATAACCACTAAGGGGATAAGAACCACCTGTGCTTCAAAAATGCTGTCCAATTACGTTCCAGTTTTCGATGCCCATGTTGTTGAAAGGCTCAAGGCGGAAGGGGCGATAATAATTGGTAAAACCAACATGGATGAATTCGGGATGGGGACTACTACCGAAACTTCCTACTTTGGAGTCGTTAGAAATCCCTACGACCTCAACAGGGTTGCTGGTGGTAGCAGTGGCGGAAGCTCTGCGGTTCTTGCTAATGATGAGGCAGTTTTAGCTTTGGGTAGCGACACTGGAGGTAGCATAAGATGTCCTGCAAGCTTTTGCGGTGTTTACGGGCTCAAGCCAACATATGGACTTGTTTCAAGATTTGGATTAATTCCCTACGCGAATTCGCTTGAACAAATTGGACCGATGGCAAATAGCATTGAAGACCTCATTCTGCTTCTCGAAGTGATTGCGGGAAAGGACGAAAGGGATTCAACAAATGCGGGGAGAAGCTTTGAATTCAGAGAAGTCGAGAATCTAAGGATTGGGGTTGTTAAAAACATGTCCGCTGAAGAGCAGATTATGGACAGGTTTTTTGACGCACTAAATGGCTTTGAATACGAAGAAATTGAGCTTCCATCGCTCAAATACGCCTTGTCTGCCTACTACATAATTGCAATGAGCGAGGCTTCATCAAATCTCGCAAGATACGATGGTGTTCGCTACGGCTTCAGCGTTCCAGAACTAACTTCTTGGAGCGATTACTTCTCGAGAGTTCGTGCAGAGGGTTTCGGCGAGGAAGTGAAACGCAGAATCATGCTTGGAAGCTATGCTCTCTCAGCAGGCTATTATGGAAAATACTACCTTAAGGCTTTGAAGGCAAGAACACTTATCATTGAGGATTTCAGAAATGCATTCGCAAAATTCGACGTTCTTGTTTCGCCTACGATGCCAACCCTGCCTTTCAGAATTGGAGAACTCAAGGACCCGCTTACAATGTATAAAATGGACGTAAACACTGTTCCAGTCAACCTTGCTGGACTTCCAGCTTTGAACATTCCTTTGGGCTTCATTAAGGGTCTTCCGGTTGGAATGCAGGTCATAGGGAACTACTTTGAAGAGAGTAAGCTAATCAGTTTTGCAAAGAAATTGGAGGCAAAATGAGGCTCAAGCTTTTGGTTGGCAATACAAAAATATCGGTTTTAAAAGGCTCCGATGTGCCCATATTTTACATTCACGGCTCTGGTGGTGATGCTGAGATATGGACAAAGCAATTAGAAGAAATTGGTGGCTATGCAATTGACTTGCCCAATCATGGGCTAAGCGGAAATGCTGAAATCCGCACCATCGATGACTACGCCTATTTTGTTGCTGAAACGATAAAGATTGTTTCAGGAAAGGGAATTGTTGTTGGTCACAGCCTTGGCGGAGCAATTGCTCAAAAAATATTTCTGAACCATAGAGAGACCGTTCTTGCTCTCGTTCTCGTTGGAACAGGAGCGAGATTACGGGTGCTTCCCAAAGTCCTTGAAGGTTTGAAGGAAATGCCTTCAGAAACTGCAAAATTCATGGCTGACATGGCTTTTCACAGAAAAGAGTTTGTTGAGCTGTTCGCCAAGTTATTTGAAGCAAGAGCTGAAATTTTGCTAAAAGATTTAATGCTTTGCAATGAATTCGACCTTCTCGAAGACTATAAGGCTGGAAATATAAAATTCGATGTTCCAACGCTTGCAATCGTCGGAGAGAACGATTTTCTAACGCCTGTGAAGTATTCGCAGTTCTTCACACAATATGGGGCTGAGGTAAGGATTATAAAAAACGCTGGACACATGGTTATGCTCGAAAATCCCGAAGATTTCAATGCTGAGCTCAGAAACTTTATTGGCTTGGTAAAAAATTCCTATGGTAAAGATTGATGCTCCAAAAGTTATAACGTTGATTGCTATCATAATCTTGACTTCAACGCTATTCTTGCCAGTGATGAGCATCGAATTCAGGCAAATGACCTTACTTGACTTCGCAATGAACCCTTACTTGAGACTTGCTGTCTTTCTGGCATTCCTGTCAGCCATTATTGGGCTATATAAAGCAAGATTTAATTTAATTGCAGGGTCTTTAATGCTATGCTTTTTCCTTTTCCTGAGCTTTTCGAAGATGCACTCGCCTGAGTATCTCGCAGGATACTGGTTGCTCCTTATGAGCTCGTTTTTATTTTTTGTTGCTTACTTATTAAGGAAGCTTCAGCGGAAAGCTTATTAATTAAACTCAAAAATAAAATCATGCTCGGGGTAATTGAAAGACTTAGAAACGAAAAAATTGCCTTCTCCACGGACTATGAGGATTTAATAGCATATTGCAAGGACTTTAATCCACTTCACCAGCTAAAGATTCTAAAAAAAGCTACTCCAGCACTTCCCGAAGTTGTCGTATTTCCGAAGTCTGTAGAGGAGGTTTCAAAGGTTTTAAAAATTGCCAACGAACTTAAAGTTCCAGTTTACGTCTTTGGCGGGGCAAGTGGGGTCATAGATTCTGCAACGCCTTACGAGGGGGGAATTGCACTTTCAACGCTCGCATTGGACTGGGTTGAGATTGACGAAGAGAACATGCTCGTAACCGCTGGAGCGGGTGTTATTGGCGGTAGGCTGGAAAAACTGCTTAACCACAGGGGTTTCAGTCTCAGGCATATCCCACAGAGTCTTTTTTGCTCAACTGTCGGCGGATGGGTTGCAACTGCTTCAAGCGGTCAATTCTCCACAGGCTACGGCAACATTGAGAATCTTCTGGTTTCGCTAAAGGTTGTGCTCCCAAATGGAGAAATACTTGAAGAAAGAAAGACACCGAGAAGAGCGGGAATTGATTTAAAAAAGCTTTTTGTCGGCAGTGAGGGCTTGTTGGGAGTTATTGCAGAAGTCACGATGAAAATTTTTGAATTGCCCAAAGAAGTTGTGAAGCTATCCTTTGAATACAATAGCATCGAATCAGCTCTTGAAGATGCAAAAAAGTTTTTAAAGTTAAAGCCAGCGCTCATGCGGATTTTTGACGACGAAGAAACACTTAGATACTTTGACAGCGAGTCTTTCAGTCTTATTTTGATTTTTGAAGGAGAGAATGCAAAAAAACAGGCTGAAAAGGCAAAAGAAATCTCTTCAGGCATTGAAGTCGAAGGCTATGCGGATTTATGGCTTGAGAAGAGATTTGATGTCTCAGATATTTCGAAAATTGGGATTCTTGGCTTTATTTTTGACACAATTGAGGTATCTTGTTTCTGGAATTCCGCTTCCAAGCTTTACAAAGCAGTAATCGAAGCTATCAGGAGCGTTGAAGGAACTGTGACCGCATCAGCACATGCATCGCATTTCTACGACAGTGGGCTCTGTTTTTACTTCACCTTTGCTGGCTTTCCTTCAGAACCTGAGGAATATTACAGAGAGGTCTGGCAAAAAGCCATAACCGCTTCTCTGCAAAATGGAGGCAATATTACGCACCACCATGGGATTGGAAGGCTTAGAAAGGCTTGGCTAAGGGATGAGTTCGGGAGCTATCTTAGTTTCCTAAAAGAACTCAAGCTTCTTGTTGATAAAAACAACATAATGAACAGAGGTGTTTTTCCATGAATCCAAAATTCTTGATGCGAATTCTTGAAAAAACGGACTTAAAAACAAAACTTAGACTTGCAAAAGTCATCACAAAGCTTGGCAGTGGTGACGATATCGTTAAATGCATGCTCTGCCCGAACATGTGTTTATACGCATGTCCTGTTTTTGATGCAGAGAAAAGACTTACAGTTTCACCTTCCGTAAAGTCAAGAATTGCTTATTTTGGTGGAAATGAGGCAATATATCACTGTCTTCCGTGCGATGCGTGCAAAGAAAACTGCAAAATGGAAATAAGCGTTAATGACAATCTGAGAAATCTTAGGAGCGGAAAGTATGCCGAAAAAATCGATTCATGGCTTTCAAAAATCTCAAAGAAGATCGATGAAAGAGAGGGAAGAATTTTATACTTCCCTGGTTGCAGAACATTCGAAGCCAAGCTTTTTGAGCCGACTTTGGAATATCTCGAAAAGATTGGAATCGATTTCGCAGTCAATTCGGACATAATTTGCTGTGGAATGCCCTACTTCGAGTTGGGCGACAAAAGGTATTCTGAACACTTCTCAAAGTTGAAAAAAGTTGCTTCGCAATATGAGATGGTGATAAGCAACTGTCCGCACTGCGTTTACACAATGAAGGGGCTTGGAATAAAAGCGGAACACATGTTCAGCGTTATGAAGCCATTAAAGATTGGTGGAAGCATTTCATACCATGACCCCTGCATTATGGCAAGAAAGTTGGGGTTGGTTGAAGAACCAAGGGAATTCCTAAAGGCATGTGGATTTGAGCTCATCGAACCCGCTTTTAGTGGCAGACAGACAGCATGCTGTGGATACGGCGGAGTTTACAGACTGCTATATCCTGAGAATGCGGAAAAAATAGCTGAAAGAAGAAGAAAACAATTCGAATCCGAGATAATAACCGCCTGTCCCGCATGCAAAAAAGCTTTGAATGCTAAAGATCTCGTTGAAATTGTTCTGGAGGTGCTCTAATGATTGCGGTCATCGACGCTGGAACTACGAATATTAAGCTCGCTGTTTACGATGATAAGCTTTTAGAGCTCAGAAAGGAGCCAATTGTAAAGAATTGCCCATATCCTGGATGGGTGGAAATCGATGTTGAGGACCTTGCAAGAAAAGCCAGGACAATGGCGGACTATGCAATCGACAAATATGGAGTTGAGGCAATAGGTATAACTAATCAAAGGGCTACGATCGTTTTATGGGATGAAAAAACTGGCAAGGCGGTTTTTCCAGCAATTGGCTGGCAGGACTCCAGAGCTCTCGAGGTTGCAATTAGACTGAATAGTAATTTGAAGATCAGAATTGGAAAAGTCCTCGGAAAGCTCGTTCAGAATTCAGCGAGCATTATTCCTGCTATAAAGAAGAAAAGGACTGCAAAGTGGTTGATGTCAGTTGCGGACTTTTCATTCAACCCAACTCATTCCAGCGTTAAACTTCGCTGGCTTCTCGATCAGATAAAGAAACCCGAAAATTACAAGCTTAAAACGGGCACTATAGACAGCTGGCTGATCTATAAGCTGACTGGCGAGCATTTAACAGACTATTCAAATGCGGGAGCGACTGCGTTGTTTGATCCGTTCAAACTTGAATGGAGCAAAACGATCATGGAACTCGTTGAAATCGAGGAAGAACTTTTGCCAAAGGTTGTTGAAAGCGATCAAGTTTTTGGAGAATACAGAAATGTGCCCATAACAGGCGTCATAGCGGATCAATCCGCTTCGCTATACTCCCTGGGCTGTTGGGAAAGAGGAGAGCTTAAAGTTACAAATGGAACTGGAAGCTTTGTGGATCTTAACGTTGGTGAAGAGGCTGAAGTTTTTCCGAAGCTTTTGCCCCTAATCGCCTGGAAGCTTAAGGGGGAGAAGAGGTTCATGCTTGAAGGTATGCTATACTACAGTGGCTCCGCGGTTGAGCTTTTTAAAGAGCTCGGAATCGTTAAAGACGTAAAGGAAACTTCCGAGCTTGCATTCTGCTCTAAGAACTGCCTTTACCTTGTTCCATCATTCGTTGGTCTTGGAACGCCACACTACAAAGCAATTCCCGGGCTCCTTTATGGGCTCACAAACAGCATGCGAAAAGAAGATCTGATCAGGGCTTTGCTTGAGTCGATAGCATTCAGAATCGCAGAAATAGTGGAGCTAATGAAAAAAGTGGAAAAATTGGATTCGATCAGATCAGATGGAGAGATGAGTTCAAACGATTTTCTGCTACAGTGCATTGCAAACGTCACTGGATTGAAGGTTAAAAGAAGTTCAAATCTAAATGGTGCACTTTTTGGCTCATATCTCATTGCGGGAAGAGCTCTTGGAAAGTGGAAACGGGTTTGCGCTGAAACCGCTCAGGAGTTTGAGCCAAAGGAGGACTTAAAGCGAGAGTTTGAAAATTGGAGGGAATTGATAAAATTTTCAGAAAAAATAATTTCGAGATTTAAATCCTGATCTCGTAAACCTTCTTCATCTTTCCAAGCTCTACAACGCTCTCAACGTCTCCACGCCTTATTACACGAAACGCATGCTCTATCAAAGCCTTGTAGAACTCGCAGTATGGGCTTTTGCTGAAAAGAGTGCCCTTTTCGGCGTAAACCTCCGCTGGACAAGGACTTCCGCAGACGTTTCTGTAAATGCAGTCTCTGCATTCCTTAATTCTCTCAACAGTCCTGACTCTAATAGCTCCTAAGCTCTTGCTTAGCTCAATAGGGTCTTTCAAAGCCTCAATTGGTATTTTGAATTCTTCAATTCCAACAAACTCACTACAAGGGAAAATTCCCTCTGGAGTCAAAGCGAAAAATCTCCTTCCTCCGCCGCACGGCGAAATATCGCACTGAAGCACCCTTGAGTAAGGTGCAACGATCCCAAGGACAATGTTTGCGAAGTCTCCAATTACGATTCTTCTTCCGTTCTTCGTGTGCCAGATCGCCCTTTCGACCGCCTTTATAAATTCAGCACTCGCCTCCTTCGGATCAGCTCTTAGCTTCCTACCGCCTTCACTTGTTCCCCTTACAGGGTTCATTAAAACAACTCTAACCTTTCCTGCAAGGAGAGAGATCAGATCGCTTAGCTGAGAGTAGTTAAACTTTGTTATTGTTGTAATAACGTTGAATTTTCGATAACCAGAAAACCAGTCTATGATCTCGTTTGCCTTGTCAAAATGCCCTTTGCCTCTCAAAAAATCTTCAATTTCCCTCTCAGGGGAATCAAAAGAGATCCCGACGTTGACGTTCTTTTGCCTCAAAAAATCCGCATCTTCTTCAGTTAGCAGAAATCCGTTTGTCTGAATTCCGAAGCTCATTTCTGGATTGTTTTCAATTAATTCAAAGAGCTTATCTTTCATTAAAAGGGGCTCCGCACCATGAAAGATCACGTTCTTTATTCCAAGCTCCGCGATTCTTTCGACAAAAGACTCAAGCTCATTTGGACTCATTTGCTCTCCCTTTTTCCTGAGCTTCTCAGGTATATAGCAATAGGGGCAGTTTGCGTTGCACCTTTCAGTTGGATTAACATAGACGGTGTTGAAATTGACTTCAAAACGGTATCTTTGCATTTTTTCCTTTAGCTCTTCTCTCTGCTGATCATAAAGTCTTAGAATTTCTTCGGGAATTTCAGAGTCATAAATACTCCAAAAATTAGTCTCAGGATCAATAACAAGGGAGAAGTCATCGATCTTAGTGGTTTGCAACGCCATAAAAACACCTCAAAAAAATTAAAATGGGGAATCCTCTCCCATTATGTAATGGGTAAGCCCTCCTCCGACTTCGCACTCAAATTGGAAAGCAACCGCCATGTTATTCGTTTAACAAAGCAGTATATAAGCTTTTCTAATTATCTTGATTTGAAATCAAGAATTTTTTAATTTCAGCTTAAGCGAAGTTTTGGGCTGTGAGCGGTGAATTTTTACTCTAATCCCATTAAAAGCGAAATGCAATATTCCAAAGTTGATTTTTAGCATAAAAAAATTGTATGGGGTTCTAATAAGCCATTAGTCGCTTTTTCGCAGAATTTCGTTAGAACAAAATTGCTTGACTTAGATAAAATCCTCCATTGCCTTTCTCGACAAGAGCAAATCCTTTGATTGTAAAATTTTGGCAATTTTGTCTTTCAAGCTGGTGAAATTTTCCTCTAAGATCTCTTTTTCGCAAAATACTTCCTCGAAAATGATCTTTCCCGCAAGATCGTCATGCTTAGTGACAAAGATCTCAGAGTCAGAATGAATGTTTTTGACCTGTGAAATAAAATCCCTATCTCCGTCCACGATCCCCAAAACTGGGGTTCCAAACCTGAAGAGGATCTCGCTTGAAATCGCAGTCGTGTCGTCTCCAATGCAAACCGCCCCCTCGCAATTGCCAGCAAATCTGTAAACCATATCGCCAGAATGATCAATAAAAGCCACTCCAGTGCCCCTTTTACCTTTAAATTCCGCTTCTTTTGTCTTAAACCCCTTTAGAGAGCAGATCTTGATCTTTTCCAAGTCAATTCCTTGATAGATCCTTCTAAGCTTTTCCAAGCCATGCTCTTTAATTTCAACTCCACGCAATTCAACTATTTCTCTATTTTCAGCAACCAAAAGCACTTCATTATCCCTCACTTTGCCTACAACAATTCCTCCAACAAGCAGAAATTCCCCCGGCTCCACGGCTAAAATTCTTCTATAAGTTCTTTCATTCTCTCTCCAGACGTTATCAAAGCTCATAGGCTGAAAAATTCTAAATCCAAAACTTTCAGCAATCTTTGCTTCGCAATTCCATGCAACTGCGGTTTTATTGCAGAGCTCCAACTGCAGGAAAGGCTTCTTGACTCCACTTCTTTTGAAAACGATCTCTCCGAATGCATAACCACTTTTAGGACTTTTTGAATAACTTAAGAGCAGAAAAAGGTCAAATTCTCGCTCCAATGCTTTTAAAAGCTCAGATGGAGTCCCATTCCAAACCTTAACGTTAAAATCCACGTCAAGCGAAGCGGTTTTAGCCATAGTGCCTGTGACGAAAATCTCGGTTTCTCCAAAATGCTTTAATCGCTCAAGTAGCTCCGAAATTGCCCCAGAGTAAAATGCTTCCGCTCCGTGAACGAGCAAACAGATCTTCATTCCAAAATCTTTGAGTGGAATTGATTTTATTTTTTTGCTTTTTAGCTTCTTAGTAATTCATCCAATTTATCTCTGTTAAACCCCAAGACCCATCTTTCCCCCTTTACGATCAAGGGAACTGAGTAGCTTTTTGAAATGCTGTAGATCTTATCGATGACCTTTTTCCTCTCTTCGCCTTCAAGCTTATCAACCCAGACGACTTCAACTTCCGCTTTTGCGGTTTTCAAATACTCCAGAGTTCTCTTACAATGCGGACAAGTGGTGAGTCCGTAGAGGGTAATGTCGGCCATACCTAAGATCTGATCGGGACTTTTAAAATCTTGGGCAGATTGATATAACATACACTAACGAATAGCAAAAGAATTATATAGTTATTCTTATGACATTTGTTCGATGAAAGCACGCTATACCTTTTTGGTGTTAGTTATTTTTATTTGTGCAGTAAGCCCTGTGATGGCAAAAAACAGTGCTAACACGGACATAGCAATGAAATTCGTTCAAAAAATTTCGGAGATCCAAGAATTCAATGAATGGAAAAACGCTACGATAGGAAAAATTTTGGAGCTTTACGATCTGGATGAAAGTGTGAATGCTTACATATTAGAGCTGACAAAGGACGGAAAGTATATAGGCTATATAGTGGTCTCAGCAAAAAGAACGAATTACCCAATACTTGAATTTTCAAAAGGAAAATCTCCTACAATGATAGCTAAAGAGACGGGAATAGAGCCAGATAGGCATTACTACCTCGGCGGGACAATTTATTTATTTAAAAAAGGGGCCAAGTGTAGCGATATTTTTGGTAGAGAGGTCAATTTAAGTGCACTTAAAGCAGGATCTAAAGATATTTTGAAAAACGAAGAGGTTAAAAGAAGATTAGAGCGGAGAGCATTGGAGGCTGAAACGATCTGGAAGGCTTATGAGAGTTCGGCAAATCAAATAATTACCTACTACGAAATAATGATCAAAGGTGTTCCTGCACTACTGTGGAAGAGAGGTTGTACGCCTACGGCCTCTGCGATGGTACTGGGATACTGGGACCAAAAAGGTTATCCAAATTTCCCTAATGACTACCAAAATAAACTTATCGATGAATTAGCTGATGCTATGGGAACTTGGAACAACGGATACACCCCCCAATGGCAAGTTTCGGGAGGAATAAATAAAGTTTGCAACAAATACGGTTATGGAAATTGGGCTTCAGACGTTTGGTGGGTAACATGGGACACCGTTTTGAGCGAAATAAACTCTTATAGACCTTTTGTTCTGACCTTCGTTCTGCATAATGAATATACTTGGCATAGCGTTACAGTCATAGGTTACTTAATAGACAGTTCCAACAACAAATTCATATCTCTTTACAATACTTGGGACACTTCGGTTCATTACATTGCCTTTGGTAGCTGGTTCGGAGCTAATGCACACAAGGTGATACCAAGATGAGGAAAGTAGTTGTCTCAGCCTTTATAGGCTTGTTCTCGCCATTATTTTTCATTTTTTTCCTCATACTCTATGATCTATTAGCCCTAACCAACGAGTTCTTGTTGGCGATCCTTACCGCATTTCTTCTTCCATTAGGAGTTGTGTTATATATATCAAGAAGATCCAAAAAAGTTCAACTTTATTCAGTTTTAACTTTTGCACTATTCGGTTCATTCTCCTTGATCTTTGCATTATACCTGCCAGGGATACTTTTAGCGTTTGACTTCGGTCCAGCGGAGCACTGGCCAAAGAATTTTGCTGCTCAAAGGCTGAATTTCAGCTCTATAAAGGAGATCCGGATCGAAGAATGGACTTTTGAAAAACCTGAAAATTACAGATCTGTGTATTCTATAAAAGCTGATGGCGTGGGTATTGCCTTCTTTTATTATCCCTCAATAGAGTTGGCAAATAAAGAATTTGAAAAGTTTAGAAAATTTTTTGAAAAGAGCAAAGCAAGCTTCATACCGGAAGATCGATATAGCGAGCTCAAAGTGAAAGACTATTTTGAGGTCCAAAACGACAAGATCTTCTATTCTGAACTCCTATTTTTAGAAAGAAACGGTAAGGCTTCTATTCTGATTGCCATAGCTGATCAGAATAGTCTTGCGAAGCTATCTGAGATCTTAAGTTTGAATTTCCTTTAACCGATTTTGATCGCCCTGATAAAAAATAAATAGGATCAACTATAAAAATTATCTCCGATGAAATTTGTCAACCTGATCCTCCTCCTAACATTAATACCCACAACCCTTGGAATGGAAGTGATCGTCGGTGTCTACGACAATCCACCGCTTGTAAGCAAAAAGGGAGAGAACTATGAGGGGATCTACATAGATCTAATCGAGGAAATAGCGAGAAAAGAAGGCTGGAGAATGATCTACGATTATGATACATTTCCGAATCTGCTAAAAAAGCTTGAAAATGGTCAAATAGACTTGATGACTGCAATAGCTTACTCTGAAGAAAGAGCAAGAATTTTTAGTTTCACGAACGAAACACTCATCTCAAATTGGGGTGTAATCGTTTCAAAGCAAAGGTATGATTCGATCTTGGAGCTTCACAATTTGAAAGTTGCGGGAGTTAGCAGAGATATATACACTGAAAGTTTTAAGAAGATCTCAAGGGATTTCGAGCTGAATTGCGAAATACTGGAAATAGAGGGGGATTATAAGCAGGTTCTCGAAGCGGTTAGATCTGGCTATGCAGACGTTGGAGTAGTTTCAAGAATATATGGCTCTCTTTATGCTAAAGAATACGGTTTAGAAACTACAAATATAATCTTCTCTCCTATAAGCCTGAAGTTCGCCTCAAAAAACAGAGAATTGCTCTCGATCATCGACAAACACTTGGCAGAAATGAAAGCGGACAGCAATTCTGCTTACTACCGCTCACTTGATAAATGGTTTGGTGTAAAAGCGGTAGTCTTACCCACATGGGGCTATCATTTAATCGCCTTAGGAGGGATCATAGCTACGGTTTTGTTCATCGGCAATGTGATCTTAGGCAGAGAAGTTAAAAAGAGGAGTGAGAAAATTGCTGAAAATGAAAGATTTCTCAAAACGATCTTTAACACTATTCAGGACGGAATAAGTGTTTTAAATGACAAAATGGAGATCATTGCAGTTAACAACACAATGGAAAAGTGGTATGCGAAAAGTATGCCACTCCTTGGAAAGAAATGCTATGAAGCCTACCATGGACGAAATGAACCTTGTAAAGAGTGTCCAACGATCAGATCGATAAGTTCAAGAAAAGTCGAAAATGCAATAGTTCCCGGAGCTAAAGGTTCTGAAGTTGAATATTTGGAACTCTTCAGCTACCCAGTTTTTGATGAAAAGGGTAATTTGAAGATGTTTGTGGAATTTTTTAGGAACATTACGGAGAAAAAAAGGGCGGAAGCTCAATTGAAAGAAGCTTTGGAGCAATATCGATATCTTTGGGAGAACGCAAACGATCTTATGTTTATCCAAGATCTGAAAGGAAATTTCATAGATGTGAATAGAAAGGGTTTAGAATTGTTCGGTTATGAAAGAGGCTCCGGAATAACTGTTTGGGATGTCGTTGATCCAAGACATCACGAATATGTAAAGGAGAAAATAAACGAGATCTTGACGAGCAAAAAGCCCACAATGCCTTATGAACTTCTTTGCAGAGCGAAAGATGGAAGAGAGATCTGGTTAGAGATCGTCGCTCATCCAGTGATCAAGGACGAAAAGATCGTTGCGATACATGGTATAGCGAGAGATATTACTGAAAGGAAGAAATTGCTTGAACAGCTCGAAAAGGATATAATGGTGATTGCCTACTTAGTTGACAGGATCAGAAATCCGTTAACAGTTGCAAGAGCGTTTTGTGAGCTTCGCAGTGAAGTAGGAGACGAAGCTATTGAAAAAGCTATGGAAGGTATCGACACCGTCATAGAGCTACTGAAAGACATTGAAAAAGCCTGGATCGAATCTGAAAGACTTAGATCTCTTCTTTTTGGCAGTGAAAAGACCTGATCTTCAAAAAAACCGTGGGATTGCCAGTGGATTTAACAAATCCTTTCTTCTCCAAAGATCTAAGATATGAAAGTGTTTCGAGAAGTGCGAGATAGCGATCAAACGGGTTTAGATCTTCATACCTCCCTTCAGCCCATTCGATCTCTTTAGCTACATCCTCAGCAAGCATTGGCTTATAATCCAAAATCTCGAGCACTTCAATTGTTCTTTGAGTATAGTGCTCTATTAAACTGTCGATCCTTTCTACAACATCATAGATCCTCTTTTCATGTGCGGGATAGATCACCTCGATCTCCAACTTTCTGAGCTCTCTTAGCGCTCTCAAATAGTCCTCGACCCCGTATGGATAATCAAGATATAGCCCAAGATTCGGTGTTGTCTCACTAAGAATTGCATCGCCTGAAAATAATGCATTGTCTCTATAGAAACACGTGTGTCCGGGAGTGTGCCCGGGGACATGTATGGGCTTAAAACCGAAGTTTTGCTCTTTTAACTCTGAGATCTTTGAAAGAATATTTAATTTCAGCGATGATAAAATTTCAAGAGTTTTTGGATATTCTATTGGAATTCCGAATTTCCTGCAGATCTGGTATTGCCTCTCTAAGAAGATCTGAGGTTTTTCGTAAATTTCAATTAGTCTTCTCTCTATGGGATGCAAATAACTCTCGATCTCTGAAAAGAACAGATAGCCGACATGATCAACATGATGATGGGTTATAAGAACTCCCTTTGGCTCGAACTCTGAAATTTTGTCCGCATGCTCTTGAGAACAAAAACCACCGTCGATCATGATCTCAGAGTCTATGAAGTAAACGTAAACAAGATCTGGTTTCGCAAATGGAATTTCAAGTGCTAATGTTTCAATTTCCATACCGTCTCAAAGATTGGGGCGGTTTTTAAATATGCCACAAAGTTTTTTAAGTTGTTAATAGAAATGGATCTGCTCCACCTCTCACACCCGAGTGAAAAGCATGATCTCGGGTCGGTTGGTGGAGCGACAGTAAGTGATTTTATGAGGATCTGCGGTGCGAACAGTGTTTTGGAAGCGTTGAAGTCTGGAAGGGTTAGTAAGATCTACTATAACTCAGAGAATCCCAAGATCATGGAGATCGTGGAGATTGCAAGAAAAATGAAGATCCCTGTTTACAGAGCAAGGGTTCCAGAGAAGATCTGTGCGGAAGTTAGCCCTGTAAAATATACAAGTCTCGAAACGATCGCAAAAAAGGCTATTGCGGAAAATAGTTTTATACTCGTGCTTGACAATGTTAACGATCCGCAGAATTTGGGAGCATGCATTCGAACTGCTGAATTCTTTGGCTGTGCTGGAGTTGTCATAAAGAGGAGGAGAGCGGTTCAAATAACTGAAGGAGTCGTTAGAGCTTCGATGGGGGCGGTGTTCCATGTTAAAATCGCAAGCGAAGATAATCTTGTGAAGCCATTAAAAAAGCTTAAGGAGATCGGTTTCCTCGTTATTGGTGCTGATCTGGACGGAAAGGATCTTAGAGAGGTTTCATTAAGTCCTCCAGTTGCGATTGTGGTTGGTGGCGAAGACAGAGGGATCTCCGCGGGAGTAAAGAAATTATGTGACCAGATCGTAAAGATCCCCGGGCGTGGAAAGGTTGGTTCGCTGAATTTATCTGTTGCAAGTGGTATTTTAATATATGAAATATTCAAGTCGTCGAATTTAAGTAATGTTTAAAGCTTTTCATGCCCACTCATTCCGATGATTGAAGAACTGCTTACGATCATTGAAAAAAACAGATCCCAATTGGCAAAAATTGACGAAGATCTATATGAGAGAATAAGAAAGAGGATCGAGGAACTTGAAACGCTTAAAGAGGATAACGAGAGAGTGGAGGACGAAATCAGAGCCTTAAAACGCTTGCAGAAAAAGATCTTTGAGCTTCGAACTGGAAAGATCATAAACGCAGCATGGGCTGAAGTTTGCGGACAGGAAGTTGGTTTGAATGAGGAAAATATGAGTTCCTTGGAGAGAGAATTTTTTAGAACTCTTGTTGAAGTTATAACCGAATTCCGTAGGAAGGTTTTTGAGAAGAAAACAGAAAAGTTGGAGAAAGTTCTTGTCAGAATTAAAAAAGATGTGGAAATCCTTGGAGTGGATGGAAAAAGATATAAATTGAGAAGGGAAGATGTCGCTACTCTACCAGCGGAGAATGCTGAAGTGCTCATAAAAAGTGGAGTTGCTGAAAGGATCGAGGTGAAAGGATGAAGTATCCAAAGAAGGTTATGACCTATTGCAGAGTTTGCAGGAAGCACACTCTTCACGAGGTTGAGAAAGTTGGCAAGGGTAGACCGAGCCAGCTTAAATGGATCAATAGGCAGAAGAGAAGAAGGGGTAAAGTCGGTAATTTAGGCAAGTTCAGCAAAGTTCCCGGCGGAGACAAGCCAACAAAGAGAGTAAACATAAGGTTCAGATGCACAGTTTGCAAGAAGGCTCACACAAGACCAACATGGAGGGCTAAGAGGTTCGAGTTTATAGAGAGGTGATTTAATGCCTAAGAAGAGCAAATTTGTCCGAGTAAAATGCCCCGACTGCGAGCACGAGCAGATCATTTTCGACCATCCTTCAACAGTTGTGAAGTGCCTAATCTGTGGCAGGACTATTGCAAAACCATCAAGCGGAAAGGGAGAAATACTGGCAGAAGTTATTAAGGAATACACTTGAAAAGCTTTTTATTCTTTCAAATTAGCAAACTCTAATGCTCTGGTTACTGCTTCTATTTCTGATCTACTGGACATTTCTTGAAGTTCTAAACAAAACTGGAACTCTCCAGAAGTTCGGGATGAAAAACTATGGACCCATTTTGATGCTAAGAACTAGCAAAGGGCTAAATACGATTGAAAAAATCTCGAAGGCAAAGAGATTCTGGAAGTTAATAGCGGATCTTGGCTTACCCGCGGTCTTCTTTGGCATGGCTTTCATGGTTGCACTTGTAATAATTGCGGACTACATAATGGTAATATATCCTCCAGAACCCTCTGAACTGACGAGTCCGCAAGCAGCTTTGCTCATTCCGGGAGTTAATCCATTTATCCCGCTAATCTGGGGACTTATCGGCTTGCTTGTAACTCTTGTTGTGCATGAAGTAAGCCATGCGGTTCTATGTAGAGTTGAAGGAATTAAGGTGAAGTCTCTTGGGATTATACTTGCCTTGGTGCCTATAGGAGCCTTTGCAGAGCCAGACGAGACAGAGCTATTTGACAAAAAAACAAGAAGAATCTCAAGAATAAGAGTTTTTTCTATTGGTGTGATCAGCAACTTCATTGTTGCTTTTTTGGCATTTATAGCATTCTTTAACGGCTTATCGCTCCTAAATCCGACGAACAGCGTTGTCGATGACAGCGGGAAATCCATTGGGCAAGTCTTAGAGGTAAATGGTGTAGCGGTAAAGGACGGAATTAGTGATTTGGTCAAACCCTATCAAATGAACACTCTTACCCTCAAAAATGAGTCAGGAGAACATTTAATGACTTTTTTGGGAGTCAGGGGAGTAAAGCTTTCTGGACTTTATAAAGAGGAAAACAGAACTTTTCCAGCAGAAATTGCGGGCATAAAAGGAGGCATGATGATTACAAAGATCGATGATGTTCTCGTTAGCAGTCCCATGGATTTCAACAGAGAAATGCAGAAAAAGAAGCCCGGACAAAGCATTTCAGTAGAGGTTTACGACAGCGAACTAAAAGAATTCAAGATCTTCAATCTGACGCTTGCAGATAAGAACGGGAGAGCTTTTATGGGTGTTTACGTGAGCCAGTTAGAGTGCATCGGAGGACTTAACTTTTACAACTCCAACGAGATCTTAAAGAACCTTAAAAGTATTCCCGCTTCCCTAAAAGATCCAGTTGGATGGCTCTTGGTAATCTCTCTGCCTTTTACCTTCCAAGGGTTTACTGGAATGGAGAACTTCTTCGATAATCCCCCATACGTTTTCTGGCTCCTTAATTCCCTATACTGGATCGCTTGGATCAATTTCTGGGTTGGACTTTTTAACTGCCTTCCAGCAATACCACTTGATGGAGGCAGAGTCTTTCATGAGACATTCTCAGGAATGCTTTCGAGGAGGTTTGGAGATAAAGCGGAAAGAGTTTCGATGCAAATTGCAAAGTTCTTTGCGGTTTTCATTTTCTTCTCCTTAGCAATGATGGTCCTAATTCCAAACTTAAGACTTTTAGGACTATGAAATGCAAGAAATGCGGTAAAAAGGCGGTAGCAAATCTTAGAGCCTACAGGATCTCCTTATGTGCGGATTGCTACGTTGAATTCTACAAAAGGCTTGTTGAAAGATCGATAAAAAAATATAAAATTCTTAGTAAGGAAGAGCAAATTCTTCTGGCAGTCTCTGGTGGCAAGGACAGCTCTGCAATGGCTTCTGTTCTGAAAGAAATTGGCTTTGAGTTTGAAATGCTCTACATCGACTTGGGAATTGGTGATTACTCAAGAGATTCAAAACAAAAAGTCGAGGAGCTATCAGATCTTCTCAAAGTGAGGCTTAACATTGTTGAGCTAAAAGATTACGGTTTCACGATCCCTCAGGCAAGGGGAAGGGTTTGTTCCGTCTGTGGAACCGCAAAGAGATACATCATGAATAGATTTGCAAGAGAGAATGGCTTCGATGTTGTTGCAACAGGGCACACCGCAGAGGACATTGCTTCGTTTTATCTTAAAAACATCGCGGGTAATCAGCAGGCTTTTGCTGAAAAGCTTTTGCCGAGAATAGAGCCTTTTGATGCCAAGGTTGTTGCAAGGGCGAGACCTTTGTTCGAGATTAGCGAGAAAGAGAACATGCTCTATGCAATCCTCAAGAAGCTCCCTTTTAAGTCTGGCGAATGTCTCTATGCCCCGAAGCCTGATTGGAAGGAAATCGTTTACGATATTGAACTAAAAAAGCCGGGGTTCGTGAAGAATTTCGTCAGAGGTCTTACGGTTGAAGTTAAGAAGCCCTCAGAGACGAGATATTGCTCGATCTGTGGTGAAATTGCGAGTGGCGATATTTGTTCTTTCTGCAAAATTCGAAGTAAGTTCTCGAAATCTTTTTGAGAGGTAAAGACTTTTAAGATCACAAAGAGCTTTATTATATGGATCTCTCAAAGCTCAAGTTTAAGGATGGCTTGATCCCCGTGATTGCACAGGATGTGCACACAAAGGAAGTGCTCATGCTCGCTTACGCTAATGAGACTGCAATTCGAAAAAGTCTTGAAACAGGTTTTGCCCACTACTGGAGCAGAAGCAGGAACGAGCTCTGGATGAAGGGCGGGAGCAGTGGGAATACTCAAAAATTAGTTGAAATAAGGGTTGATTGTGATTGCGATGCGTTGCTGTATTTAGTCGAGCAGAAGGGAAATGCTTGCCACACTGGAAATAGGAGCTGTTTCTTTAAAAAGCTTGAGGAGGTCTGAATATGAGGATCGTTCCTGACACGAGCATAATTGTTTCTGGCGGAATTTCAAAAATACTTGAAGAGGAGAAATTAGAAGAATTTCCCTTTACTGGTGTGGTAATCGCAGAACAGATCGACGAGATCATAATTCCAGAAGCGGTAATTGCAGAGCTTGAAGCTCAGGCAAATTTTGGACGCATAAGCGGGTTTAGAGGACTTGCGGAAATTGAAAAGATCGTTCAGATCGCAAAGAATAAGAACATAATGGTCGAATTTGCGGGAAGAAGACCAGGCATTGATGAAATAAAGCTTGCGAAGGGTGGAGAGATCGACAACATGATAAGAGACATAGCAAAAGCCCATAATGCGATTCTGGTAACTTCTGATCGAGTTCAGGGACTAATAGCAAAGGCTAAGGGAATTGAGACGATCTACGTTAAGCCAAAAATGATCAAGCCAGAAGAAACGAAAATAATGACCTTCTTCACTCCAGACACCGCAAGCGTTCATCTTCGCGAAGGTGTGCCACCCTTTGCAAAAAGAGGAAAGATCGGAGCTTTAAAGCTTGTAAAGCTAAGCGATAAACCTATGAGCTATGAGGAACTTTCAGGGATTGCGGACGAGATCATTGAGGCGGCAAAGCAAGACGAGGAGAGCAGTATTGAAATCGAGCGAAAGGGGGCGACAGTTGTTCAGCTTCGGGATGTGAGAATTGCGATTGCTGAAAGACCCTTCTCTGACAGACTTGAGATAACAGCGGTCAGACCGATAGCAAAGGTTAGCATAGAGGAATATGGCGTCAGCGAGGAGCTAAAGAAGAGGATCGTGGAGAGACAGCGTGGAATTCTAATCGCTGGTCCACCTGGGGCGGGAAAATCGACATTTGCAGCGAGTGTTGCCAACTACTTGCTTGAGCACGGCTACGTTGTAAAGACAATGGAAAGTCCAAGAGATCTGATGGTTCGAGACGAGATCACGCAGTATGCCCCTCTTGAAGGAGACATGGCTTTAACTTCAGACATTCTGCTCCTTGTTCGTCCAGACTACACAATATACGATGAACTACGCAGAACTTCCGATTTTCAGGTTTTTGCGGACATGAGACTTGCGGGAGTTGGAATGATCGGCGTTACACATGCAACGAGGGCAATTGATGCGGTGCAGAGGATGATCGGCAGAGTTGAGCTTGGGGTAATTCCGCAGGTTGTGGACACGGTGATCTTCATAGAGGCGGGAGTGATCTCAAAGGT
The DNA here is from genome assembly GCA_030055595.1 of Archaeoglobales archaeon. Lineage (GTDB taxonomy): Archaea > Halobacteriota > Archaeoglobi > Archaeoglobales > Archaeoglobaceae > WYZ-LMO2. Next base: position 9,172 of record JASFYH010000012.1, on the reverse strand, counting down.
ATACGAGCTTGATTTTACCGTTAAGGTTCCTTCAGGGATGTTTGAAGCGGATCTTGCGAGACCAGTTATAGAAGTGAAAGATTTTGAGAGCAAAAAGGTCGAGTTTGAGATCTACACGTTTGGCGAGCAAGTAGTAGTTATGCCTGTAGAGAGCGACGAGAGGCTGAAGAAGGCTGTGGAGAGCAGGTTCTCTGAGATCCTCGACGACTTTGAGGTGATCGTTTCAGGAAGGAAGGCAATAGTGAAAGTTCCGGAAACCAAGATTCCAAAGATCCTCGGAAAGAAGGGAAAAAGAATTAAGAGACTTGAGGAAGAGCTAAAGGTATCAATTGACATAGTCCCAAAGGAACAAGAGCTTGCGGAGCCGAGAATTGAGGAGACAGACAAGCACTACATAATCTATGCTGAGGGACTTGAAGGAAGGACCGTCGAAGTCTATGCGGATGACGAATATTTATTCTCCGCTCTTGTGAGTGGCAAGGGACTCATAAAAGTGAGGAAGGATAAAGAAGCGGGAAGAGGCTTGAAAATTGCAAAAGCGAGAAATGCAAAGCTAAAATTAAAGGTGGTTGATTGAGGTTTCTTTTTGCTATAATCTTTCTATTTGCAAATCTTTTAGCGGTCTTCTCCATCCAAGACTATGAGTCTGCGGGAATGGTTGTTTTCGAGAACCCAGAAGACGTTTCGAATTCTCTTATCTATTTTGTGCTCATACTCCTATTCACCGCTCTTGTTCTTTTGCTTGCGAGATCTCAGCATTTTTTAGCGGGACTGATCTACTTTTTGACGCTAATCTCCATATTCTACGTCCTAATACCTTTCCTTCAGATCTTGGCTCTATTCGTCGCAATTCTTATTACCCTAATGCTCATAAAAAAACCTCACTGGCTCTTAGTGAACATATCCGCTTTCTTGCTCTCTGTTGGAATATCCGCTATGTTCGGAATAAGCCTTGAGCCTCTTCCTGTGATCGTTCTGCTTGCAATCCTTGCAGTATACGATGCTGTCTCTGTATACAAAACAAAGCACATGCTAAGCCTTGCGGACTCTGTGACGAGGATCAACGCTCCAATGGTATTCATAATTCCAAAGGGAAACGATAAAATGCTGATGGGTGTCGGAGACGTTGTAATCCCAGCAATCCTTGCGGTTTCCGCTCAGAAGTTTACCAGTTCACCTGAGATCTCCTTTATAAAGTTAACCGCCCTATTTACAATTCTGGGAGGACTTCTTGGGCTTTGTTTACTTTTATTCCTGATCGAGAAGAAGAAGGGGGCACATGCGGGATTGCCTTTCATAAATTCTGGGGCTATAATAGGATTTCTTTTAGCCACAATGATCCACTAAATCCCTTCTTGAACGATCCTTGCTTCTTCCAATACGCTTTCCCCTCTTTTGCCAAGGATCTCCCTTACCTTTTTTGGATTCTCCACAAGATCGCTACAGAACGCCAAACCCTCTTTAAGCAATTGTTCGATCTCAAAGTCCTTCAGGCTCAAAACGGTGATCGGATAAAGCTTCTTGGACTCAAGCATAAATTCTATGCCCTCATTCTCTGGATATCTCCAACCAGTCAATAGCAGACCCCTACATTTGGCATATCTTATCGCCTCGCTTGAGAACTTAGTGTTTGTGAAAAGCCAAATAGCGTCGAACTCTTTTCCAGCTTCGACTATGTCAAGAAAGCGGGCATAAGAGTAAAGGACGTCTTTTAGCCCAGTGTAAACTGAGATGTTGTGGAACTTGCACTCTATAAGGAACCTCTTCTTCTTTATCGCAATAACGTCGATCTCGTGGAGTGCACATTTGCCCTCAATTAGCTGATTCGTCACAGTTTCGTAGCCGTATGCTCTTAAAAGGGCTGAAACGAACTTCTCAAATCTGTAGCCCGCGGGACCTAAGCGAAGAAGTGAAGACTTTAGCCCATAGGTCGCTGAAACCCGCTTGGAATATCTGCCGACGATCTCAAGAGCAATTTCGAGAATTTTGTCTGTCTCGATTCCCTCGTAAATATGAGCCTTAACTTCTTCAGCAACCCTTTTTGCTTTCTCTTCACTAAGACCCGCACGGATCAAAGTTCGAATCAATTTTTCTTCATCGAACTCCTCAAGCCTACCGTCTCTTTTCTTGACAAGCATAGCTCAGAAGTGCACCTCCTCGAATTGCTCACCCTCCTTTAGCGTTAAGAGATAAAGCAGATAGCTAAGCTTGTTTAACCACTCAACCGCTTGTTCTGAAACGAGTCCGTTCCTGTAGAGAGTAAGAGCTCTTCTTTCCGCTCTTCTTACAACGGTTCTTGCAACACTTAGCAAAGCGGTCGGTTGATCTTTTTCGAGGATCACAAAGCTTCTTATCTTTGGAACCTCTTCTTCGATTTTTTTGATTTGCAACTCAATCCACTCAATCTCAGACCTCTCTACCTTTCTGCCTCCCGCAAATTCCTCGCAGATCCTGAAAAGTCTCTTTTGGAGATCACTTAAAATTTCTTTGACCTCTCTATTCCTTGAAAAAACCTTTGCAAGCCCTATGAATGCATTTGCTTCATCCAGAGTTCCAATGCACTCCACAACTGCGGAATCTTTGAAGGCTTTCCCGCTCAAAGTTCTGGTTTCACCAAAATTCATCCCAGATCACTTCCTCAATTACTGCAGATCTTTGATTTCGAATGCTAAAAATCTTTTCTTTAAAATTCAATAGTCAAATCACGCATCTTTTTAGGACTATCTACCATTTTTGTCTCAAAATGGCTTGGGAGAAATGCAAATGCTATTGCCTGAAATACACCCAAAAGCTTCGCTTTTTCCAGATCGTTCATAAAAGAAATGCTCAAAAGATCTTTTAAGCTTTTTCACCAATTTTTTGAACATAAAACCTCGCTGGAGAGATCCATTCGCTTTTGCAATTCGGACATCTGCCTGGATCTGGATTTTCGAATTCGAAGCCACATTTCTTGCACTTTGGCGGTTCCATGAGCACTTGTTTGCCTTTTCTCTTTAGCACTCTCGAAGCTCTCTTTATTGCCTCAATCACACTCTTTTCTTGCGAGGGATCAAGCTGTAAAGCGATGCAGATCTCTTTTACACTCATTGGCTGTTTTTCAAGCAATGAGATTATTTCTTCGAGCCTCATCACTTTGAAGTAGCATTTGAGTGATATATACTTTCAAGCTGATCTGACTTCTTAAAGAGATCCCGTATAACCCCATTCGCCTTAATGTCCACACTCGTTCTACCGATAAATCGCTCTGGCAATTCATAAATTATATAATTATATAAGTCTCCGATCAAAAAATTTTTAATTACTTCCATAATACTTATTATCATGGAGGAAATAGATTGGAAAACTGTAGTAGATGAACTTCCCTCCGCAGTGGTTATAGTTAATAATTTAGGGAGAGTTATATATGTGAACAAAATTCTGGGAGAATCAAGTGGATTGGATTACGATGAAATGCTGAATAATCCCCATAAATATTTCGTTCCGGAAGACTATACAAAGCTTGTGGAACTGGTTGTTACGACTTTTGTAGAAAGAAAAAAGATCGCAGATCCGCCTTTAATTATAAGATCTCTTGATGCCTATAGACACATGCACTGGATTGAAGCTCGATCGAGGTTTGTGGATCTGAGAGGAAAACCATACTGTCTGCTTGTATACACTGACGTCTCCGACAGAGTTGCTTTACAGAAGAGAATTGAGGAGCTCAACGAATACCTCAGGCTTCTCAACAGCATGCTAAGACACGATATTTTAAACATTTTCACGAGGATTTACTCTTATTTGGAGCTTTTTGAAGAGGAATTCAACTTAGAACGACTTGAAAAAGCTAAAAATGCGGTGAATATTGGAATTGATCTTGTTAGAAAGATGAAAGAGCTTGAATCCACGATGGAGATTAAGAGAGATCCCTATAACCTGAAAAGTATTCTCGAAGAAGTCGCCAAGAGATACGGGGTTAGGATCATAATTGATGGAGAAACTGAAGCAAAAGTCTTGGCGAATGAAGGCATATACAATATTTTTGATAACCTTATCGGAAATGCGGTTAAGCATGGGAAAGCCACTGAGGTAAGAGTGAAAATTTCGAGTGATGAAGAAAATGTTGAAATCCTTCTGGAAGATAACGGCACGGGGATACCGAAGGAGATCGCTCCTAAGCTCTTCACAAAAGGCTTCACAACAGGCGGTAGCGGACTTGGCTTGTTTATCGTAAAACAGCTCATAAAGAGCCTCGAAGGTGAGATCGAACTTGTAAATCCCGAAAGATCCGCTTTTTTGCTGAAATTCAAAAAACCTCAAACTCAAGAGAGCAAAATTCTCGTGAAGGAAACAATTGGTGTATCTTCTTCACCCTCATAGCGATTATTAGAATAAGGATCAGGAGAGCCAGAAGATAAGCGTAGTATTTCTCAAGCCAGCTCTTCTCAAGCACACTCACATAACTCAGCCCGTTCCTGTAGTCGTTATTCGGAATTAGAGCTTTTTCACATAAACCCTGAAGGCAATTGATGCAAGATCTTTGCTCACTTTCTCGATTTTCATTGGAATAGCGATTCTTGGTATTTTTTCATTCTCTTTAGTATTATTAGAAGAGGCTAATAGCAAAGGTGAAGTTATTCGCCCTTACTATGGCTTCAAATGTAAAATTTCAGAGTTATTTCAGAGTTATAGTATTTGAATTTTTTGTTCAATTGAGCGAAAAATTTAAGTATATGTTATACAAATTACTCATAAGGGGTAGCTAATATGAGTCCCAAAGTTCTCTTAATCGGTCTCGGAGGCTATGGTGGTAGATTGATCAGCAAAATTTCAGAAATGAAGACCCAAGAAAAAACATTCGTTTTGGACTCCGACAGAAATTGCTTAGAAATGACAAAAGCAAAAAGAAAAATTCTAATTGAGGATCCAGTAATCAGTATAAAAAGGGATCATGTCTTGCAGATCCTTAGTGGAACATCTCGAGACTTTTTCGCTTCCTTGGAAGAATATGATCTCATATTCCTTTGCTGTGGGCTCGGTGGTAGAACTGGAACGGTAGCGACCACCCTCATCGCAAACATTGCCCGCAATTTCGCAACTGTTGTTTGCTTAGCCGTGATACCTTTCGCGGTTGAGAGAAAAAGGTATAACATGGCTCTTCAATTTCTTGAAATTCTGCGAAAAATGTGCGACACGCTCATACTTATGGAGAACGACTGGTTATTCAGGAATTGCCCTCCAAATATGCCTACGCGCGAGGCACTTAAAGTGCCTGAAGGGATCATTGCAACAACGATCACTGCGATGGCTAATGCGATCACGTCACCTATTGCAGAATTCGACGCTGACAGCTTTTTAAAACTGCTAAGTTCCGGAGGGACATCAACAATGCTCTTCGGAGAAGGAAAATCCTGCTTCGAGGCGTTAGAGAGTTGCCTTTCTCGCCCCCTATTTAATGTGGACATATCTTCAGCGAATTCGCTTTTTTTGCATTTCGAAACAGGAAAAAAGAGCGAAGCAGAGTCCGCGGTTTATTCTTTAAAGCCCGATTTCAATGTTTTTCTGAGTTTTCGCGAAAATGAGGGGGAAAGAGTGTTTGGAGTTGCCTTCGGGATAGAACCCGAGATCGAAAGGTATTGGAGGTGATTTTATGGAAGATCTTTGCAATAAAGAGAGGAGTGAATTGGCAAAGAGAATAAAACAAGAGCTGAGGTATCTGATTGATAGAGAAGACATTCCTTGGGAAAAATTTGCTGAAATGGTAAAGACTCTTCTGGATGAACCTCTAAGATCGGAATTAGCTCGAGGAAAATTTTCGAAAGAAGAAAAAGAGAGAATAAAAAGAGAGCTAAGAGGACTAATTGATCCGCCTGAAGGATGGGAAATAGATGTGGAAATCACACCTTACCTATTATACGATATGGGCTACGAGATCGACAAAGAAAGAAAGATTATAAGGATCCAGATCTACTCTGCAAGGTATCCAGAAAGTTATTACGGATCCTATCGCGAACTTGCGGATAAAGTAAAGGAGATCTTTAACGGAATTTTCATTGATCTTGATAAGCTAAATAAACAGCAAATTTTAGCCATTTCAAAGATTGCACTCATAATAGAGAACGAATGGCGCCAAACAATAGTCATCCTGAGGGGAGAGAAGCTTCTAATTGTCTATCCAAGCAAGATTTTACTCGAATATCTGGAGAGAAATGGCATTGAATACGAGAAACCGATTGATTAGGAATGGCATATATAGCATGTTTATTTCAATTGACAGAAAAATTTAAGCATAGTAACCACCAGCAATTACCATGATCACCCAGCTCGTCTTCAGTGGACACCACAAAGAAAAGATCCTTGAATCAATAACCGCCTTTAATTTACCTACAAACAAGATCATCCTTTTTGTCGGCGAAGAGAACATTTCTGGTGAGGAGAAGGTAAAGAGAGTTGCAGAAGAGCTGAGAAATGAACTTAAAAGAAATTTTGAAGTTGAAATACAACATATAAACAAGAGAGACGTTATAAGGGCGGTGATGCAACTTCTCAGGATCATAAGAGCTGAAAAAGCTTCGGGAAGGGGGGTCGTTATTAACGCCTCGGGCTCGCTTCGCACCCTTGCCATAGCGGGCTACATAGCTGGTTGTGTTGCAAATTGCAAAATATTTACTTCAATTCCAAAATACGATGAGAACTTCGAGGAGATCGGTGTTGAGCAGATCATCGAGATTCCAACACTTCCGATCGATTTTCCCAGCGAAGAGCAATTCAGAGTTTTATCAACGATTGAGAGTGGCGTCAATTCACTCGATGAGCTGATCTTGAAGCTAAATCCGAGCATAGACAGGAATTCAAGGATTTTCTTTAGCGAAAGATCGAGGCTAAGCCATTTGATTTCAAAACTCGAAACTCAAGGATTACTCAAAAGAGAGAAAGTCGGGAGAAATGTTAGAATCGTCCTAACAGAGCTTGGAAAAATTCTCGTTGAGGTGAGATCGCAAGCAACAATGTTCCAAAGGTTCAGAGATCATTTAACAATTTAAGAGCCTTTTACTCGAGTTTGAGCAGTCTACGGGACTTGGAGGAGAGAAAATGAAGATAACGATCTTTGACGGTGCTGACACAATTGGGGGGAACAAGATCTATGTTGAAGAAAATGGCAGAGGATTTTTTCTCGACTTTGGAATGAACTTTGCGAAGCACAGCAAATACTTTGAGGAGTTTCTAAGGGAAAGGAGCGTAAGAGGGATCCATGATGCCCTCCATTTAGGGCTGATTCCAAGACTTAACGTTTATAGGAGCGATCTGATCCCTTCAGACGTCGATCTTTCGTCCTATCCGAAGTTGAAAGTTGAAGCGGTGCTTATAAGCCATGCACATCTTGATCACTTTGGTAACGTCGCTTATCTTCATGAAAGCATTCCGATCGTTGCTTCTCCAGCCTCTCTTGCAATTCTAAAAGCTATGAGAGATTCCGGAAAGCAAACAGGAGGTAGCGAAATCCCTTACTACTCACTTAGAGAGCGTTGCGAAGACGAAAGAGTTTTAAAAGCTATTCAAAACAAAAAACAGCCTTACTTGGGCAGAGACTTTGTTTGCACAGAAGAGATCAACAAAGATCTTGAAGAATTCCTATGCTTACGCCCCGGACAGGAATCCGGGAAAGGAATTGAAGCGGGAAATATTTGCTGTCTCGAAGAAAAAGATCTTCCCTCCCAGATCAAAGCCTTCGAGGTCGATCATTCTGTCTACGGTTCTCTGGGCTACATTCTCTATGGCAATATTGCGATCGCATACACGGGCGACATAAGGCTCCACGGTAGAAAAGAGAGTGAAACAAAGAGGTTTGTGAACGAGGCGAAGAATGCGAGTGTGCTCATTGTCGAGGGCACGAGAGCGGGAAGGGGAGATTACAACGTTACGGAAAAGGAGGTTTTCGAGAACTGTCTTAAAGCGGTTGAGCATGCTAAGGGTTTGGTGATAGCTGACTTCTCTCCGAGGAACATCGAAAGACTTGAGATGTTCAAAGAAATAGCGGATAAAACAGGAAGACAGCTCGTAGTCACAGCCAAAGACGCTTACATGCTATATGCTCTGGAATTAACGGATCGCATTTGCAGAATGGAAGGAGTTGGGATCTATAAAGAGCTGAAAGAGAGGAGAGACAAATGGGAAACGGAAGTTGTGATGAAGAATTGGGGGAACGCTTATTTCGATCCTGTGGAGATAAACAGAGTTCCCGAAAGCTACATTCTCTGCTTCTCCTTCTACGACATGAAGCATCTCCTCGACATAAAGCCCAGTGGGGGCATTTATATTTACTCTTCCAGCGAAGCCCACAGTGAAGAACAGGAGTTTGATTTTCTAAGGCTTCAAAACTGGCTTAAAGCCTTCAATTTCGAGATTTTTGGCTTTGAAATTGTCAACGAGGGAGGTAAACTGAAACCAGAGTTCGTTAAGGGCTATCACGCTTCTGGACACGCTTCAAAAGAAGACCTGATATGGATCGTTGACGAGATCGATCCTGAAGTGCTGATTCCCGTGCACACTGAGAATGCAGAATGGTTCGTTGAGAATTTTGAAAACGTGAAGGTGATGGGTAATGGAGAAAGCTTCAAATGTGGATGAGCTAATTATTGGTTTTCTGGGGGTTTAGGTTATGTGTGAGCTTTTCGCTTTAAGCTGTAACAGTAAAGATAGGAGGACTTTTAGCCTGCCATTGTTTGCAAGGTATCATACCCGTTACTGGCATGGATGGGGAATCGGATACTACGAAGATGGCAAAGCGGTGGTCAAAAAATCTACAAAAGATCCGAACTCAAGCGAGATTTTCAGAAAAGCAGTAGAAAATGCGAGAAGCAATGTGATATTGGCACATTTGAGACTTGCAACAAGAGGTGAAGTCTGTGAGAAAAACTGCCACTCTTTTCGTTTTGGATTTCTCAACAGAGAATGGCTATTCGCCCACAACGGCGATCTGCCGATAAACTACCCGAGCAAAGTTGAAAGTAATACTGACTCCGCAATGGCTTTCTCTTTCATGATCGACAAAATTGTTGAATATCTGAGAAGAGGTAGATTCAGGGGAATTTATCCAGCGGTTAAGTTGGCAACCAAGACATTACTTGAAAGCTACAATGGAACCCTAAACTATTTACTAACCGATGGAAATGCTCTATTTGCCTTCTGCAAC
>JASFYH010000011.1 GCA_030055595.1 Archaeoglobales archaeon | reverse complement strand
GAGACACATTGGGTCTAATAACAAACCCATCCCTGTCTACACCACTTCCATCGATGACCGCATTTGCTCCAATTATGCTTATTGGAGCATCTTTTGTTCCTGAGACCTCTAAATCGACCGCTTCATTGAATCTCCCATGCAGGATTGCGGTGTCGCCAGCTGAGAGCTCGTTAAGCTTTGAAAGCGATTTCCAAGGTCTTTCTTCGCTTCCATCGTTAGCATCATTCCCATTTGGCGAAATATGGTATATCTTTGCCTCTGAACAACCAGAAAAAACGATAAAAAGCAATAGGATAACATTTACAAAACTCTTCACAACCCCACCAGTTTTGTTAGCAAGTTCATAAATCCAACTTTTATCTGATTCACTATTCCAACACCTTCAAGCCTAATATCGCCATTTTTCAGAGCATTTCTAAGCTCATCAGGGCTTTTGGAAGCTAAAAGTCTTCTGACTGTGTCTTCAGTTGTGTAAGCGGTTATTGTCGGATTCGAAATTTCACCTTTAACAAAGTCTTTAATTTTCCCACCTTCAACAACAACACCAATGGTAAGCTTTGAGCCATCTCTCTTTGCTATTACCCAGTTCATTCTCTCTCCCGAGATTTTGCTCAGATCGTAGCCTTGCAACGCATCTTCGAGCAGAAAGAAAAGCTCTTCTTCATCACCAGTAGCAAGCATCAGAATTCTGAACGCGTCGTATGAAGTTACAAAGCCATCGTTGTTCATGTCTGCGCTTTGGTTTGGCTCAATTTTTCCAACAGACATCTTTAATGCAATTAGAGCGTCAACGCTTGTTATTCTGCCGTCTGAATTGCAGTCTCCCTTTGCTGAAGCTAATGGAATTATTAGAATTGCAAGAACTAAAAAAATAAGTAATTTCATGCTTTCCTCCTTAGAGCAAGCATTAGGAGCGCTACAATCGCAAGCAAGGCTTCGAATCCGGGTGTTGATTTCCCAGATATTGTTACCTTTCCATTGGTTGAGTTCAGAGTAATTTCAAGGTGAGTGTTTACATCGTAAGCCTTGGCACCGACAATGGTGACATCAGAGCTTCCTTCTTTGAGTGCATTGAACGTTATAACCGCAATTTCTCCGTTTCCGTTTATTCCCTTCGAATCCGCAATTGCGATCGAGATTATACCATTTTGCTCATTTGTATTCGACGATATGAGCCCCTTGTTCAGTTCTCCTTTCCCAACGGACTTAACCTTTAGCAGTTCTGCGTTGTAGGCAATCACCAAGTCCATGCTTCCGAGATTTTCCGCTTTTTCAACGACTATTGGCACTCTTACGTCTTCTCCAACTTTTCCAGTAGCATCCGAAACTTTTAAGCTCATGGCTGAAACGTTGCAGATTGATAGGAGCAAAATTATAAAAACCAGTATTTTCTTCATTTTATCACCTCACCCTTGCGTAATTCGCTATCTCATGATATTTTATGCCCGGGTTATATCCGTTCATGAGTTCCGAGGCTCTCGTTGAAGAAGTCTGGGTAGATAGCTCGAGTATTTGTGCAGCATCGAGAGAAGTGACTTGCATATCGTTGTTCATATCCGCAACCATATTAACAGGTATTCTGCCAACCGCCATCTGTAAAGCCATCAAAGCATCGACGCTCGTTATTCTGCCATCTCCATTGCAGTCTCCTCTCAATCCGCTAACAGTAGCGTTTTCGCTGTCCACTCTGAAAATAGCGTTTCCAATGCTGAAAGTTACGCTTTCACCATTCAATTTATTTCCAGAAGCGCTGAGAGTTAGAGAGCATTCTTCGTTCTCATCGCCAGTAACTTCAAAATCAATTGCCAAAATAGTTCCATTGCCGTTTATACCATTCTGGTCAACTAACGCAACTTTCACAGTTGTGCCCAAATTTGACTCAAGCAAGGAGTTCTGCGTTAGCGAGCCAGCATTTGCGTTCCTTGGAACCAAAATACTCGGATTATACCTCAGCTCGATGTCCATGTTTCTCAGATCTTTTGCATTCTGTATTTTAATCGGGATCGTGATCATTGCTCCCTTGAGTGCATGAGAATTCTCGACGTAGAGATAGGGATTAGTGGTGTCAACCGCAGCGAAGGGCTCACCCCAGATCAAGCCACCTATGTTCGTCATTTGCGTTCTATTCGTGGCAACTTGTCCAAAATTGGAGCCAAATCTGCTGTAATCTGTGGCATAATGCGAGCCATGTGCTGGGACAAGCCAGTCCAACACAAGGTGTCCATCAACATTGTCGTAATAGAGCACAAAGGTTGCATCATACATTTTGTCAGTCTGGCTGATAAAACCGCTGTGTCCGCGATAATGAACATGGAAATCCGTTTGTTCTGTAAAGCTCAACTTCGCTGTGCTGATCTGCTGTGTTCCGTAATCACCGCGGAGGCTTACAGATATGGAATTGCCAAAACCTCCAACGGAAGATCTATAGCCAAGATAACTCCTTATTGACGTTTCTTTTTTGCTTTCATCTATTGTGGAAGATTCTTGGCTGTAGTAATAGTCAAGCGTTCCGCTACCAACTGTGAAACGCCTCGAGAGTATCTTTTTTGACATTTCATAGTTTACAAGTCCACTCTCCAAGGAGGGATAAGTCAGAATGTTGCCCACGGTGTGAATCTGTGTTATCCTGTTGCTCGTATAATCCTGAGGGAATACGAGTTCTCTTGAGCTTATCGTAGGACTACTGCGTGGAATTGTTAGCACCATGTATTGCTGTTGCCCATCAATGACAGCAAGATTCTGCGGTTTCAAAATTCTGAACTCGCAAACTCTGACATCGTAGGTTGCTGCGATTACAAAGTCTCTGTATTCTGTCCTTAAACCTTCAGCAATGGTCACAGTTCTCGATTCTCCCCTATACCTTTCAATTCTGCTCATCTTATTTATCCCATTCTCTATGCTTGACTTTGCAATTCCAAACACTCCGAAGTTTGCAGAGAACTTTGCAGAGAACGCGGAATCTGCAACCGTTCTAAAGCTCAAACTTGTCTGTTCCTGTCTTCTGTTCTTGTATTCAACATAGAAGTCAGTATAGAGCGGGTCTGCAGAGTTGTAGTTAACTCCGCTGTTCTTTGGAGGGGCATTGATCACTGCAATTACCTGATTTGCAATCGTTGTATCTTGGCAAGAGACTTCCTCAACTGCAAGCGAGTCTCCATCGACGTCGCCAACCGCAACTCCGTCTGCGGTTTCATAGTCAACATTGATCACCGCAATCTCATTGCCATTGAAATCGTAAACGTGCAATCTGTCGCTGTCCGCATCACCTTTTATGATCTCATCCTTTCCATCCATGTTAACGTCTCCAACCGCCAATTCATCTGAGCTATCGAAGTAAGCATCGAATTCGAACTTTATGCTCCCGTTAGCATTGTAAACATAGATCTTATGTGTATCTACGCCATTTCCGTATACAATTTCATCAACTCCATCACCATCAACATCCCCACATGCTATCTCGTCCTCAACATCGTATTGAATTGTATCTCTTCCCCTAACCTGGAATTTCACATCAAAATTTTTAATCTCAGAACCTCTATCACTACCGCCCCCACCTATGTATTCATAGATGTGTATCTTATCGTCATCCGTGTCTGCAACAATGATCTCCGCACGTCCGTCAGAGCCAACCGCTCTGTTGCTATCAAGGACGTCGCAGACCGCAATTCTGTCTCCTCCCCAGAAACCATGTGGAATTGAGATGTAAGCGGTCCACGGACTCCATTCATTCTGCTGTGCTCCAACCTGAATTATTATGATCCTATCCCCACTGCTATCTCCAACTACGATCTCGTCTTTTCCATCTCCGTCAACGTCACCGCATGCAAGATCGTCTTCGCCCTCAAAACCAACATCTATGGATGTTTTTTCTACCAAATTGCGGTCGTAAATATGAACTCTGTCATCACTTGCATCTCCAAATACTATTTCTCCTAATCCATCACCATTGACGTCGCAGATTGCAATGGCATCTCTATCTTCATAGTCTCTCCTTAGCTCTGCTACAATTTCGAGATCGTTGTAGTTGAGCCCATCCCGAAGATTTCTGTCATCTATGATCTTGATCTTGTTATCGCTTCTATCGCCAAGAACAATCTCTGCATTGTTCACAACCTTTATTCCGACCGCTTCCACAGCTTCAGCTAAGCAAAAAATTGCAAGGACTACAAAGATCCAGATGTAAAGCTTCATAGTCCCCCCTCCTTTTCCCGCAACCAAAATCAAGAGCAGAATGGCTCTCGATCTTGGTTTAGCGAGTTTAATAATGTTATTACATTGTAGAATATAAAATTTTCTAACCTTATAAGTTCCTGAGAGGCTAATCACGGTCTTAACGGGGATTTTATTATGACAACTCAATTTAAATGTTTGGAGCCTATTACTAAGTCGATTCAAAACCGCAACACATAAAAATTAACCTTAATCTCTCCAGACGAGAACGTTTTCGGGTTTTCCCGCAGGTGGGGTGTATTTTGGAGGATAAATTCCAACCCGCTGTGCTTCTTTTACGAGCCAATCCCTATGGTCGGGATGAGCTATTTTTATAAGAGCGGTAGCTCTCTCTCTTATAGTATAGCCTCTAAGATATGCGATACCCCATTCAGTGGCAACGTATTGAACCATGGTTCTTGGAACAGTTACAGCAGATCCTTCTGGCAGGGTGGGAAGGATCCTTGAAGAACCATTGTAGGTTGAGTAAAGGGCAAGAACAGACTTCCCCTTTCTGTCATTGCTGAAAAGACAACCCATGACAAAGTCCAGCTGTCCGCCTGTTCCGCTGATCTGGAAAAGCTTGCAAGTGGGTGTTAGCAGTCCGAGCTGTTCTGAATTTACCTGACCCATTAGATCTATTTGGGCAGCCTGATTTAGGGAGAACATCTTTGGCTGCTGAGCGATCAAGAACGGATTGTTTGTGTAATCCACAGGGTAGCTCGCGAGGGAGGGGTTTCTGTCCATGAAGTCATAAAGCTTTCTTGTTCCAATGGTGAAGGTGAAGGTTGACTTGCCCTTGTCGAACTTCTTGCGGGAATTTGTAATTATCCCCTCCTCAATCAGCTCCGCTGTGCCATCTCCGAGCATTTCGGTGTGAAGTCCAAGCTCCTTAAAGTCGCACTCTTTCAACAATTTTATAACCGAATCCGGTAGAGAACCTATTCCAACTTGGAGAGTTGATCCATCCTCTATGAGCTTTGCCTCAATGATGTTTTCGGCGATCATCTCATCCCGCTCTGTAGAGGGAGGAGTAAACGGGAGAAATGGAGTCGGAGTTTCGTCCTCAACGATATAGTCTACTTCAGAAATGTGGATCGTCTCGTCATAGCCTCCGTTAACCCAGGGCATATCCCTCTTCACAACAAGGACGACCTTCTTTGAAGACTCTGCCAGTGCTTTCATATGGGAGTTTGTGATCCCGAAGTTAAAGTATCCATGTTCATCCATTTCAGAAACTACGAGGAAGGAAATGTCTATTTTTCCGTTGTGGATCTCTCTTGTAATCCTTGGAACGTCAAAGTATAGATTTGGAACGAACATGGTGGTTCCAAGCTCCTTTGCAAATTGCCTGCATCCAAGATGAACAAAACCGCTCATCCAGCGAAAGACCTCGCACTCCGGATCCGCTCTTAGAAACTCATATGGTAAAACATCGATAAAAGTCGAAACAGATACTTCTTTCAATTCATTCTTTCTATTTGCTAAGTGTGCGTCAATTATCTGTGCAAAGCTCATGGATCCGCCAAGAGCGATCACTGAGTTGCTTTCGACGAGTTTTACTACTTCTTCCGCAGATCTAAGCTTTTTTTCGTAATCGACACTTGCCCCCATACTCATCACTTCCCCTACGTGAGGGGGTGAAAGATATTTAAAATTTACGCTAAATAATATTTTATAGATTAATCTTTAAAATAATTTCAAATGATTATATTGAATAGTGAATGAAAATACTGATCGAGGAAAAATTCCCCGAAAATCTATGATCGGAGAAAGTTGCAGGCAGTGTTCAAAATTTTTTATGGGCTCTTCTCATTTTTTTAATTTTATTGAATTTTTTGACATATGCTACGAAAATATGCGAAAGCTTCTTGATAATCGACAAAAAGCTAATGAACACAAAAGTTAAATTTTTTAACATGAAGAAATTGTTCTTACTACTCTTCGGCTTTATATTTGCATGCTGTGTCCAGCCGGTGGAAGAGAGAAAATTATTGGATCACAATTCAAGTGAGTTCATAAAACTTCCAGAACCGACTTTAGACGGTAAGAAGTCCTTGGAGAAGACATTGGCTGAAAGAAGATCTATAAGGGAATACAGCAATGAGCCCATTACAATCAAAGAGCTTTCACAGCTTTTGTGGGCGGCGCAGGGCATCACAGATCCTCGTGGCTTTAGAACCGCACCTTCAGCGGGAGCGCTTTACCCGCTCGAAGTTTTCGTAGTCGTAGGCAGAGTTGAAGGCGTTAAGGAAGGAGTTTACAGATATGTTCCGCAAAATCATTCGATCGTAAGAGTTTTGGACGGAGACAAAAGAGAGGAGCTTGCGAAAATTGCTGTGGGTCAGCAATGCGTGAAAAATGCTGCAATTGACATCGTAATAACCGCAATTTACGAGAGAACAACTGCAAAGTATGGCGAGAGGGGCGTGCGCTATGTGCACTTCGAAGTTGGACATGTTGCTCAAAACATCCTTTTGCAGGCGACCGCTCTGGATTTAGGGGCTGTGCCCGTGGGAGCTTTTAGCGATGAAGAGCTTAAAAAGCTTTTGAATCTCTCTGAAGAGCAACCGCTTTACATCATCGCCATTGGAAGAATGTAGCATACAAAATTTTTTATCCTTTGAATAGTCATTCTATGGATTGCTTTATTTTTCTTGAGGCAAGCCTTGAAATTGTGCCAGCAGAGATCAGAAATCACTCCGCAGTGGTCTCAGATGCTCGAAGGAGAAGAAAAAAGGTCTCTGAAATTTTGCTTGATGACTCAAAGCATCATTCAGCCATGGAAAGACTGAAGTTCAGAGAAAAAAGAGGAAGACCCGATATTGTGCATCAATGCTTACTTTTACTGCTCGACTCGCCGATGAGGAAAAATTTTGAAGTCTATGTTCACACAATTGGCGGAATGATCATAAAAGTTGCTGTGGAGACGAGATTGCCAAGGAATTACAACAGATTTGTCGGTTTAATGGAAAATCTGTTTAGGGATAAAGCTATAAGGGGCAATGGGAAAAATTTGCTCGAAATAGTTGATTTAAAGCTGTCCGACCTTGTTAAGGGAAAAAATGTGGTGCTTTTAAGCGAAAAAGGGGATAAGTTCAGCCCTGAGTTTTTAAAGGGTGAGACTGCGATCTGCATAGGAGCCTTTGCCCACGGAGATTTCTTTGAGAGCACTCTCAGAGAGCTTGGAAACTTCAAAGCTGTTAGTTTGGGCAGAGAGAGCTACTCAAGCCTTTATGTTACGAGCAAAACTCTTTCGGAATATGAGAGAGTTCGAACTGCTTAAAATAGTTGAAGAGCTTTTTGGCAAAGAAGCCTTAGATGTGCCCGCTGGTAAGCACGATTCAGCTTTCCTTCGCTTTGGCAAGGAGTTTCTTGTGTTTACATGCGATACTGTCAACGAGCTAAGTGATTTTCCGAAGTTCATGGAGCCTGAGGAATTCGGAAAGATGGCGGTCGCTGTGGCACTTTCAGATCTGGCGGGAAGTGGAGCTAAGCCCATGGTTTTTCTAAACTCGATTTCGATGAAAAAAGCTGATGAGGAACTCTTTAGAAGCATTATGAGGGGCATTAAGGATTGGGCAGAACGCTTTGACGTTCGAGTCGCTGGAGGGGACATCGATTTCTCTCCTATTCTGACCATTGCTGGTTTTGCTGTTGGATCTGCTAATAGAATCATAACAAGAGCAAATGCTAAAGTTGGGGACAGGCTTTTTATCACCGCTCCTCTCGGCAAGGCTCAGCTCTGTCTTGAAATGCTCGAAGAGGGGTTTGAAAGGCAAGATCTGCCATATGCTGATAGGCTTTACACACCTGAGCCAAGGATAAAAGAGGGTTTGAGAATTGCTGAATTTGCTAATTCTCTGACGGACATAAGCGACAGCCTTGCAATTTCTGCTCACCTTTTATCGTGGGCAAGCAATGTTAAAGTTGTGATCGAGCCTGAAAAGCTTGATCTGTCTCATTTAACTGAATACGTTGACAAGGAGAAGGCTCTTGAGCTCTTTCTTTACGGCGGTGGTGATTACGAGCTTCTGTTCACCGCTGAGGACAGCCATTTAGGGATTGAAATAGGTAGAATTGAGGAAGGAAGCGGGGTTTTTATTGGAAGAAAGCCAGTGGAGTTTCGGGGTTATGCGCATTTTTAGACAGTAATTTCTAAAGTGCACTTACATTAAAAGAATTAAAGTTTACAAAGAAAATTTTATTTTTTATTTCCCTAACCGTAATTCGGTGGTGCTATGGATGACATGCAAAAGATTATAAGCCTTTTTGGAAATGAGGAGTTTTTAAGGAAGTTCAGATCCATACTTGAATCCACAGGGGGCGGAGACGGAGAAGTGGCTAAGCTGAAGAAGGCTCTTGAGGAAAGGGATAGAGAGCTTGAGAAGACGAAAAAGTTTACATTCGAACTAATAAAGCAAATACCGAAACCGTTGTTTTTCTTCTTTTTGAACAAAGAAGGGAGGATCGAGTATGCAAACCTGAATTCAGCGGAATTCTATGGAGTAAAACTGGACGAAATTATAGGAAAAACTCCAACTGAACTCGGACTGGGAGGGGGTAAGAAGGCATTTGCGGAAATTGCACTGGAAAAGGGGATCAAAGTTGAAGGAAAAGAGTTGACAATGCCCACAAACATCGGAGAAATGCACACGATCATGTCATTCTCTCCCGTTTACATTAGCGGGGAGATTGTAGGCTTGGTTGGTTATTATATGGACATTAGAGAGCTAAAGAAACGCGAGGAGGAGGCAAAGAAGGCTTTTCAGATGGTAAAGGAGATCATCAAGGCGATGCCGGGCTACGTGATCTTCGTTGGCGAAGACGGACTTATAAAATATGCCAATTTCAATGCTGCCAAGCTCGGCGGGTTTGGGAGTCCAGATGAACTTATAGGTAAAAAGCCAGTCGATATAGCTAAAGTCCAAGAAAACCAAAAAGATTCAGCTAAAAAGCTTTTGGAGGCAATAAGGAAGAGAGAAAAGATAGAGAACGTTGAACTGAAATTGAAAACCGCAACTGGAAGTGAATTTGTCTCCTCAGCTTCGATCTATCCAGTTTTTGTTGATGGAAAGTTTACTGGCTACATTGAGGTATTCAACGACATTACTGTGCTGAAGGAGAAAGAAGAAGAATTGAAAGAGATCATAGACAGGCTCCCGGTTGCAGCCTTCTTTATGGATCCACAGCACAAGATCGTTTACTGGAATAAAGCCTGTGAGGAGCTCACAGGGGTAAAGGCTGAAGAAATCGTTGGCACTGACAAGGCATGGGTGGCTTTTTATAAGGAGAAGCGCCCAGTAATGGCTGATCTAATTTTGGAGAATCCCAAAGATGCTGAAAAATTCTACAAAACTATTACAAGATCAAAGATCCTTGAAAATGCATACATAGCTGAGTCTCAAATTGAAACAAGAGACGGTAAAAGAGTTTTTGTTCGAATTACCGCATCTCCTGTATACATTAAAGGAAAAATAATTGGCGCTATTGAAACCCTTGAAGACCTAACGGAGTTGAAGAACAAGGAGAAGGAAATCGAGGAAATGCTTGCTTATACTGGAAAATGCCTTGCTTCACTGAGCAATGGAATAAGAAAGCTTTACGATGGAGAGATCGGGGTAAGATTGCAAAAGCTAAGAGAAGACGAGTTCGGTGAAACCTTCAACGCCTTTAACGAGTTTGCGGAAAGACTTCAGCAGATCGTCAAAAGTATATATGAAGGCATGAATGAGACTACGAAGTTGCTTAGGGAATCGAGTGAAGCGATAAATCAGTTAAATGCGGGAATGGAGCAGATCAGTAGTGCTTCACAGCAGATCTCAACAGGTAGCGAAAACCTGTCTCGGTTGGCAAATTCGTCTCTTGCGGACGTTAAATCCGCTGAGCAGTTGTTCAAAGAACTGGACAAGATCGCAAGTGATGCGACAAAAAAGGCGGACATCGCTATTAACAGTGCCAATGAAACGAGTGAAACTGGGCAGAAGAGTCTTGAAAAACTTTCAAAGATCGTTTCAGAAATCGAAAAGACCGCAAAGATCGTCGAAGCCCTTGAAACCGCTGTAAGAAACATAGGGAAAGTAACAGAGAGAATAAAGTCAATAGCAGATCAGACGAATCTATTGGCTCTGAATGCTGCAATAGAAGCAGCAAGGGCGGGTGAGCATGGGCGTGGCTTTGCTGTTGTTGCTGACGAAGTTAGAAAGCTTGCTGAAGAGAGCAGAAAGAGCACCGAAGAAATTGCGGAGATCGTTCGAAGCGTTCAGGATGAAACGAGGAAGGTGATCGATGCGATCTTAAAAGTTCGCTCGGATTCAGAAATTGGAAGCAAGGAGATTGGAATAGCCTTGAGTAAGGCAAAAGATATAGCGGATCTGATCAACGCAATCGGTGAGATGATCAATTCCATAGCAAATAGGGCTAAAGAGGGGGTTGCAAAGATCGAGCAGATCGCAAGAAGTTTCGAGGAAGTCGCTTCAACTGCAGAGGAGAATGCAGCGAGCAGTGAAGAGACCTCTGCAGCGATCGAGGAACAAACCGCAGCGGTTCAGCAGGTTAGCACAAGTGTTGAGAAAATAAACGGAATTGCAAACGAAACGCTAAAGGCGATCTCAGAGAATTTCAAACTTTAATTTTTGGAGGTGAGCTCATGCAAGCTATGAAAGGCGAGACCGTCCAGGTTATAGTTTTCAAGCTCGGAGAAGAGCGTTATGGTGTGGACATTTCACAAGTCCGCGAAATAATTCGCCCCTCTCAAATCACTAAGATCCCAAATGCTCCAGATTTCGTTGAAGGAGTGATAAATCTTCGTGGGCAGATCACAACGATCGTAAATCTCAGAAAACGCTTTGGTTTACCCTCTAAAGAAATAGATAACGATTCTCGTATCATAGTGGTGGAATACAACAACGCAGTCATTGGAATGATGGTTGACACAGTTAACGAGGTAAAGTATCTTTCGCATAAGGACATAGAAGCTTTGCCAAGCATAATAACCGCAAGAGAAGAGGCAAAATTCTTGAAGGGGGTTGGAAAGTTGCCAGATGGTCTGCTGATACTTATAGATCTGAACAAGGTGCTAAACGAAGGAGAAGTGGAGAGATTTAAGTAATATGCCAGAAACAAAACTAATTGCGGAATTTTTTGAGCAGAATTGGAAAAAGGTGGAGGTTTTGATAACTGAGAAATCTCTTGTATGGGAAAAAAGCAAGATCGATTTCAGAGAAGTTGCTGACTTGGAGATCGTTCAACACGTTCAGAAAGAATGTATAAGGATCAGAAGGGAAAAAGACTATTATTTCAACTTTGGTGAGAAGCAGAAACAGGTATTTAGGTTTCTCGCTTTTAACATCAAGTCTGATAAATTTGCGGTCTATTTTCTCTCTCCGGCACTTCGGGGAGGAGTTTTAGTGTCAAACTCGAAATGGGAAAAGGGTTACTTCAGCATAACTGAGTCAGCAGTGTGGTTTTTATCACCTGAAAGACAGATTAGAGTTCCTTTAAATACCATCGGATCTGTGAATAAGGATACGCGCACAGTCGGCGATAAATCGCGAGTTGTTTTATCTTTGAGTCACATGGAAAACAAAGAAGTCGTGACGAGTTTTATTCTTTGTCCTGAAACAACTTTGGAACTCCTATTAGACTATCTAAGAAGGATTCTTGAACAGCAAAAGCCAAAAGAGAAGCTTTCCGATATTGAGGAGCAGATTCTGACAATGGTTTATACCGGACTAGATTCTTCGAACATCGAGTCCGTATTGGGGATCTCTACTGAAGAGCTGAACAAGATCTACGATAAATTCGTCAACCTTGGGATTGCCAAGGTCGTTAAAATTCGAAAGGAGATCGAGTTAACTCCGAAGGGGGTTGTAATTGTTAGTGAAAGTGCTAAAAAATTAGGAGGTGGTAAGAGTGGTTAAAGTTCTTGTAGTTGATGATACCGCTTTTATGCGAAAGCTTCTGAAAAATATCCTATTCTCCGCTGGTTTTGACATTGCGGGTGAAGCTGAGAATGGAAAACAGGCGATTGACCTCTATAGGGAGTTAAAACCAGATATAGTGACAATGGACATTGTGATGCCAGAAATGAACGGAATAGACGCTCTTAAGGAGATCAAGAAGCTTGATCCGAATGCTAAAGTGGTTATGTGCACCGCAGTTGGACAAGAGCAGATGGTGAAAATGGCGATAAAACTTGGAGCAAAGGGATACATTGTGAAACCTTTCCAGGCTCCGAAGGTTGTTGAAGAGCTTAGAAAGGTTGCGAGAATATGAGAGTGCTTGTTGTTGACGATTCAGCTCTTGTAAGACTTAGAGTTTCAGAGATCTTTCGAAAAGAGGGATTTGAGGTATTCACCGCAAGAGACGGTGATGAGGCATTAGAAAAGGTTAGAAAAGTGGATCCAGACGTAATTACGCTTGATGTAAACATGCCGAAAATAGACGGGCTCAAAGCTTTGGAGAAAATAATGAGAGAAAAACCAAGACCAGTGATCATGCTTAGTTCTTTAACCCATGAAGGGGCTAAGGAAACGATCGAAGCTCTAAGACTTGGTGCGGTGGATTTCATAGCTAAACCAAGTGGAGGGATTGAAGAGATCGCTGAAGAGCTTGTTAGAAAGATAAAAATTGCTTCAACAGTTAATCCAAATGTTATAAGGCTTCAGAATCTGAGAAAATTGAGAGGAGAAGTAGTTAGAAAAAAGTGGAATGTCAGAAAAGAGCTTTGTGTTCTTATCGGATCTTCTACAGGCGGACCTTCCGCATTGGAGCAAGTAATCCCGAGACTACCGGCAGATTTTCCCGCTCCAGTTTTTATAGTCCAGCACATGCCACCGAATTTCACAAAACAACTTGCTGAAAGGCTCAATGAGACCTCAGAGATCGAAGTAAAGGAGGCGGAGGACAACGAGAGGATCAGAGAGGGAGTTGCATACATCGCTCCGGGTGGAAAACATATGAAACTCAGGAAAGCTTTGAACGTTTTGAGAATAAAGATCTTCGATGGAGAGCCTGTGAACAACGTGAAGCCTTCTGTAGATGTTACTGCAAATTCTGTTGCAGAAGTATACGGTGGGAATGCTGTTGGAGTTTTGCTTACTGGAATGGGCGAAGATGGAGCAAGAGGTATGAAAAAGCTCCATGAACTCGGTGGAAAAATAATAGCTTGCAGTGAGGACACTTGCATTGTTTTCGGAATGCCAAAAGCAGCAATTGAACTTGGAGCGGTTGACAGTGTCAAACCGATCTTTGAGATCGCTGAAGAGATCGCCAACTTTGTTGAGGTGCTGGGCAATGAATGACTATAAATCCGAGTTTTTGCAAGAGGCAAGAGAATACGTTGAATTGATGAATCAGAGCTTTTTAAAGCTTGAAAGTGGAGAGAAGAGTGCAATAGATGAGATCTTCAGAGCGATGCATACGATAAAAGGAATGGCGGGGTTCATGGGATACAAGAATCTCGAAAAGCTCTGCCATAAACTTGAGAGTTTTTTAGGAGATCTAAGAGGAAAAGAAGTAAGCGGAGAAATTGTTGATCTTTTGCTTTTAAGCTCTGACAGGATCTCTGAGATCCTGAACAAGATCGAGTCTGAAGATAGTGATGAAGTGGACTGCCAGGAGATCTACGATCGAATTGGATCATTTGAGGATCACGAAGCCAATGAGAACCATAGAGTAGATGAAGAAAATAAAGTAAATGCGAATTTGAAAATAGAAGTTAGACTTTGCGAAGACTGTGCGATGAAAGGGGTTAGAGGTTTGCTTATTCTTGAAGCTCTGAGGGAGGTTTGTGATTTAAAGGCAACTGAGCCTGAAGAGAGTAAAATTGAGGAAGGTTGCGACTACTTTGTTATCTTTGCAAATGGAGAGCCAAAGAAAGTGGATGAAGTTCTAAGTGGTGTTGCAGAGATTGAAAAATACACGATTAGCGAGACTATAAACAAAAAGGAGAAAGCAAGAGAGGAAAAAAAAGATGAAAAAAGCAAAGAGAGGAGCTCGCCCGCACTTCAAATTCAGAAGAAGAATGAAAGCGTTAGGGTTGATGTAAAGGTTCTTGACTCCATAATGAACTTGATCGGAGAACTTGTAATTATAAAAGGCAGACTCGTGCAGATCTCCGGAAAATACGAGATCCAAGAACTTAGTGAGGCGGTTAACATAATGGAAAAGTCGATCACGAGCTTGCAGGACGAGGTTATGAAGGTTAGGATGGTAAAAGTTGAGAGAGTTTTCAACAAGTTTCCAAGGATGGTCAGAGATCTTGCAAGAAAATTTGGAAAGAAGATCGAATTTGTTATGGAAGGACTCGATACCGAGCTTGACAGAACTGTGCTCGATGATATGAGCGACCCGATCATGCATTTACTTAGAAATGCGGTGGATCATGGGATAGAAACTCCAGAAGAGAGAAAAACCAAGGGTAAACGTGAAACTGGGCTAATAAAACTCTCTGCAAGAAGGGAGAAGAATAACGTAGTCATAGAAGTTGAGGATGATGGAAGGGGAATAGATCTTGAAAAGATCAGAAGAAAAGCAATCGAAAAAGGACTGATCTCTGAAGGCTCGCAAATTAGTGAAGAGGATCTGAAAGCACTTATTTTCCTTCCTGGCTTCTCTACGAAAGATCAGGCTACTGAAATATCTGGAAGAGGTGTTGGGATGGATGTTGTAAAGACCACAGTTGAGAAGCTTGGTGGCAGTCTTAGGGTTATCTCGGAAAAAGAAAAGGGAACAAAAATAAGGATCAACCTTCCACCAACGGTTGCTATAATCAAATCCCTTTTAGTTGGTGTCGGAAAGCAAGTTTATGCGATTCCAATCTCCAACGTTGTTGAAGCGGTATATGTAGATCGTAAAAACCTGAAAAGTATTCATGGAAATCCATTTTTGATCGTTAGAGATAAATTGATTCCCGCATTTAAGCTTAGTGAGATCTTTGGGTCTGAAAATGGAAAAGAGAGGGAAGTAGGGATAATAGTGGAGCGAGAGAGTGAAAAGTATGCCCTTATTGTTGATTCGATCGTGGATCAGCAGGAGATCGTTGTAAAACCGCTTACTGGGCTTTTGTCTAAAATTAGGGGATTTAGTGGGGTGACGATCTTGGGAGATGGCACAGTTGTGCCTATATTAGATATTTCGAGCCTTTTGGGAGGTGATAAGTTTGGTTGATTTGAAAGTCGAGGAGATCGATGCTCTCCGGGAGCTCGGAAACATAGGTGTAGCACATGCTGCAACTTCGCTTTCAATGATGCTTGGCAAAATGATCGATATGAGCGTTCCAAATGTGCTAATTGCGAAGATCTCTGAATTACACAAATACTTCGAGGACCAGATCGTTGTTGGAGTTGTTACCGCACTTGAGGATGTTGAAAATGGTAGAACGGGTTACTTATACGTTTCATTTCCTGAAGCAAAAAAGATCGCAAAATTGCTCATAGAGGATCCAGAACTTGTCGATTCAACGATCATGGAGCTTGGAAATATTCTCTCCTCTTCTTTTTGCAATGCAATCGCGGATCTGCTTGGAATTATGCTGATTCCCTCCCCTCCGAGCCTTGCAGAGGACACAAGTATAGCGATCGTTGAAGTGATCGTAGCACAGATCGCCGAAAAGAGTGACAACGTAATAGTGTTCGAAACAGAGCTAAAGGAGAAAGAGGAAGCGATAAAGATCCTAGTAACTCTGGTCCCGGATGAAAAGTTCCTTGACTACATATTGAAAATGCTTGGAATGCTGGGATAACATGGAGATCATTGTGGGAATTGGCGAAGCAAAATTCTCTAAGTCTGGAATTCTGAAAACCATAGGTTTGGGCTCTTGCCTGGGTATTGCGATCTATGAGTCCAAGATCAAAGCGGGAGCTTTGGCTCATGCGATGCTTCCGAAGTCAAATGGTCTGAAAACAGCAAAATTCGTAGATTCGGCTGTTTCAATTGCTATAGAGTCGCTTGAGGGCATCAGCGGAAATCGGAAAAATATGGTAGCTAAGATCGCTGGAGGTGCTCAAATATTTAAACATTTGACGCTTGAGAGTCTAAAGATCGGCGATAGAAATATAGAAGTTGTTCGGGACACCCTCAGGGAATATGGGGTTAGGATCGTCTCAGAAGACACTGGTGGAAGTCTTGGAAGAACTTTATACTTTTTTGTGAACGACGGGAGGCTACTGATACGGTATAGTAATGGTGGGGAATTATGGATCTGATCCTTCGGGGGATTTTAAGCTACACGTCCAAGAGGAGTGGAGTTAGACTTGATATGTATAGGGAGAGTTATATTCGAAGAAGGATCGAGCTAAGAATGCGTTTTCTTGGGTTAAATGATCTTTCAGAGTATTTCAGATATATTAAAAGTAATGAAGAGGAAATCAACGAGCTTGTTAATGCTATCGCGATAAACGTCACCGAGTTCATGCGGGATCGAAGCCCCTTTGAATTTTTCATGCAAAAAATTCTTCCTGAGCTTTCAAGCAGGAGAAGTGGGATTATAAGATTCTGGAGTGCGGGCTGTGCGAATGGAGAGGAGCCCTACAGCATAGCCATTGCGGTTCTGGAAACTTTACCAGATCGGGGTTTCTCAATTTACGCAACGGATATAGATGATGATAGCTTGAAAAAGGCATCGGTGGGGATTTACGAAAGGGATCAATTAAAAAACTTGTCTCCAGAGCTTTTGAATAAGTATTTTGAAAAAACTGGAAACAGGTATAAAGTAAAGGAATTTGTTAAAAAACATGTCAGGTTTAAAAAACACGATCTAACGTCTCAGGAGCCAATAACCAAATATCTTGATGCGATTTTTTGCAGAAACGTTATGATCTATTTTACTGAGGAGCAAAAAGAGAAGGTTTTGAGAGATTTTTACAACGCACTAAATTCTGGTGGCTATTTGATCATTGGCAAAAGCGAGAGCATACCCAAGATCGGCTTTGAGTGCGTAAACCTCTCTGAAAAGATCTATCGGAAGGTATGATTTTTAATACCTACGCTGAGCAAGATCGTGCTCTCAAAAGTTGTGTTCAAGAACGTGCTCTATAATAGCTCATCGATGCTAATTCTAAATCTAAGCGGGCTGATCATAGTAGTATTCTTGGCGAGGGTTTTAAAGCCCGAACTTTTTGGTCTCTATTCTTTGTCGATCTCGATCATTACGGTTGCCATGGTTTTTGCAGATCTTGGCATAAACAACGCTGCAACGAGATACGTAGCTGATGCAGTCTCAAAAAACAACTTTAGACTTGCAAGCGGATATGTTAGCTTTTTAACAAATTTTAAAGTAGCTCTATCTGTTTTTCTCTCCATTTTGCTATTCTTACTCTCCGACACGATCTCATCAGCTTTCAATAAACCGATCTCATTGCTACTAAAGCTTTTGAGCATATATTTAGTTTTCAACGCATTAACAACACTTTTCTTAGCAATAGCAAATGCCATGAACGACTTCAAGGTCAATTTGCTTAATTATACCGTTTCAGGCTTTTCAAAGATCGTATTTACTTTTTCGCTCGTTTTAGTTGGACTATCCGTTATTGGAGCGATCTTCGCAATAGTTCTATCTGCGATCCTCGGCTTTTTCTATGCCCTCTATTATACAACTAAAAAATATCCTTTTCTGTTCTCTGAAAAGGAAAAGATAGAATTTAATAGAGTTTTGAAATTTGTAGCCTTTACTGCGGTTATATCTATTAGTTGGGTGCTTTTTGCCAATGTGGATCTGGTTATGATCGGCTATTTTCTTACCGCAGAAGACGTTGCTTATTACAGAGCGGGTTTCAGCATAATTTCAGCAATAGCGGGATTCATATCAATTCCAAGTGTTTTATTGCCAGTATTTGTGAAACTTGAAGGGGAAGATCTGAGCAGAGCCTTCTCAAGAGCTTTTAAGTTCTCTTCCGCTCTCTGCATTCCTTCCGCACTTGGACTTATATTGATCTCGAGCAATTTGCTCTTCCTTGCTTATGGAGAGGAATATCTTCCGGGGCTATTGGCTATGCAAATATTGTCGTTATTGCTAATTTCTCCAGTTTTTGGGATCTATGGAAGCTTTTTTAGTGGAAAAGAGAAACCTGAACTGAATTTTTATCCATTAACTTTCTCAACGCTTCTCAACGTCGTTCTTAACTATTTCATGATCCCGAGATTTGGGATCGTTGGGGCAAGCATGGCAACTGTGATCTCAAATGTAATTTTATGGCTTTTTTTGGCTTTGATCTGCTCTAAGGAGTTCGGAATTAAACCCAAGATCTCTTATATAACAAAACCACTGTTTTCTGCACTTCTAATGTTTCTTGTCGCCTTTAATTTTGGTTCTATGATCCTGATCCTCCCGATCTCGATCTTGGTTTACTCTGCGGTTCTATTTCTGATCAAGGGCATCACAAAGGAAGATCTTGAGTTTATCAAGAAAATTGGATCCTCTTGAACAAGGCTATTTCGTTAGGGCATTTCTGATCTTTTCAGATTCGATCCAGGCGACGTCAAGCTTTGAAATGATCTCATCGATCTTCGAAATTTGTTCGTAAATTCTCTGTCTAAAGTTCTCGTCTGCAAAAAGCTCCGTATAAGCAAAAATAACAGCCAGAGGGTTTCTTATTCCATCAACAAGGTATGCGATCTCGTCTATATTTTTTTGAAGCTGTTCCAATAACCTTATCTTCTCCTTTTCAAGTTTCAGTTTTTCCTTTACGAATTCAATGTCTTCCAGAAGGGTTTTAATTAGTTCAAATTCGCTCTCCCGAAGTCTTTCAGAGATAAAAAGTAAAACTCCCATGTCCGAGTTTGTCTTTAAAGGATAGGCTATCACTTGCTTGTCTTTGTGTTCTGCATAGAATTCACACTCCTCGGAGCAACCTCGAAAGATCTCATTGCTCTCAATTGCTTGCCTTACGCAATAGCGTTCCTTATTGGAGGTGAGACAGCATTCTCCGAGTTTGCTCAATTCTCCTACTAGATCTGAGAGGACCTCTTCGAAATCGTGTTTTTTAACCATCTGTCTGTTTACCCTATATATGATTCTAAGTAGCTCGTTCAATCTTGAGATCTCTGAGAAAAGAGATCTTAACTCTTTTTCAGCCTCTCTTAAAGGACTTACATCGACTGCAATGTGGATGATCTTCTTCAGCTTACCTTCTTCAAAGATCGGCGTGGTTGTAACAACAAAGCTCCCACCAAGAGCTTGGACTTCCATTTCCCTCGTTTCTGTTTTTCCACTTTTGAGCATCGCATTCACTGGACAAATTTCCACTGGTTGATCTTTTCCGTGGAATACCTTATGGCATTTCAGTCCCACGGGATCCCTTATCCCAATTGCTTCAAGAAGCTCCTTTGTTTTTCTGTTAGCGTAGATGATCTCGAAATTTGGAGATATGATCAATACAGGATTTCCTATAGACTCGAAAAGTGCTCCGAGCTCCAATTCCAGCATTTTGGAATGTTTTTCCAGCTCAATAGCCTGCATTC
Source organism: Archaeoglobales archaeon (assembly GCA_030055595.1). Taxonomy (GTDB): domain Archaea; phylum Halobacteriota; class Archaeoglobi; order Archaeoglobales; family Archaeoglobaceae; genus WYZ-LMO2. The sequence continues at coordinate 31,661 of JASFYH010000011.1, read as the reverse complement.
TTGCCCTTAAGAGGGCTTCAACCCTTTTCAGGAGTTCAGCCTTCTGGATTGGGATCATTATAACCTCATCTACAAGTTCCCAAACTTCTTCTTCAAGTCTCTCTCTTGCTACGAGTAAAACTGGGAGAAAAGTCCCAGAACGTATTTTCTCAACCTCTTCTCTCCTCATTTTCAGCGTAAATTCATCAATGATTAGCAGATCGAATTCTGCTTCGGAGATCTCATACTTTTCAGATAAAAAGTCCTCCAAAAGCCTTCTATTTGCCTTGCCAAAGATTTCAATTCTTATTTTTGGTTTCATTCCCTAAAATAAACATATTTTTATTCCTTCCTCTCCTATCTCCATCCTGTGCCAGCCCGAAATAAAATCACTGCCCCTCGTTTTCCTCACTGTAATCTTCAATCCATTTTCGTCTCTCTTCAACTCAATGATCCCGTCCGCAATGAATTCCAGATCCTGATCTGGTGTCTCCTGAGTCGTTTCGGAAGTGAAAAGCACTGTCGCACCAATGGAATTCAGAAATTTTATGAATGAAATGACCTGCCTTTTATGAACGAAGGCATCAGGGACGAGCCTTCTGAACTCCGATATTGAGTCTATGAATACCCTTTGAGGCTTTATTTCTTCCACTTTTCTCATGATCTCTTCAAAAATTCTCTCCCTCTCTACCTCGCCGGGATGAAATATGTCGTATGCACTTCTGTAATATTCAGAACTTGGAGTCAAATCCAGAAAGTCGATGCCCTCGATCTCGAGGAACAGATTTTTTGAGTTCTCCTTTATATATTCTGCACTCTCCGTAAGGGTTATAAAAAGGACTCTTTCACCTTTTTTGGCTCCCTCAATAAGAAATTGAAGCCCCCAGAGTTGTTCTGCCGGTCCCACTTTCCCCTTTGATATAGTAGGCTCTTCCCTTGAGGAAACCGCCCATCATTAGTTTGTCGAGTCCTTCTATTCCTGAGGAGATTTTCATATGATCTATTATGCTAAAAAACTTTAAAAAATTATCGTGAGTTAGAACGAGCGTTCAAAAACAACACTTTCGCTTTCATCAATAAATTTGCAAACAACTCTCACATAATCTCCAGAATTTGCCTGAAAATCTATGCTTTTACCGATCTCATTTCTATCAAAAATCCCGATCTCGATCATATTCTTGTAAACTTTGCATTTATCGATCTTTTCGATTTCTCCACCCATTAAGGAGATCGTATAATCATTTTCAGTCACTCTTGAGATGGAAAATGCTACGAAATTTGCACTTTTTCCAATATTCGAGAAGAAACTAAAGACCATTGTTATCACTATTGCGGAGATCAATACCGTCAATGCCACCATCAGCGCAACCCCTACCACACTCGAGACCCCATTCATCATGCTCATCACTACTACATGAATAAAAAGCTTTCACTCGGAAAACTTGTATATTTTAAGGAATTTTTCAACTGCAATGCTTCTAAAAATAGGGGCATTGGAATTACTTAGCCAGTAGCTTAGACTTTAACTCGATCAAGTTCAAAAATAGAATTTATCCTGAACCCAAAACCGCTGCACCAAGAGCTCCAACGATCTGTGGTTCGGGAGGGACTTTCACGCCAAATCCGATCTTCTCTTCTATCGCTCTTCTGACTCCTAAGTTCTTAGCAACTCCTCCAGTGAGCACAACTTCTCTTCTAATGCCTACCCTACTCGCCATAGCAATCAATCTGCCAGCAATGGCATCACAAACTCCCGCTATGATCTCCTCAACTTTTTTCCCAGCGGAGAGATAGCTTACAACCTCAGATTCTGCAAAAACAGTGCAAGTTGATGAGATCTTAAGCCTCTCGGTTGCCCTCAATGCAAGCTCTCCAATCTGCTCGATTTTCAGCCCTAAAGCATTAGCCATAACCTCTATAAACCTCCCCGTGCCAGCGGCACATTTGTCATTCATGACAAAATCTAAAACCTTTCCATTTTCGACTGCGATTACCTTGCTGTCCTGACCACCGATGTCTATAACGGTGCCAACGTCTGGGATCAGAAAATGAGACCCAATTGCATGACAACTGATCTCAGTGATTTTTTTATTGGCAAAGTCAACTCTGCCCCTTCCGTAGCCGGTTGCAACGATGCTGTCAACTTCTTCTTTACTCAAGCCCGCGAGTTCAAGAGTTTTCTCAAAGATCTCTCTTGCTGACTCTTCAAGATTTGGCTTGACCCTCAAAATACTATATGCCAAGATCTTATCCCCTTGAAGGATCACACACTTTGCGGTTATAGAGCCAATGTCGATTCCAGCAGAGATCATAGCATCTCCAAGAATGCTTCAAGCCTCGTCACAACCTGAGCTTCGCTGAAGACTCTTTCATCAACCATGTCCGCCTCGATGATCACCGATGGAACGCTGAGTTTCTTCTGAATTTCATATTGTCCAAAGGAGTAGGGTTTACAGCTCCTGTTTGAGTGCATCACCACTCCATCGACGTCGTAGAGCTCTATGAGGTGATTAATGATCTCAGCGGTCCTATCCATGCCTATGTTCAAATAGGACAGAGTATAGACTTCCGCCATACTTGAGAGTATGTCGTTACCTTTTAGCTCTCCGAAGCCTGTCCAGGCGTTTGTGTATGTGTCCGCAACGAGGCAGGCGTTTCTGTTCTCAAAAAATTCCCCAAGCCATCTAAGTCGATACCATACAGGGATGTTATCCCAAAGAAGTCTAATTTCTTCGTTATCTACTGCTGAGATCCCTTGTTTTATCCTATCATCCAGCTCCTTTTTCAGTCCCACATAGAACTGGATCGCATGGTCAGTCCCACGGAGGCAAACAATTGGAGCCATGTTCACGAATGCATCGAAGCAATTCATTGGACTTGGCTTATTTCGGGCACTCTGCAGACAATGGGCATATAATCCAACACCTTCGACCGATCTCGCTATAACCTCTTTCAGTTTTTGATCTTCAAGCTCTCTTCCTGTTATTCTCTCGGCAAATTTTATAAAATCATATAATTGCTCCTCGACGTATCTCAAATGACTCTCTTTGAGCTCTTTTCTAATGAAAGGCGTGTCGAGAATGAATAACGGAACTTTGAAGATTCTGCTAAGAACTTCATACCATTTCACAACAGTGTTGCAGATATTGTTGCATGCGAACAAAAAAGTCGGTTTTGGCAAACCTCCAATTGGGCTTGTGCCTGCAAAAACACAACCAATATCACATCTTGCATAAGAGCAGAGATCCCTTGAGAAGCCATTTCTCTCTGAAAAATCAGAATAGTAACTTCCGAGTTTAGTTGCACCTATTAAGGCTCCATGATTTTCAGGGTAAATTGGGTATATGTCCATAGCATAAAGAAGCTCCACTGGAGCCCCGCTCGTGATCCAAGCGTTGCATTCTGCCTGATGTCCTTGCATGTAATAGCTTGCCATTAATTCTCGCATTTTTTCTGAGCTCTGGAGCTTTCTCACAGTATCACCTCTCTAAGAGCTTCGATCCTCGTCCTTATCTGCTCAGTCGAGACAACAGGAAATTCAAGCTCGATCAGTGCGACTTTCTTTCCCATTTTCTCTAATTCACTCTTTAGCTGGGGATAATCAAAGAAATGGGGTTCGCAGAATTTTACAAGCAAAAACACGACCGCATCGCAATCTTCAGCAAGCTTTATCACGTATTCAAATCTCCTGTCGCTTTCGTAGTGCTTTGTTGGACAAGGGGACTTGTAGAAGTATTTTTCCGCAATGAACCTCAAAGCACCTTCCAGATCCTCAGGTTCAAAAGTTGGATAAATATACTCGAAGAATCTACTGCCAGTGCAGAGATCGTCTTTTATGGAAAAACCCGCCTCTCTAAACAGATCGTAGATCTTTGGATATGGACAAACACTACCAGTTATTAGGACTTTTGGGCTCTCTTTTTCTTTCTTCGCAGACTTCAATTTTTCGTCTACAAGCTTTATAGCATCTTTAACATCGATCTGCTGGACTTTTATTGCGGTCTCGTAATCTGGAAAAACCGAAAATAGCTGTTTAAGTCCCTCTTCGAGCTCTCTGTATAGTTTTAGACTCTCCACAAGACTTTCAAAGCTTACTTCCCCACCCCAGTCTCTCAGAACTTCAACAAAGTCCTTTAACTCTCTTAAATAATACTCGACGTTTCCGATCTTTGTGGGAAATTCTATGTTGTAAACCCTTTTTCCAGCAAACTCAAAGATATCGGTTAGTCTCATCAGCGTATCACAACACCTTGTGAAGACAAAAGCGTAAAAGTCGTCTTTTAGGGCACACTCAAGAGCCCCTCTTGCCTGTGAGCACGAATAGCTCTGAATGTATGCGGAAGCAAGTTCGATTGGTCTCTCTGTTGCGAAAACGCGGAATGGCTGGAAACCCGCAGAGTAGATGATCTCCTTGGGAGTAAACGTGCAAAGATATCCGACCTTCACAGAGTCAGAGGATTTTAAAAATTAAAAAATTTTTCTACTTTGCGATCGTGATCTCTATTGTTGAAACATTCATCTTTTTTCCATCTTGTGATTCGATCTCTTCAGTGTCCACCTTTATTCCCTTCAGCTTTATTCCGGGAATAAACCTGTTTTTGACGATCTCAACTACATCTACCGCTCTGCTTATGGCTCTCCCTCTTGCCTTAACAACGACTTCTCTCGCACCTTCATTCAGCTGAGTTATCGTTGCTAAAACATAATTCATTACCGGCTTTTTGCCAACCAAGACAACATTCTCAGCCATACGATCACCCCTTCGCAATTGGCTCTCAAAATTTAAATTTTGCTCGAAAATAAATTTAAGTAATAAACATTACTATCTCTTAACCACAGGTAAGCTTCTAAGCCAGTTTAGATCAGGTAAATACAGCTTTCTGAGATCCTTAAGACCGATTCTTAGCATTGCCAGCCTTCCGATACCAAGTCCCCAAGCAAGCACTTTGCCTTTGATTCCCAAGGGCTCTGTAACCTCTTTTCTGAAAATTCCCGCTCCACCAAGCTCGATCCAGCCAAGCCCCTCAACATAAACTTCGGGCTCAACACTCGGCTCAGTATAAGGGAAATAGCCCGGGCGGAAGCGAACATCCTCAAAACCCATTTTTGAAAAGAAGGTCTTTAACAAGCCTAAAAGATGCTTGAACCCAACATCTCTGTCAAGCACGACTCCTTCGAGCTGATCAAACTCTGGAAGATGAGTCGCATCGATGCTTTCTCTCCGGTAAACTCTGTCAATGCAGAAAGCCTTTTGCGGTGGTTCCGGATTATTTGCAAGGAATTTTATAGTTACTGCGGTCGTATGCGTTCTCAAAACCAACTGTTGAGCTTTTTTCAAATCCCAAACCCCTTTCCAGCCAGTAGATCCCGTGATCCAACCATTTTCGTGGGTTTCCTTAACATTGGTAAAGTTCTCGTAGTCGAGAGCCTCATATCTGTCCAAATAAAATGTGTCCTGCATGTCCCTTGCGGGATGATCCTGAGGCTGGAAAAGGGCGTCGAAGTTCCAGAAGGCAAGCTGAACGTAATTGCCCTTGATCTCTTTGAATCCCATATCTAAGAAGATCTTTCTGCACTCTCTGATAATTCTCTCGTAAGGATGGCTCTTACCACCGTAGATTTCTGCGGAGGGAATCCCTACGTCGTATTTGGCGAATTTCTTTCCTCTCCAGCTTCCAGTCATTATTTGTTCTGGTGTTAGATCAGAAATTGTCTCTTTAAAGTCGAATTCAACTTTTTTGAGAATTTTAACCTGAAAAGTCTTCTCTTCAACCTTTTCGATAAGCTTTCGCCTTTCAAGAAGTTTAAGCAATTCTCTGTCGATTTCCTCTCCTTTCTCAACTCTCTCCAACGCCCTTTTTTCAGCCAATTCTGGCTTGCTAATTAGTCTTATTTTGCCTCCTTTTAGTTCTAAAACATTCTTCCTTTTCAGCCATCCAACTGCGATCTGAAATTCATCCCCAAGTGCTGACTTCAGTCTTTCGACTTCATCGGTCTCAGAAAGCAATTTCAAAAGCTTCTCTTCTGGGAAACCCTCTTTGAGATACCTTCTTCCTTCTTCAGTAATTTTATATCTGATCTTTTTCACTTCAGATATTTCCAAAAATCCTTTTTCCTGCAAAAGAAAAACCGCCTTCATTACCGCATCTCTACTCATCTTTGTAAGGCTTGCAAGCTCATCTAAGCTGTAAACCTTCCCCACTTCCGCATTGCGTAAGACTTCAGCTTCGATCTTTGAAAGCATACTTGCAGTTTTCGAAAAGTTTTAAAGTATTTCTACTCAATTATCGAAGGTGACCTTATGGAAAGCATCCCCAATCTTGTAGAGAAACTTAAAGGTGGAGAAATAAAAGCTTCTGAGCTCGTTGAAATCTGTTTTGAAAAAATTAAGGAATTGAATCCGAAAATAAACGCATTTGTGACTTTAAATCCAAAAGCGGTTGAAGAAGCTAAAATGGCAAAAGATAAGCCGTTGGCGGGTTTGCCAGTTGCTGTAAAGGACAACACGGACACTAAGGGAATAAGAACAACTTACGGCTCAAAACTGCTTGAAAAACATGTTCCGGGAGAGGATGCGATATTAGTTGAAAGGCTGAAAAAAGCGGGTGCGGTTGTGATTGGAAAAACCAACATGCCTGAATTCGGGCTTATAGCCTACACCGACAATCCGCTATTCGGTGCAACAAGAAACCCATGGGATCTAAATAGGACAGTTGGCGGTTCAAGTGGTGGAAGTGCTGCTGCGGTTGCTGCGGGCATGGTTCCAGTTGCAACTGGGAACGATGGTGGAGGAAGCATAAGGATTCCCGCATCCTTCTGCTCTCTCTATGGGCTGAAGCCGACCACAGGCAGAATTCCGTGGTATCCTCAAATGCCAGTGTTTGTTGGAATGGTAAGCGAGGGCTTCTTGACAAATTTCGTTGAGGATACCGCCTTCTTACTGGACTTTGTTAGGGGGATGGACATTAGAGATCCTAATTCGTTGCCAGATGATGGATTAAGCTATTTTGGAGCTCTTAATGAGCCTTTGGACAAAATCAGAATTGCCTTCTCTCCTGATCTTGGATACGCAACATTAGATCCGGAAGTTGAGGAGGTTGTTAGAAAGTCCGCATTTAAACTTGAAAAGTTTGGAGAAGTTGAAGAAGTAAAGTTAAACGCACCCAGTCTCGAAGCAGAGCTTACAATTAAGGTCGTTCTCGAGTTTGTCTCTTTTTTATCCGACAAGATCGATGAATGGAAAAAGGTAGCTTTTCCGCCATATCTCAGATTTCTCGATCTTGTGGAGTCTCTTACATGGCGAGAATATGTAAAGATCGAAGAAAAGAGAATTGAACTTTGGAAATCTCTTAAGCAGATCTTTGAGAGCTATGACTTTCTCATAACTCCAACAACCGCTGTTAAGCCATTTGAATTGGGTAGCCTCTCTCCAAAGGAGATCGCTGGAGAGCCAATCACCCCGATCGGCTGGATGCCATTTACATATCCATTCAACTTCACAGGTCAACCAGCAGCTTCAATTCCAGCGGGATTCAGTAAAGAAGGCTTACCGATTGGAATGCAGATCGTTGGGAGAAAATTTGACGATCTCGGTGTCCTGAGACTTTCAAAAGCTTTCCAAGATCTTAGTCCGTGGCAAAAGATAAAGCCAAGGATCACCTGAGCGGGAGACGCATGTCGTATTCATAGTAAGGAGCCACGATTTCGAATCCAAGTTTTTTATAAACATGTATCGCCCTTGCATTCGTTCTTTCGGTTACGAGAGTGATCGCATCAAAACCCGCTTTTTTACAAAATTCAATTATTAGTTTCATCATTTCCTGCCCTAAGCCACGATTTTGATAGTATTGATGGACGAAGATCGTGAGATCAACTTCATTTTTTTCTGTGGGCACTATTACGAGATGTCCCACAAATTTTCCATCTTTTTCGGCAATGATTGCAAATCCATTCTCGCCTAAGTAATCAATCCAGCCCTTTATCGCTTCTAAATTTATTGGAGGAAGACCTAAACATCGGAATTGTGGATCGTAGTTCACATACATCTCGATAAGCTTATCTCTGTCTCTTAAATGATCATACTTTCGAATTAAGATCTCTTCTCCTTTTCGATCTTTAACGATCACACTGTTGAAATTTGGAATCTTAAGCATTGAAGCCACGAATATATTAGACTCGCATGCTTATAATTTTTTCCACAAATATTAATTCAAATAGAATGATAAAGTTCTATGGGACACCGAAAAATTTAATTCTCTCTCCCAAAAATTGGAACAATGTTCAAATGCCATCTGTATAACTGGGAAAACATTTGTCAGCTTTGTAAAGAACTTGTAAAGAAGATCAAAGCGAACGGGTTCAAAGTTGACGTGATCGTCGCAATTGCCCGAGGCGGATGGGTCCCAGCAAGAATTCTTGCTGATCTTTTAGAGGTCAAAGAGCTATACAGCGTCAAAACCGAACACTGGGGAATGGTTGCCACTATAACCGGGGAGGCAAAGATCACGCAACCACTTAACGTAAAACTCGAAGGAAAAAATGTTTTGATCGTTGACGACGTTGCAGACACCGGGGAGACGATCAAGCTCGTAAAAGAACACGTGAAAAGTTTACTTGCAAAGGAGGTCAAGATCGCTGTTGTCGATTATAAGAAGACTTCCAAATTTATTCCGGATTATTACGCCTCAGAAATGGAGGGCTGGAAGTGGATCGTTTATCCTTGGAGCTTAAAAGAAGACATTAAAGGACTTATTTCAGGTAAAGCCAAGAATTTAGAGGATGCACTTCACATTCTTGAGGATTATGGGATCAAATTGAGTTATGAAGAACTTCGAGAAATTGTCGAAGAATGAATTAAGAAGACTGATCAAAGTTGCGAGGGGGGAAGAGAAAGCGGACTTGGTTATAAAATCCACAGAACTTGTCAACGTTTTGACCGAGGAGATCTACAAAGCGGACATCGCGGTTTGCGGAGACAGAATCGCTGGAATTGGGAGATACGAAGGTTTGAATGAGATCGGTGCCGGAGGACTTTATGCGGTTCCGGGGCTTATAGACGCACATACGCACATTGAGATGAGCTTTTTAACGCTTTCAGAGTTTGCGAGACTCGTTGTCCCTCGGGGCAATACCTGCGTTGTTGCGGATCCGCACGAGATCGCAAATGTTCTTGGAAAAAAAGGTATTATCTATCTGCTTGAAGAAGCTAAGCAGATACCTATTAGATTTTACTGCATGATCCCATCTTGTGTCCCCTCTTCACCGTTAGAGAATTCTGGGGGGATTATTACCGCTGAGGACGTCAAAGAGCTTCTTGAGTTCGAAAACGTTATAGGAGTTGCAGAAGTGATGAATTATCCCGGAGTCTTGAACTGCGAAGATGAACTGCTTGAAAAAATCTTGGTCTCAACGCTGGTCGATGGACATTGTCCGAAATTAACAGGAAAAGACTTGAACGCCTACGTTTCAGCGGGAATTGGCTCTGATCATGAAAGCACAACAGAAGAAGAGGCAAAGGAAAAATTAAGACTTGGACTAAGGGTTATGGTAAGAGAGGGTTCTGCAGCAAAGAATTTGCGAAATTTAAAGTCGATTCTTGGTAAAAGGACAGTAATGCTCGTTACAGACGGGGATCGAAGTGTTCTGGATCTGTTAAAAGAGGGTTATCTCGACAGTGTTTTACGAAAGGCTATTGCAGAAGGAGTTGATGAATTTAGGGCTTTACAGGCGGTAACTCTGAACCCTGCGGAATACTTTGGCATAAATGCAGGGTTAATAGCCCCCGGGAGGTTTGCGGATCTTGTTCTGGTTAGAGATCTGAGGAATTTCGAAGTGAAGAAGGTTTTCGTAGGAGGAAAGGTGCCAGTATTTACGAAATTCGAGTATCCTGAAGAAGCGAAGAAAACTATGAGAGCTAAAAAGATCTCTGAGTCTGATCTAAAGCTTCCAAATGGAATGGCGAGGATCATAGAGCTCATTGACGGCGAGATCTTGACTGGAGAAAGTGTTGAGAAAGTCGCTGGAATTGATCTGAACAGAGACATTCTAAAGGCAGTTGTTGTTGAAAGGCATAAGGGGACTGGAAACATTGGGAAAGCTTATGTCAGAGGTTTTGGACTGAAAAAGGGTGCCATAGCTCAGAGTATAGCTCATGATGCCCACAACATAGTGGCAATTGGTGCGAGCGATAAGGAGATCTGCAAAGCGGTAAATAGGCTAATAGATCTGGGCGGTGGAATTGTGATATATGACCGTGAATTTTACGAGCTACCTTTGAGAATTGCGGGCATTATGAGCGAAGAAAAAGCTGAGATCGTTGCTGAGAAGCTCAATGCTATAGAAAATAAGCTTAGAGAGGGAGGCTGTAAGCTAAAAGCACCGATTATTACTTTGTCTTTTATTGCACTTCCCGTTATACCGAAGCTTAAGCTAACAGATCTCGGACTTGTAGACGTGGAGAAATTTGCAGTCGTAGAGCCTGTAATCAAACATTCCTGACCCCTTTGTTTTTTCTACCCATTATGCTGTTTATTTTCTGATCAAAAGTCTCTTTTTCAATCTTGTAAAACACTCCGAGAGGGATTCGATCCACTTCTTTCATCTTTTGCAGTAGTTCAGATTCATTGGGAAGCGAGTCGAGATAATAAATGCGTTTTTCGAACCAATCTCTTGTCATGAGATCGTTGTAAGTAACACATGGCTGTAAAATGTCGATCACTGCAGAGCCTCTATGCATTAAAACCTCCTTGATCAGATCTTTGAGCGGTTTTACGTGGTAAGCAAAGGCTCGTGCGATGAAGGTGTAGCCAGAAGCAAATGCTAAAAGCAGAGGATTTAACGCTTCATGAGAATTAGGATAGTTCATCGCTCTCAATTTAACAGCCGAGGGCAAAGTAGGTCCAGCCTGTCCCTTGGTTAGCCCATAAACCGCGTTGTCATGAATTAAAACCTTTAGATCGATGTTTCTTCTTCCTAAAGCAACAAAGTGCCCCGCTCCGATGCCAAGAAGATCTCCGTCACCGCCCGCAACTATAACCATAAGATCTGGGTTTGCAAGCTTTATTCCCGAAGCAACGGGGATCGCTCTTCCATGGATCGTGTGAACGTTGCTCCCTCGAATATAGTAAACGATCCTTGAGGAACAGCCAATTCCACTGACTATTACAAGTTTCTTTGGATCTATTTCTACCTCAGCTATGGCATTTCTTAACGCAGTTAGGATCCCGTAATTCCCACAGCCAGGACACCACTGGATCCAAGCGTCTGTTTTGTAATCAAACCCCTTCACTCATTATCACCTCTTTTTCTCCGTTCATAAAAGCTTTAATCGCTTTAACGACTTCATCAACGTAAATGGGTCTCGCATTGAGTTTTTTGGCGGTGCCATCTACTCTGCAATGGACTTTTAGCAGAAAAGAGAGCTGTCCAGCGTTAGATTCGATCACCAAAACTTTTCCTACCAACTCCTTAGAGAGGTCTGGAAATGGACTCAGAATTCTCAACTGGACAAATTTTATGGGGATTTTGAGCTCTTCAATTGCCTCCATTATTGCATTCTTCGTTGAGCCAAAAGAAACAATGGTTATTTCTGGTTCATGATCGCCATAAACAGAATAACTCTCTTCTGAAAGGACTTCAGATGCTTTTTCGAGCTTCTTAATCCTCTTAAGGATCATTTTCTCCCTATCTACGGGATCCTCAGTTGCAGATCCGTATTCATCATGTTCGAGGCTACTAACAATCATGGTTGCTCTACCAATAGGTAAAAATGGGCTTATTCCATCCTCGGTAATCTTGTAGCGAAGATAGCCATCAGAATTCTCGCTGAAGTCTCTCTTTGGTAAAGTTCTGAAGGCATTTTTATCAACTGTTGTTATAGCGGAAGCAATGAACTTATCGAGCAAATGGATCACTGGGATCTGAAATTTCTCAGCAAGCTCGAAAGCTCTTGCGGTGTCTTCAATTGCCTCGCTATGATCCCCAGAAGCAATTACAACTTTGGGAGTATCACCATGTCCAGAAAAAATTGCATGAAGAAGATCCTGTTGTGAGGTTCTGGTTGCAATCCCTGTGCTTGGCGAAGATCTCATCCATAGTGTTATAACGATCGGAATCTCCGCTTGAACCGCAAAGCTGACCATTTCGTTCATAAGGCTAAATCCTGGGCCACTGGTTGAAGTTGAAGCCCTTAAACCCGCAAGACTTGCTCCTAAAGCCATTCCAATAGCCGAGATCTCGTCTTCAGCTTGGACTGTTATGATCTTGCCACTTTTTTCAATAAAAAGGGTTTCATCAGTTGCGGGTGTTATTGGATAAAAGCTCAAAAAATCAAGCCCAGAGGAGATTTTTGCCATTGCTACCGCTTCATTCCCGCTCAAAATTAGCTTATCCTCCTTTTTACCATCAGGCAACTCTTTCCTCTCAAGATCTTTCACTTTCTCAATGGCGATCTCCATCGCTTTCAAATTGATCCCAGGATTCGAAAACTGCCCTTCTATAGCTTTTTTTATTGTTTCTTTGTTCAGCCCAAGAAGATAAAGTCCCGCTGAGATCCCCATTACGTTTAAAGCCTTTGAAACTGAGATCATGGATCTTTCATGAGACAGCTCCTTTAGCAGATCTCTCATCGGAAGTGCGACTATTTTTAATTCCTGATCCGTTAAAATTTTGTTAAGGCTAAGATCACCATAATTCTGTTCAATTCTTCTCTTTAGGGCTTTGCTCATCGAAGGGATCTCAGAGGCTTTTGTCGTCAGGCTGTATTGATCGCAAATGAGTAAAGCTTCCTTACTCAAACTTTGCAAGTGGGTAAAAATGCTCTCCGCATCAAGAGCTATTAGCGCATCTAACGGCAATCTTAAAGCCTTTCCACCAACTCTTATGTGATAATAGCTGTGAGCTCCGATTATATTGCTGTGAAACTCTCTACTGCCAAAGACTTCGTAGCCTTTTAAAACAAAAGCTCGTAAGGCAATCTGTCCCGCAGACTCGATTCCACCCCCCTGAAAACCTCCGATCGCAAGGCTAAGATCAACCTTCATAGATCTCTTCTCTATAATCTGGATCCATGAAAGCCCTTCTGGAGATCCTGTGTCGCTTGCTTATGTGCTCTTTAACCTCTTCAGACTCAATTATGCTCCTGCACGTCCCACACCAGTAAAACTCCTCTTCAAGCTCAAGTTCAATAAAAAGCTCACAGAAATATTCAGAGAAGCTCAATTTTTTCTTTTCGTAACAATAACCGACGAAAGAATAGAGATTGTGTGGTGACCAATTGTTGCAGTTGGCACATTTCCTTTCCTTCATGAATTTAGTTCTCTTCTTATCTTAAAAGATTTATCCTGAAATTATTCACTCAGAAAACTGCGTAATTGTCCCTTTTCTCCTCGCCCTGTCCAAAGCCCAGATAAGGATCAGGAAAAGGAAGAATAGAAGCACAAAGCTTAGAAGGAAGCCCATTAATGCTGGATTGTCTGAACTTGCTGGAAAGTTGTAGAAACTTCTGTAAAACTCCAAGAAGTGCGTTAGAGGGATCATATAGGCGATCTCTCTTACTCCAGAAGGCAAAAGAGTTATGGGGTAGTAAATTCCGCAGAGAAGCATGAAGATCGCTGTTAAAGTCCATGCAGCTACTTCCGCTCTGTAGCCGAAGATCAGGAGCAAAGAGCACGTTAGAGTTCCAATGATCATTGCGCTCAAAAAGATTCCGAAAAGGAATAAGAGGACTCCGAAGGGCTGAATCAGTAGGTTTAGATCGAAAAGAAATTCACTGCAGATTAGGAGTATAAGAAAGGCAATAAATCCTCTCAGAGCTCCGAAAAGCCAAGCTCCAAAGAGCATGTTGAAGATCGAGATCGGTGTGACGAATGTGTAACGCAAGCTCTTGCTCCATATGTCGAAAAGAAGGACATAAGCTACATCGAGCTGTGAAACCTGAAGAACGCTAAGCGTTACCGCACCGATTAGAATGAAAGCCAAATAATTTTCCTCAAGATTAAGATAAGCTCCCATCAACCCGACTGAGAGCAAGCCTATAACTGGCCAGAATAAAGTCTCAAATAAGGTAAAGAAATTTCTCTTCGTTATTATGAAGTTCCTATACGTAAATCCCAAGGTTTTGTAAACCTCATTTCGCAAGTTCATTAAAGACATCCTCGAGATCGACTTCTTTCACGGAGATATTCTTTATCCTACCAAATTTCGCAACCTCTTTTGCGAGATCCCATAGTCTGCTTTCAGCGGAATCAACATAGAAAGAGAGCAAATTTCCGTCCCTTTCAACCATGAAAACGCCATCAAGCTTCATTTCAGGCACTTTTGCATCGACTTCTATTGTTATCTTGTCCCTCATTTTCAGCATCCTTTTAAGCTCCTCTTTGGTTCCTTCAGCAACGATCTTTCCCCTATTTATGAATGCAATTCGATCGCAGAGCATTTCTGCTTCAGACATGTAGTGCGTCGTTAAAACTACGGTTATTCCGAGATCCTTCTGCAAAGACTGGATCTTTTCTCTGAGCCTCTTTGCTACAGGAGGATCAAGCCCCTTTGTCGGCTCGTCAAGGAAAACAAGCTCGGGATCGTTTACAAATGCTCTTGCTAAAATCAATTTTTGCTTGTTTCCTGTCGAAAGCCTGTTAAATTCCACATTCCTAAACTCTTCAAGCTCAAATTCCTTAATGAGTTGCTCAACTACTTTTCTGTCGTTTAAACCATAGAGAAGCGAATAATACCTAAGGTTTTCGTAAACCGTGAGACTCCAAATGAGATTTGGATTTCCGCTTGCAATGTTTATTCTCTTCCTTATCTCTTTGAGATCTTTTATTGCGTCGTAGCCAAGGACTTCAATTCTTCCCTTTGTTTGTCTAAGCAGAGTAGCCATTAGAGATATTAGAGTAGTTTTCCCCGCCCCATTTGGACCGAGTAAACCAAAAATTTTGTTCTTGGGAATTTTGAGATCTACACCGCTAAGAGCAACTTTTTCCGAGAACATTGAGCGGTAGACCATCCATACGTCTTCGCAGACAATTGAATGCACAGAGAAAATCGGAGAAAAGGGTTTAAATCTTTTGCACTTTTACGCAATATCTCTTGAGGTGTCCACTTGCACCCCTTCTTCGATGTTGAATCTGAAGTATTCGTTTATCGGTCTTCTGCCCCTAATTTTTGGAAGGGCAAACTTCGAAACGATCCTCTCTCCAACCCTCTCGGACTCGACATTTATGACCACATCGGAGAGATCAAGGACTTTATAAACAACAGAAACGGGATGCACGTTTTTGGTGAGATAAACGTAAACGGGACTCTCAGTCTCTTTAGATCTTGCGTAAAGTTTGTTTAACAGCCAGTCTTTCAATCCCCATTCGACTTCCAAGTTGAGAAAGAAGGAGATCGAGTCTACGATTAAAGAAGCGGGCTCCACACCGATCTGATTCAGGTATTCAGAGACGAAGTCGAAGATCTCCTTGTCTCTATATCGATCTTCGACAACAAATTGCCCAAATTCGTTTAGGTAATACTGGGTGAAAATGTCCACAAAGTTAACGTTTCTCGTGTCAATTCGCATTAACTGCATGTCCCTTAAAATGAACTTAGCGGGTCTGTTTGTTGTAAGATAATAGCTTTTTGAAATGCTTGCAAATTGATAGAGAAAAGCTTCTGGCATGGCAATTGGATCCGCATAAACGCATACAAAACTACCGGAGGGGAGCCCACCATCGAGTCTTTTGTCGAGGAGAGCAATCCCGGTAGGGGAGACATTTTTTATTATGAGCTTTTGTTCCATCATTGTTAAGTATAGTTTCTCAAGATATTTAATCCTATCGAGAAATACTTCTATGTAAAAATACTTTTAAACATTCTCATTGAGCTTTTTGCATGAAAATAGCGGTTATAGGTGCGGGACTCACTGGCTTAAGGGTTGCAAATGAGTTGCGAGACTATTCAAAGATCAAGATCTTTGAGAATGACCAAGTTGGCGGTCTTTTAGCAAGTTATTACAACGGATATCGCATTGAGAAATTTTATCATCATCTCTTCAAAACAGATTCAGAGCTTTTGGAGGTTATTAAGAAGTTTGGATTAGATCATAAGCTGGTCTGGAAAACTGTAAGAGTGGGATTTGCTGTTGGCGATGAGATCTTCTCTCTCAGCACACCATTGGAGATCCTTGGGTATCCACATATGTCTCTTTTTGACAAATTAAGACTGGCGATCTTCACCTTGAGGAGTAAAAGGCTGAATTATGAAGACTTTGACGATGAATCTGCGAGCTCAGCAATAAAAAAGAGATTCAGTGGTAGAGTTGTTGATCATTTCTTTATGCCGATGTTGAAGGCGAAGTTTGGAGATAATGCGGAAATTGTTAGTTTCGCTTGGCTTCTTGCAAGAGTGGCAATTAGAAGCAACAGAAAGCTTAGAGGAGAGGAAATAGGCTACATAAGGCACGGATTTCAACAGCTTGTTGATAGAATGGCAGAAGGACTTGAGATCGTAAAAGAAAGTGCGAGAATAAAGTTTTCGGGCAAATGGCTCGTGAATGGTGAAGAGTTCGATGCGGTTGTTTTTACCGCACCAATTCCAGCACTCGGAGAACTTGCGAAAGATTTTAATTTGCCGAGTATTAGATATCAGAGCAGTATTTGTGCCCTTTTATCTCTAAAAGAAAGTATTTCAGACCTATACTGGATCAATGTTGATAAAGCGAACTTTGGAGCTCTTATCGAGCACACAAACTTCATGCCATTCGAAGATTATGGGGAACATCTCGTTTATTTAGCAAGCTACTCAATGCCAGATGGCGGGTTATTCAATCAGAGTGATTTAGAAATTCAAAAGCTATTTCTGAAAGATCTGAAGAGATTTGGGGTAGAGGAGGAAGATGTGAACTGGATTAAAATTTCTAAAGCAAAATATAGCTCTCCGATCTACGAAAAAGGTTTTTTGAAGAAAATCACACCTTACAAGGTTCATGAGGGGTTCTACATAGCGGGAATGACTTCAAAGCCAAATTATCCTGAGAGAAGTATGAATGGAAGTCTTAGGGCAGGAAAAGAGGTTGCGGAGCGGATAAAGAAAGATTTTGGTTTAGAAAACTCATAAAAACCTATGTCATACTTCGATTATGAGACTCAAATTCAAGTGAGAAAGGTAAAGGAGAGAAATAGTTTTCGTTGAAATTATAAAATAAATAAAAAATTTTTATCTACCCTTGAACTTTGGCTTCTCCTTTCTGAAGAATGCTGAGAAGCCTTCTCTCATGTCTTCGCTCGCAAAGACTACACCGCAAGCGGTGCACTCCCACTCCATTCCGACGTCGACTGGCACTTCTCCACCCTTGTTGATCAGTCTCTTTATGAGTGCCATTGAGATCGGAGCACATCTCTCTACTATGTTCTTTGCGTATTTCAGCACTTCTTCCTCGAACTTGTCATCCTCAAAGACTTTATTGACTATACCCCATCTCTCCGCTTCTTCGCCAGTGATCCTCTCTCCAGTGAGAGCCAATTGCATCGCTCTGCTTATTCCAACTAGTTTTGCCAATCTCTGAGTCCCGCTCCATCCGGGAATTATGCCCAAGCCAACTTCTGGGAGCCCAATAATTGCGGACTTCTTTGCAAGCCTTATGTCGCAGTTCATCGCTATTTCGAATCCACCGCCAAGGGCATAGCCGTTGATCGCTGCAATAACAGGCTTTGGAATCTCTCCGAGCCTTCTGAAGATCCTTTCTCCTTTCCTGTTGTGCTCTACAAAGTCGAACGGGTGGGTTATTGTTGCTCCAAGATCCGCTCCCGCAGAGAATGCTCTACCCGCACCAGTTATTATTATCACTCGTGTCTCTTGATCTTTCCAAAGCATTGAGATCGCTTTATCAAGCTCGTCGAGCAATTGGACTGAGATCGTATTCAGTCTATCAGGTCTATTAAGGATCAGCTTAGTTATGCCATCTCCGAGCTTCTCAATTTTTATCGTCTGGAATTCTTCGCTTGGCTTTTCTTCTTTCTTCTCGAGCAATTTCTTTAGCTTCTTTGCCTTTATAGTCTCTGCTGGCTCGAAGATCTTCTTTCCAAACAGAGTTGCAAGTTCATTTAATCTGTTCACGAGCTGGTCTTCATCTATAGAGCTTGCGAGTTCAAAAGGCCCGAAAGGTCTATTTAAACCAAGTTTCACTGCTGTGTCAATGTCCTGCGGATCTGCAACGCCCATCTCAACAAGCCTAACCGCTTCGTTGATCTCAACGATCGAGAAGTCGAGTGGGCTGATCTTGTCTGTTGTTTTTTCAAGATCGATCTGCGGTCTGCCAGCACTCCAGTCATACCAGCCCTTTCCAGTCTTCTTACCAAGCTTATTTTGCTTAATCATTTCTTCTAAGATCTTTGGAGGTTCATAATCGGGGCTAAGCGTTTTGCCATAATACTTGCTTGCATGGTAGAATATGTCTATGCCTGTAAAGTCCATGAGCTCAAATGGACCCATTGGGAGACCCATTTTCCTCATTACCGCATCTACTTCTTCTGGTTTCGCAATACCCTTGTCGATTATTGCCATTAACAAGGCGCCTGAGGGTGCCTGTATTCTGTTCACTATGAAACCTGGCACGTCTTTGCGAACAACCACTGGAACTTTTCCGATCTTCTTGACATAATCGACGCAAACCTTTACTATCTCGTCACTCGTTTTTTCACCTTTGATCACTTCAACGAGCTTCATTACGACTACGGGGTTGAAGAAGTGGAGCCCTATGAACTTATCCTCTCTCTTAGTAGCCTTTGCGAGATCTGTTATTTTCATGGTTGAGGTGTTGCTTGCAAAGATACATTCCGGCTTTGCAAGTTTATCGCACTCAGCAAAAACCTGCGTCTTTATCTCAAAAACCTCCGGAACCGCTTCTATAATAAGATCCGCATCTTTGACCGCTTCAGCCAAGTCGACTGTCGGATGTATTTTTGCAAGGACTTTTTCAGCACTTTCAATTTTTCCCTTTTCTTGAAGCTTAACGAGACTCTGCTTTATCCTTTCCATCCCTTTATCGACAAATTCTTGCTTTATGTCCCTCATCCAGACTTCGTAGCCAGCCATTGCACTGACTTCTGCGATTCCATGCCCCATGTCTCCAGCTCCAAGAACTGCTATTTTTTTGATCTCCATACTAACCACCGATAAAGGACTCGATAATCAATTAAAAAATCTTTCTATTCTAATCGCACTTATTGAATTTTTGCCAAAAAATTTCTGACATTTTCTTCCACTTTTGAGTAGTCATAGCTACAAACACTCACGTTTCCAACGGGGGTTCCTTTAAGCTTCAGAGGATTGAATGGCTCTCTTCCATTGAAAAAGATCAGAGTGTCGCATTTATGTTCATTTCCATTCAATCTAACTCCCTCTACCTTATCTGTTCCGATTATTTCTACCAGATCCCCAGTTTCAACGAATTCAAATTCGTATTCCAATTCTTCAAGCTGTCTTTCTACCAGATCGATGATCGGTTCTCGCTTTCCAGCGATCAAGATCTTCTCTCCCAATTTCTTTTTCTCTGCGAGAATTCTCAGAGATTGGTCCAATGTATAGATCCCGGACATTTTCTTTCTCAACACGTTAAGTCTAACTGGGGCGAGATCTGCAGCACCACTGCAGAGAACCGCTCTTCGGGCTTCAAAACGTTTTAAGCCATTTTTGGAGCTAACAATAACAGGCTTGGACTTAATAACAGTCCCCAGATCTACATTGATCCCTTCTTTGAGTGCCTTTATTTCATCAATATATTTTGAATACTTCTCCGCAAAGACTTGAAGCTTTGAGAAAACCTCGAGCTCTCCACCCGGGGCACGCATATCAAAAACGAGAATTTCAAAACCCTTCTCAATGAGTTTTTTTGCACAGTGAAGTCCCGCATACCCCGCACCGATCACCACGTAGTCAACCGAGACCATTTCTGATCACTCTAATGAAATATAGATTATCTCTGTATAAAATTATTTTGTTTGCTCATCTCAAAACTTATTAATCAACAGAGAATTTTTCTCATGAAATTCATAACCTCTAACGAAGGCAAATTCAGAGAGGCGAAAGAATTAGCAGAGATGTTCTCTATAGAGATCGAGTGGCTGAGAATGGAATATGAGGAGCCTCAAGCTCTTGAGCTTGAGGAGATAGCAAGAAAGAGTGCAGAAATTCTCTCTGAAAAAATAAAGGAACCTTTTTTCATAGAAGACAGTGGGCTCTTTATTGAGGCTCTCAACGGATTCCCGGGACCATATTCAAGCTATGTATTTAAAACAATAGGTAATGAGGGAATAATAAAGCTAATGGCAGGAATTAAAAACAGAAAAGCGTATTTTAAAGCAATAGTAGCTTATTTTGACGGCTCAAAAATAAAAACTTTCGACGGAATTGTGCATGGAGAGATCGCTTTGGAGATCCGTGGTAGAAAAGGTTTTGGATTTGATCCGATCTTTCTTTATGGAGATCGAACTTTTGCAGAAATGGGAGAAGAAAAGAACTTAGTCTCGCATAGAAGAAAAGCTTTGGAGAAGTTCTTCACTTCGATTAAAGTTCGGCAACACTAAAAATGCTGAACAGAGGCAAGATTGTCGTATTTCTCTATGAATTCAAGTCCTTTTTTTGTAGTTCGAAACCTCTTCTTTTCTCCACCATTTAAAACTTCCAATAGTCCACTTTTTACAAGCTCCGAGATCATCTTTTGGGCATTCTTAAAATTTAAGTTTGCAGAATAGACGATCTTCGTTATATTCACACCTTCATAGTGATTTGAGAGTTTCAAAATTTCCGATACGATCTCATATTTGGATCTTCTATAGTTCATACATTCCACCGAATAATTGGTTTTCAAAGTATTTATTCTTTTCCACTTATAATATTGTTATCATTATCATGAACATAGAGTTGCTCTCCATCCAAGACCGCAAATGTATTCTCCGCCTTCAAAATTGGCTTATCGAGCTCGTAAGAAAGTTTTGCAAGTTCCTTCAAATTTAAAACTCTAACCGCTCCTGAATACTTTGGAAAATCCAAAGTAGTAACGATTCTCTTTCCAAACTTTCTCTCAAAAGCTCTTCTTTCTCTCTTTGAAAGGTAATCTGAAATCTCTTCTCTCTTAAGAGAGATAAAAATACCCATTAGCGCTGTTAAGGTGAAAAAGGGAATTCCAAATACAAATTTTGCGTTTTTAATCTCTATCGGGTATCCAAATACACTCAACGCGTTTTTATAGCTTTGCTCTTCATAAATAGCGTCTTTTTTGCTCTTGTTGAGCTCTGAAAATGAGATAACCTTACCATAGGTAATATTGGAGGTATGGGAGAACTTTTCTTCTATTTTTTTATTAAACAAGGATCCTTTCACATTGAAATTTGCCAAAAATTTCACATTTGGATCTCCAAAGTCATATTTTGTCTCATTTTCGATCGTCTTCCACATTGCAAGAATCATTTCCCAGTCCAAGGGAATCGAGATCTCAAAACTCGAAGCGGAGAGCTCTCCCGTATAGATCCCTATCTCCTTTTCCCACCCACCTTTTGTAGGAGTTAGCGAAAGAATTATGCTGTAGTTTCCAAAAACCCCTTCTAATTCAGGTGAGATGGAGAATCTGTATAGTAATTCCATTCTCTCCAGTAGAGCGGAATAAAGAACTTCTTTGCTGTTTACGCTCTCTTTCTCGTAGATCAGATTAGGCTTTAAGCTCGCTGAAAAGTCCAAACGGGATGTTTGAGTGTATTCACCACTTACAACTCTTTTTGTCATGATCTCAGGAGAAGACAACGCCTGAATAAAATAGAAACCTGTGAATAGAATAAAGAGCAATAGAAGGACAGCGATCATTCCGGGCAATTTCGATCTTTTAATCTTCATGAAGAGTTTCAATTTTTCGCTTATTATGCCTTACGAACTTCGGCTTCTTATTTATATTCCTTATTTCTCATTCTTTCCATTGCTCCTCATCATAATTTCTGCTGTTTATTTATTCTCCACTTCAAAGCCTAAATATGAGTGCACTGCTTAGCCCTAGGAGAAAGTGCATCTTGGAGCATCTTTCGGAAAACGGGGGTGAAGCAAGTGTTGAAGATCTGATCTCGGCAATTCTCAATAGTGAAAATAAAGAAAGAAATTATAGATCTCGAAAATCAGTATACGTTAGCCTAATGCAAACTCACTTACCAAGACTGGAAAAAGAGGGAATTGTAAGGTATAACAAGAGTTTGGGTAAGATCGCTTTAATAAGTCTGCCTGAAGGCTTCAAACTCTATGCTGAGACAGTGGGGAGATACGATGTTCCTTGGAGCGTTTATTATCTTTTCCTGTCTATTTTGATGCTCCTCTTTGGTCTTGTATTCCAGAGTTTTGCCCTCACGGTCGCCTCGTCGATCTTCACATGCAGTTCCGTAATAAATATATTAACACAGAAGATAAAAATTAGAAGCGGTTAATGAATGCTTGAATTTCATTGAAAATGCTTAACTCAACCATTAATTGAAAATAACCATATAATTTAAGGTAAAGAAAATTTTGACGGTCGAAGACTGCGAAAGTGGTCATAGACTGTTAGAAAGAGGTGAAAAAATGTTTGAAAAAGGGATTGGAATACTGCTGTTGAGCACAGCGGTTCTTCTTGCCTTCGGGATTGGGGCGGATTTCAGCGACTACACCGCACAGAGAAGCGTGCACATTGCAATCGTTGCAGATGACCAAGAATTCATCGACCTGACACCAATGCAACCATACGCATATATTAATAGCGTAGGAATGCTCGTGATTGACTTCTCAGAAAACAATCCCAACTACGTTGGTGGTGGAAAAGGAATAAGTCCGAAGAGTGAATACAACTTCGACAAGGTTTTTGGAGTTTCGAACCATCTCTGGAGCAATGACTCCGAATATGGGAATATAATAGTCAGCATTCAGTCAAGCAGTGTGGACGTTGAGTTATACTGCAAGGCAAACCCGGTAAATCCTTCTGAGACCAATATCTGCTATAGTAATCAGCTTGGAGGGATCGTAGCTTATAACTCAGATACCGCGAGTCAGTATATAGTATTCTGCTTGGCTCCAAACGAAGTTAAAGAGATCGGAATGGATCTTACTGGACCAACTTCAGTTGCAACCGCTTGGCTAAATGGGACCCTTACGATACATGCTGAGCCGGACTATCAGGGAGTTTGTGGAGGAGGATTGCAATGACAAAGATCTTCTTGCTCCTCATAAGTGCAGTAGTGGCAGTTTCGTTGCTTGGCTTAGGAGCTGATTTCAGGAGCTACGACGCAAACAGAAGTTTTACAGTTGCGGTTGTTGCGGACGATCAGGAATTGATCGATCTAACCCCGATACAGCCATATGCCTATATTAATACGGACGGCAAGATCTACTTCGACTTCTCAAAATTCAACCCCAACTACCCTGGCGGTGGCAAAGGAGTAAGTCCGAACACGACTTATGCGTTCGATCAGGTTTTCAAGGTCTCTAACGATCTATGGCCAAATGACAGTGGCTATGATGGGATCTGCGTTGAAGTCTCAGCAAGTGGTAATATCGCAGGCATTCTAAAGCTTTATTCGCCTGATGATGTCTATGGGCACACAACTCCGAGCACTGCAGCGAATTCGGTTAGCATGTTTGTTGAGGGTGGCGACTTCGCAGTTGTTGGCTTCGTGATCAATACAAATGGCTATCCCGCGGGAAACATGATCAACGGACAGATCACGGTAGTTGCACATACGGGTAGTTGCCCAGTGTGAAAATGCTACAAAAAGCTTTATTACTAATTTTTTCATTTTTTGTTCTGTTGTCTGTATTTAGCCTGATCCTTAGCGCCCCTCTTCTCATTGCTTACATAAAGTCAGAAAGTATGAGTCCAACGCTTAATAAGAACGATCTTGTTTTTATAAATATATTCGACAGAAATTTCGAAGTTGGCGATATAGTTGTTTTTAACTCCAACGGAGACTGGATCTGCCACAGAATCGTAAAGAAAACAGCAGAGGGTTATATAACCAAGGGAGACAGAAATATCGCCACAGATCAGTTCTCTGGAAAGGAAACTGTTGGTGATGATAAGATCATAGGCAAAATTCTCAGTTTCAATGGGGATCCAGTCAATATTCCACTTGGTAGCGGTGTAGAGATCCTTGAGGATCTATTTGCAAAGAATAAATTGCTCTTATTTTTCATTTTGGCACTTGGAGGTCTTCTTATGCTCGGCAAAGGAGAAAAAAAGAGAAAAGGCAAGAGATATATTAGAATAAAGACAACAACATTATTCATAATTTCTTCATTGCTTCTAATAACAGTCTTTTCACTTGCGAACGTTATAGCATTTGAAAAGAAGGAGATAAACTATGGGACGACTTCAGCTGGTGGTTTAAGAGAGGACTGGGTTTTTCCCGGGGAAAGCTTTTCGAGGCAGGTCGAGTTTGAGAATGGGGGATCCTATCCCTATTATTACAGAATTTCCACAAATAGCTTGAACCTGAAATTTGAAAACAGTGGGTTCATTCTTTATCCGGGAGAAAAGAAGATCCTCGAAGTTCAGGTTTTTGCTCCCGAAGATACGAGCATTCATACAGAGAAAATATTTGTAGCAAAATACATTCCCCTTTTGCCAACTGAGCTTATTGAAGCTTTAGATCTTCATCCATATCTACCAATTTTGGCGATGGATCTCGAGATCTCCTTGATCCTGCTGGCGATCTACTATTTGGGTAATTTTGAGGGAGAGATCATAAAAATTAGGAAGAGGTGGAGAACTTGAAGTTTTTTGTTTTGGGTTTGCTCATGGTCGCAACTTTAATGGCTTTTCAGCTTAATTCAGACTTTAACAGCTATTCTGCTGAAAGGAGCAATAAACATGCGATCGTTGAGCCTGAAGAAGCTTATATAGGATATATATGCGAGAATGTTGATATTAGGATCCGCTGTGGAGGTGGAACATGGGAAGGGACAATACTTAGGGTTTACAACAACATGAACGAGACGATCCATGTCGTAGTCTCCTTAAAGGAGGAAATAGGAGGAGTGAAGATCAAAAATAGCGAGTTCGATCTTGCTCCGATGAGTATGGAGGAAGTCGTGGCAAAGGTTTCACTTCCTCCCGGGAGTTATAATATCTCATTCGTGCTCTCTGCAGAGTTTAAAAACGGTAGTGCAAAGATCTTGACGATCTGCTCCTCGGAGATCGATGTAGAGAAAACGACGAAGCCGAAGATCAGCAAGAGTTTGCTCAGTGGCAAAACTGTTGTGAAAACGCACACAAAGGAGAGCTGGACATTCGTGATCTCAGTGGAGAACCCAAAGGAGGATTCAACAGTCAAAGACGTGATCCCGGGAGAGTTTAATATTGTCTCTTATTCAGCAACTACTGGCACTGTAAGCATAAATACAGTAGGAAAGGCAAAACATGTATTCTGGGCACTCTCGGAGAGTGGAGAGTTAACAATGACAATTGAAACCGCCTTAAATCCCGCAGGTAAGCAGGAGTTTACTTCTCCTGGATGGTATTACTTGAATGAAGGCGCGGAGCTTGATGGCATGAAGACTTTACCTATTAAAGTTTATGCAATCTGCAAATGATCAAAAACTTATTGCTTTGAATGGCAACACTTTTATATCCTTTTTTAAACCAAAGCTTATGAATTCGAAATGCTGTGGAAGATCTGAAAATTTTCTTACGATTACGTGGCAAAGGCTAATCGAAGATGGGAAGACCTGCAGTAGATGTGAGTCCACTGAAATCGAGATCCTAAAAGCTGTTTCAACTTTAAGAGAAATCCTGAGACCATTTGGCATTAAAGTTCTGCTTGAAAAAAAGGAGATTTCTGCAGAGCGGTTCAAAAAAGATCCGCTGAGTTCAAATCAGATTCTTATAAATGGTCTTCCTCTCGAGGACTGGCTCAACGCAAAGCTCGGACATACTCCTTGCTGTGATCTCTGTGCCCCGTATGAGTGCAGAACTCTTGAGATCGACGGCAAGGTTTTTGAAGTCCCCACTGCTGATCTGATCGTTCAAGCGGGAATTGAGGCAGTTAAGGAGAGTATTAGGAGCTGTTGCTAACCGAGACCTGAAAGTATTTCTATTGCAAGATCGATCTCTTCTTTTCCAATTACGAGCGGTGGAACGAGCCTTATGTTCTCTTCGGACGTTGCATTCAAAATTAGCCCCTTTTCAAGTGCTCTTCTGACAAGCTCTTCAGCGTTCGAAACTTTAAAGCCGATCATGAGCCCTTTGCCTCTGACTTCGCTGTAAAGCTCTTTCAGCCTTTTCATGAAGTAATCGCCCATTTTTTCCGCATTCTCCACAAGCTTGTATTTTTCCATGATCTCGATCGTTGCAAGCGAAGCGGTGCATGCTAATGGGTTTCCGCCAAAGGTTGAGCCATGGTCGCCCTTTTCAAGCTTTTCTGCAACTTCTTCTTTTATTGCTGAGCACCCAATTGGAAATCCTGAGCCCATTGCCTTGGCCATTGCCATTATATCTGGCTCAAAGCCGTAATGCTCTTTTGCGAACCATCTTCCAGTTCTCCCAAAGCCTGTCTGAACTTCGTCAAAGATCACAAGGAAACCGTATTTTTCCTTAAGTTCAAATATCGCCTTCACGAATTCCCTCTCTGCAGGATAAACTCCCGCCTCGCCTTGGATCAGCTCAACGATCACCGCAGAAGTCTCTCTGTCAACTTTTTTCCCGAGATCAACAATGTCGTTGAAGTTCGCAAATTCTACTGGCTGAATTAGAGGCTCAAAGGCTTTTCTGAACTTTTCCTTATAGGTGACTGAAAGAGCGCCCATGGTTCTGCCGTGGAAGGCGTTTTTGAATGCGACAAATTTCTTCTTGCCCGTTGCCTTTCTTGCAAATTTTAGCGAAGCTTCCATCGCCTCAGTTCCGCTGTTGCAGAAGAAGAATCTGTCCATACCCGTTAGCTTCTGAAGCTTTTCAGCCAATGCGATCTGTGGAGTAGTGTAGTAAAGGTTTGAAACATGGACAAGCTTCTTCAACTGCTCACAAACCCTTGAAACGAATTCTGGATGGGAATGACCAATGGCAAGGCATGCGATTCCCGCAACGAGATCCAAATACTTTTTACCATTGAGATCGTAGAGATAGCAACCTTCTCCACGCTCAAAGACAACGTTTTGCCTTTTATAAACCTGAGGAATTAGCTTCTTCTCCTTCTCGATCCAATCCATGGCTCACGTTTTCTCACGTCTTAAAAAGAGATCCATCAACTTTAAACCATCTATGCTCCCATATCTTCCCTTGGCACAGGCAAACTCTGAGAAGGTCTTAACATCATCCTTTTCGTAGCCATAAATTGCAAATGGAACACTCTCAGCAACATGCGTTCTAAGCTCTATTGGCGTAGGGTGATCTGGGAGCAAGAGGACCTTAAGCTCATCAAGATCCGCTTTGTCGAGGAGCTTGCCAACGATCTTCTCGTCGTAGATCTCTATAGCCTCGATTTTGCCCTCAAGATCCCCTTCATGGCTAACCTCATCGATCCCTTCGGTGTGCAGGGCAACGAAGTCAAATTTTTCAAGCGACTTAAGCGTTGCCTTCACCAAACCCCTGTAATTCGTGTCCACGTAGCCTGTAAGCCCCTCAACTTCAACAAACTCGAACCCCAAGCCATTGGCGATTCCCTTAAGCAGATCAACTTCTGAGATCATTGCCCCCCTCAGCCCAAAGCTTGCACTGAACTTTGGAAAATTCGGGATCTTTCCACCGCCCCATAACCAGATCATGTTCGCTTTATCCGTCACTGCGGGCAAAACGTCTTTTGACCACTCCATGAGCTCGCAAAGAAGTTCAGCAATCTTTCCGCCCTTTGGCATGAACTCAGAGATCTTTTTTCCCTGAATGTCGTGCGGAGCGTAAGTTTTGACATCATATTCAAAATCCCTGTTTATGGCAAGCAAGTTTCTGTAGCTTCTCCCGGGGTAGAATTTAACGAAGTCGTGCTTCTTGTTCGAGTTCAAGTGCTCTATGACCTTCTTAGCCTCTTCATCGGTTATTCTTCCCCCAGCGTAGTCGAGCATTAGATCGCTTACCTTAACAAGATTACAGCGAAAAACGAGATTTGCATTAATGCCACTTGCGAGAGCTTCAATTGGGCCTCTGCCCGTGTAGTATTTTCTGACGTCAACGCCAAGGATTGTGAGATTTGCCACATCGCTTCCCGGCTCAAAGCCCTTCGGAACTGTCAATGCGGAACCGCATGAGCCTTCTTTTGCTATGAAGTCCAAGTTCGGTTTCTCCGCGACTTCCAGCGGAGTTCTGTTGCCAAGCTTTTCAATTCTCCAGTCCGCCATTCCGTCGGGGATTAAAACAAGGAATTTCATAGCAATTCTCCACACTCAAAAAGCTTATCGAGCTCGATCTCGAATGCAACCACTGGATTCGGAATTCCAAAGTTTTCGAGGACTTCTGGATGGATCTCTCCAAAAACTCCAACTTTCTCGTTCTTAACCACGATCTCCCCCTGTCTGCCCTCTATGAAAGCGGGATCTTCTGACTCCTTAGCGGTCCATTCAAATCCGAGCTCTCTCATTACCGCCTGCACATAACTGCGAAGCTCAGCAAAATTTGCCTTTGGATGCGTTACGCAGGCACAAAGTCTAAGCCTATTCCTAAGCCCCAAAACTATATCGCCAACTTCGAAGATCCTTAAAGGCAGTTCTACGTGTTTGTTTACCGCAATCACTTCTAAAAGCTTTGAAAGAATTTCTGTTCTAACAAGAGTGTGCTCAATCGTTAGCGGATGCATCAGTGGGACATATTCTTTC
Organism: Archaeoglobales archaeon; assembly: GCA_030055595.1. Classification (GTDB taxonomy): domain Archaea; phylum Halobacteriota; class Archaeoglobi; order Archaeoglobales; family Archaeoglobaceae; genus WYZ-LMO2. Next base: position 2,897 of record JASFYH010000011.1, on the reverse strand, counting down.
CAAGGCTCTGCAGATCTGCGCAAATTCGCATAAGCCCTTTCACTTGTGAGCGTGAAGGTGATAACTTCAAGAAAGCCAAGTCCGAGCATGATCTCCCGAACAAGCTCCTTCAACTCATTCCATTCATGCGCCAAGCCAATTGTCATCGTCGCGGGATATTCAGGTTTGATCCTTTCGTAGCCATAGCCTATCGCAATGTCCTCTATTATGTCCCATTCGTGCATTATGTCCGCTCTGTAAGGTGGAACAAAAACTTCTACCGCATCGCCCTCAATTTTGGCTCCAAATCTCATCTTCTCAAGTGAGGAAATGATCTCGGGCTCTCTCAATTCAAAACCGAGCAACGAGAAGATCTCTTGCTTTCGAATTCTTAGCTTAATAGCTGAAAGATCTGGTGTTTCTTCAGCCCGATCTGGGTGAATAACCTCAACTCTCTCGATCTCCCCGCCACGATCGTGAAGCATGCATGCGACGATCTTTAAAGCCTTGTCAACGTATTCGTCAAAGCCAGTGACGTCTATGAAAAGATCTGTTGTTTTTTCAGTCACCCTTGTCTTCTCCGCATTTATTATCGGGGGAAATGAAATCGCCTCGTTTTTTGAGTCGATGATCATGGGATAAGCATTTTTTCCTTCAAGGATGAAAGCATACTCTTTACCCTTCGGGTGTTCTCTGAGAATTTCTGCAACGCTCATCTCTTTTGCGAAGTCGAGAGGAACAAAGGAGAATTCTGAGTTAACTGCGGTGTATTTAAGCGGAAAGTTAACCCTGCTAAGATCGTGAACTCCAATAGCCATTCTTCTTCTGTTTCTGCCAATGGTCCAGTGAAGGTCTTCCTGCACTTCCATCAGGCTTCTGATCACTTCATCGCTCATTTTCAGATTTCTTACAACACACCCAACGATTCTCGGGCGAACCGCTAAGACGCTTTTTTCAACGAAGATCTTCCAATTCCCTTTTCTGCTTTTGTAATCCTTCAAGCCAGTCTCTATTCCAAGAAAGCCACGCAAGGCTCTTGCAACACCCTCAATGCTGTAAAGATCGGGTCGATTGGGGAAGAATTCCACCGCAAGCGTTTCCTGATCGCTTCTCTCAATATCACAGCCAAGCATTGGCAATCGTTTAAGGATCACATCTCTGCTCGTCCCAACGAGTCTCTCGAGTTCATTCCAGTTAAGCGTAATCACTGGCATTGGCAATGCTAAGGCTTGCGGGATAAAAATTCTTTCCAATATTTGTAAATTCAGTTAAATGAAAAGAATTAGACGCTCTCATATAACTTAAAGCTCAATTTTAATTACTTTTGGTTCATAGATCGTCCTACGGAATTTTCCCAAAAACTTTTCAGCTTTTCTGAATTATTTAAGCACATTTCAAGCCACACTGCTATTACCGTCATAGTCTTTTCCCTAAAAATTCTTTGAATTCCCATGATTGCGTTCAGCAAGTCTCTCAAATTCACTTTATTCCCAAGTCTAAGCCAAGACTTTTTCGAGAGGTCTGAAAAATCTCTTATCAAACTTTTCCGTATCCATATTTTCCGTATCCATATGTTCTTTTAGTGCTTTGAGATCTTATCAATTGCCTTATCAAACTCTTCTAGCAAATAATAAGCTTCAATTCCATACCTTTTAGCATTTTCAGCCATGATTCTGTCGTTCGTGATGAGAATTGAATTCGTTAGCTTTGCGGTTGCGATGAAGTAAGCGTCGATTGCTCTTGGATGAACAGTTTCAGCCACGTCAAAAAGGATTTCGATGATTTCCTCCTCGCCGACAAATGTTAATTCTGAGTAAAATTCGAGAACGTCCTCTTTTTTAATTTTAAATCCCAGTCTTCTTCCAATAGATATTAATTCGATTAAGAAAACTTTAGGAACTGCAACTTCCTTTCCCTCAAGTTGCCCAAGCATTTTCCTTGCAATCTCTTTTCTCTTCTCGTTTTTCTCAAATAAATAGTCTACAAAAATAGAAGTATCCAGAACAATCATTTCCTACTCTCCTCCAGAACTCTCCACGAGTCCTCGACTTTTGGAGCCTCCTTTTCGAGTCTTTCAAGGATTTCGTAAAATTTTTTGGACACTCTTTTCTCAATTAAGACTTTAACTTTCCCACCTTCTTTAAGCTCGATCTTTTCCAATGGCTTGAACACTCCGTCTTCGTAGATTGCTTCGATGATCTTTGCCATAGATTTAGTTTGCTTTATGAATAGAAATAACTTTCGATTGGTTTTTATTCTTCTAAACTTTGAAATCTTAAACTTCGTTCAGCTTACTTAAACGAATAGCAGAATTTTGGCGTTCGCTACTTCACCGCAATCCTTCGGATTGCTCACTTCTTAGCAGGCGGATTAAATGAAAATAAAAATTCTAAAGCTCCAAAACCTCGAGGAAATCTACTCTTTTAAAATCTTCGTCAAATGTTGCTATTTTCCTTATTCCATAATGCTTGCATGTCGCAGCGATTAAAGCGTCGTTTGGAAGAAGCCTATACTCTTCCAAAATCCACAAAAAATCACGAGATTCAAACCTATTTTCCAGAACATTGATTTCTGCCTTTCTAAGGAAATCCATGAACTTTCTGTGGATGAAGAGATTTTCATAACCGTAGTTCTCTAAAAATTCTTTTTGATCGTAGAACTCAGAAATGCCTTTAGATTTTAGTTCTTCCCTTATAAGTATAAATATTGCCTCCTCAAAGATGTTTACGAAGATTACTGGAAAGTATAGGGTTAAGGCGGTCTTTATGATCTCTTTAGACTTTTCGGAAAACTTTGTTTTAAGAAGAAAATTAACCAGCACATTTGTGTCAATTAGAACCTTCTCCATCCTTTGGCCTCGTATCTTGCTTTTTTAATATCTTCAAGCGTTAGATCTGAGTTGATTAAGCCGTAAAACT
>JASFYH010000010.1 GCA_030055595.1 Archaeoglobales archaeon | reverse complement strand
CTGATCTCTGAAGAAGTTGGGTAATTCGTTAAAAGAACTATTTTTTCCAGCAATAGACCCAGAATTGGGTTTAAGAGCGAATTTAGTGTATTCATGGACACCCTACGAAAGGGAAGCGTTTGAGGAGATTCAATAGGGTTTAAAATATTGACGAAGCTTATAATAAAACGACTCAAAATTTTTGGCGAAACGCTCGATGAAGATCTTATAAGGAGGTTCGAAGCGGTCAGAGAGAAGATTAAAGGTAAGGGGGCTTAACCATAGATCACCGCTCAACCATGCAAAGTATTTTAACTTCTCCGCAAAGCTAACTTCATGCTTCCGATAAACGCAAAGCAGATGAAGAAGATGATGAAGCAAATGGGCATAGAAATGGAAGAACTCGACGCAAAGGAAGTGATAATTAAAACAAGCACAGAGGAGCTAATCTTTAGAAATCCAAGTGTGACAAAGATCTCAGCAAAGGGAATGGAGACTTTTCAGGTCGCTGGGCAATACGAGGTTGTTAAGATTACTCCAGAGATCAGCGAGGAAGACGTTAAGCTCGTGATGGAACAGGCAAATGTTGATGCCGAGACCGCAAGGAAAGCTTTAATCGAAGCGAACGGAGACATTGCTGAGGCTTTGCTAAAACTGCAGGCAAAGTAAATGAAGCCACCAGTCGTTCTTTCAAGGGGAAAGAATAGCTTTCTCGTTGAGAAGTTCGAAGGAAAGCTACACACCCACCACGGGGTCATAGAGCTCAGCGAATTGAAGGATAAATCTTTTGGGGATACAATAAAGACCCACCTCGGTGTTGAATACAGAATCGTGCCATTCAATCTTTCAGACTTTTTCAGACACTTCAAGCGGGGAGCAACGCCCTTGATGCCAAAGGACATTGGAGCCATAATTGCCTACACTGGGCTCTCTCCAGATTCGCTCATCTTCGACGCTGGAACAGGAAGCGGAATGCTCGCAGCTTATCTTGCTTACTTTAACAAATTCGGAGAAGTCGTTACCGTTGAGAAGAGAGAGGACTTTGCAAGGATTGCGAGAAAGAACTTCAAGCTTGCTGGGCTTAAGAACGTGCACCAGATAATTGGCGACGCCATAGTGGTTGCAGATGGCTTCAAAAAGGAGTTTGATCTCGTTGTTTTGGACATGAAAGACGATGTCGCATTTATTCCGAAGGCAAGGCAAATTCTGAAGGTTGGTGGTTATCTCGCGGTTTACAATCCCTACATTGAGCCCGCTCGAGAGGTTTACGAAGTGATGAGCAAAAACGAATTCAAAGAACTTGAGGCATTCGAAATTCTTCGCGTAGACTTAGATATAAAGAGAGTTGGCACAAGAACCTCCACTGGAGTCTGGCATACTGGCTACATTGTGATCGGAAGAAAATATTAGGTAGCAACGACCATCTGCGATTGAATTATGTAGACCGGATTTCCGTAAGCATCATAGAACCCATCAAGCCTGAGAACTTTGGTAACAATCGTCTTTATCTTTATTCTGCTACCGTCCTCAAGCTCATATTCGTTCCAGTCATCTCCAACGATTGCTCTGATCTTAACTGCGGTCGGCCTTCTCTTCTTTGCAATTTCCTGAATTGGAGGGACAAATTCTGATGGAGTGCCCTTAAGCTCGTCTGGAGCCTTTGCGACAACTACATTCTGGCTGTCAATTCTGTAAATTGGTTCTCCAACAGGATCTCTTTGCCCTGTGTCGAAAACTCTCGTTAAGACTGACTTGAATCTGATAAGAGTCCCATCTTCGAGATGTATGTGCATCCATTCTTCTCTTATCGTCTTGAAGTCGAGTTCCCTGAGTTGCATGAGGATAATAATTCTGAAGATTTAAATATCTCCATCCTTGTGTTTAGTTATGGAGACTTTAATTCTATCCGCTGAGGAAGTAAAGAAGCTTATAACGATGAAAGAAGCGATTAATGCGGTTGAAAATGCATTCACAGAATATGCATTATCAAAAGCTCTCATGCCCCCAAAGGTTTACCTCACATTTGAGCATGGCGACTTGAGGGCTATGCCTGCCTATCTTATGGGTTACGCTGGCGTTAAATGGGTTAACTCGCATCCAAAGAATCCCGAAAAGGGTTTGCCTTCCGTTATGGCTGTGCTGATTTTGAACAATCCCTCAAACGGATTTCCTTTAGCTGTTATGGATGCGACCTTTTTGACTTCATTGCGAACTGGCGCAGCTGGAGGAGTGGCGGTGAAGCATCTCGCAAGAAAAGACAGTAGAGTTTTCGGATTTATAGGCTGTGGAAAACAGGCTCGCTATCAACTGCTTGCAATCAAAGAACTATGCAAGATTGAGCTCGTAAAGGCTTTTGATGTGAGCAAGAGAGCTGAGGAGAATTTTAAAAAGTTCTGTGAGTCGAAAGGAGTGAACTGCGAGCTGAAAGAAGCAAAAGAGGTCTGCGATTGTGACGTTCTCATAACAACAACCCCCGCAATAAAGCCCGTGGTGAGAGATGAGTGGATAAAGGAGGGAACGCATATAAATGCAATTGGTGCAGATGCTCCAGGAAAGCAGGAACTTGAAATAGAGCTCTTGTTAAGGGCTAAAATAGTTGTTGATGATATGCATCAGGCTTTACATGGTGGGGAAGTGAACGTTGCGGTTTCTAAGGGCATAATCTCCGAGAAGGACATTCATGCAACTCTCGGCGAAGTCGTTGCGGGATTAAAGAAGGGTAGAGAAGGCAAAGAGATAACGATTTTCGACTCAACCGGGCTTGCAATTCAAGATATCGCTGTAGCAAAGCTTGTTTACGAGAAAGCTGTTGAGAGAAATGCTGGAAAGAGAATAAGACTTATTGATTTAGAATGAAAATCGCAGTTCTCACTTCTGGAGGCAAGGATTCGATTCTTGCTTTGCATAGAATTGTGAAAAGCGGAGTTGTGAGCCTTAAAGACGTTGTTCTCGTAGGAGCATATCCAAAGAATCCAGAGTCTTACATGTTCCACACAGTAAACCTGCACATGCTTGAAGCGATAGCAAAATGCCTCGATTTACCGCTGGAAAAAATATTCGTTTCAGGAGAGGAAGAAAAAGAAGTCTCTGAGCTTGAAAAGGGACTATCGGATTTGAAAATCGACGGGATTTGCGTTGGAGCAATCGCCTCGAAATATCAATACATGCGGGTTGAAAAAATATGCAAAAATCTCGGGCTAAGACTTTTTGCTCCACTCTGGGGGGAAGAGCCTGAAAAGATTTTGAATGAAATCGCTACGAATTTTGAAGCCATAATCGTCAGCGTATCTGCAATGGGTCTTGACGAGAGTTTTTTGGGCAGAAGAATTGATGAGAGGCTAATTGGAGACTTGAAAAAGGTGAGCAAAAGATATGGTGTGAATTTGGCGGGAGAAGGCGGAGAATACGAATCTCTTGTGTTAAATGCTCCTTTGTTTAAGAAGAGACTTGTTTTAAAGAGACTTGAGAAGTTCTGGCAAGGAAGTAGCGGAGTGGCAATCGTTAAGGATTACGAAATCGTAGATAGAGATATATTCTAAAGTTGCCAGTCTGTTCTTATGAAGGCGGTGCTAATTTTCAGCGGTGGCGTGGATTCCTCAACGCTTCTTTATTACCTACTCAGCAAAGGCTATGAGCTTTCCGCCCTTACATTTATCTACGGTCAGAGGCATTCAAAAGAAGTTGAATTCGCTAAAAAGCTTACTGAGAGGGCAAGATTGGTGAAGAATTTTGAGCATCGAATAGTTGACATAACTTCGATACACGAATTAATATCCAAAGGAGCCATAACTGGCGATAGCAGAGTTCCTGAAGGTTTTTACACTGAAGAAAGGCAGAGAGCAACAATTGTGCCAAACAGAAATATGATTCTGCTTTCCATAGCGGTTGGCTACGCTGTTAAAATTGGAGCAAAAGAAGTTCACTATGCTGCACACAAGAGCGATTACAGCGTTTATCCTGACTGCAGAAAAGAATTTGTAAAGGCGATGGACACCGCAATCTATCTGGGCAATCTATGGAACGAAGTTGAGCTCAGAGCACCTTTTATTGACATGAGTAAAGCTGAAATCGTAGCACTGGGTTTAAAGCTTGGAGTGCCGTATGAGCTCACCTGGAGCTGTTATCGTGGCGAAGCCCGACCATGCTTGAGCTGTGGAACCTGCGTTGAGAGAACTGAAGCCTTTTTGCTAAATGGAGCCAGAGACCCCTTGCTAAGCGAAGAGGAATGGAAGAAGGCTGTTGAGATTTACAGAAGCTTTAAAGAAAATGTGCCTCGGGAGTAACACCGTCATTCACCGCAAGCAAACGCTCGCTCATGACGTTTGACCCCCCGAGGGCTGTCCCATGTTCGGGTTGCCCCAGAATCATTGCAAGCATTTTTGCTCGCTCTTCAGGGGACCTATCAACATGGCATGTTCCCCCGAGCTCGCAGAAAGGCTTCATCGCAAGCTCCGCTTCCTCCGCCTCTTCCCCGTTCGGGGGCTAAAAATAGTCTGCAAGAGATATTAAATCTTATTCTATTTTCTTCATAATATAGAAAAGATGCTTAATTCTGTCTCCACGTTTAAAGAAAACCGCAGGAAATTCTGATTTCGTCACAACAATTCTGCTCGTCTCAAAAGTTCTTTTTCCATCAACAACCGCAATTCCACCCGCTTTGGCTTCAAGCTCAACAACCCTATCAATTTTAATCACCACTGGCTTCCAGCCAAATCTGAAGGGAGCAATGGGCACTATGAGCATTGAGCTGTGATAAGGTTCCACAACAGGACCGCCAGCGGAGAATGAGTAAGCGGTTGAGCCTATTTGCGTTGCCACTATTATTCCATCACATCTGAGCCTGTCAACCTCAACGGAATCAATCTTAATCGAGAATTCTGTAAGCTTTGCCCTTTCTTTGCCAAGAAAGGCAATTTCATTTAAAGCTAAGCATTCCCCATTATCGCAGGAGCATTTTATTCTGTCAAACTTCTCAGTCTCGAATTTTACAAGTGCATTTCTAAGCTTTTCTTCAAAGTCCGCCGAATTTGAGTGTGTCAAGAACCCAATTCTCCCAGAATTTATGCCAAAGATTGGAGGGCATTTCCTGACTTCTTGAAGAATTGAGAGAATTGTGCCATCACCACCTATGCTGACTATGAAGTCAAAGTTCTCAAGCGATTTTGAGGGCTTTGAAAAGCTTTTAACTTCGTGACCAAGCTCCAAAATGACCTTTTCAACCTTTTCAAGGATTTCGGGTGACTTGTAAACTATTGCGGACTTCATACAACCAGCTCCAGCAATTGCCTATACAGCTTTTTGTTCGTGGCAATAACATTTACTCTCTCCGCGATTTCAAACTTCTTTTTCTCCAATGAATTGCCCTTCTCATCTACAGCAATTCCTCCAGCCTTTTCAAGAATATATACCCCACCAGCGATGTCAAAGATCCTCAACATTCCCCTCAGATCTATGAAGCAGTCGAAAAGCCCCTCAGCAACAAAGCAGGTTTCGAGTGCTGCACTGCCAAGGGCTCTTATTCTCTTAAATGGCAACATGCGATCTGGGTAATAGACGATTGCATTCAGCTCTTCTAATTTCTCCTTCTCTCCTACCTTTATCTCCTTTTCGTTTTTATAAGCCTTCGAGTCAGCATAATATTCATCACAATTGCATAGATTGAAAACATAGCCAAAGAAAGCATCACCAAATTTTTCCGAATCAGAGAAGCATAAACTTACCGAATAAATTGGAATCCCGCGAACTGCATTAAAAGTTCCGTCAAGAGGATCAAGAGCTACGAAAACGTCCCCTTCGCCAACATATCCGCATTCTTCGCTTAAAATTCTAAGCTTTTCTTTTTTTAGAACTTCCAAAGCTGCATTTTCGGCAACCTTATCAACAAGCTTTGTTACCCCGCTTTTACCAATCTCATAAAATTCTCCTCTTCTTCCTGCGGGAATGCTGTTAATAGCCTTAAGAACATTCTTTGCAACCTCTCTTGAAAGACTAAGTGCGAGCTTTTCGTCCATGCTAAAATTTCAACTGCGAGGACAAGATATACTTTACTGAATGATCAGCGATGGCAGTCAAAAGCGGGACGGAAAAATTGTCCTGAAGGTAAATTCCGTTAATTTTTCGAATTCTCTCAACCACAGTCCCGCAAAGAACCGCAATTAATGCAGAAATTTGAAGCAATTCCAGAAGAGCTAAAGCGATTGTTGAAGACAGAAACATTGAAAAGCTTGCAAAATTATCTTTTCCAGAAATTTTTCTTGTTATCCCCGCAGTCCCATCTCCCACTATTGCGGTTATAAGAGCCACAAAACAGGAATCTTTCGGAAAGAGAGCTGTAACAGTCAAAATTGCAATAAGAAAATACATGTAAGCACCGAGCTTCTTTTCTTCATACTCACGGGCTAAAAAGCGAAAGTAGCCCCTCTTAAGCCTGAGGAATTCAATCGGTAAAAGAAGCGCTATTACGAAAATCAAGGACAAGATTAAAAGCTCTTTGCCAAGAAAAAGATATGCGGGTATGTATATAAGCCCGGAAAAATGAATTGATTTTCTGAGGAGCTCTTTTCTAAGCTCACTCAACAGAAATCCTCTCTAACTGGCTCGCAAGGTTCCAGATCATTGTTCGGACATGCATTGGGAGGTTTGGATCCGCGGATATGTCTTCCAAGACCGTTATTGCAGAGGCAGCCTCAACCGAGACTTTCTTGCTTGAGAGTAGTTTTTCCTTAATTTCACTTGCAACTCTCCTGACACTTCTCGGGACAGTATCGTCCTGTATAAGCCTGTCCAGTGTGTCTAAAACACTTTCGGGCACCTTTTTCGCCATCTCCACCACCCCAGAATGGCAACTTTTTAATATTCTCCGCATCACTAAAGTGTGTGAGTAATAAAAAAATTTCGGAAGAGAGTATAATTGACGCAGCACAACTCTTACGCAAAGGAGCGAAGATGTTATCTTACTATTGCCCTGAATGTAAGTTTCCGCTTTTTGAAGCAGAAAATAAGGTTTTTTGTCCAAATTGCGAAAGAGAGGTTAAAATTGAGAAGAAAGAGGAAAAAATAGTTGAGAAAGAAGTAAAAGAAGAACTTAAAATCTCTGAAAAGGTTAGCTCGCTTGACAACAAGCTGGAATCAGCGATTAGCAAAGTTTGTGATCTGATCTTGAGTGCAAAATCTGCAGAAGAAGTAAAGGCCCTTTCAGAGTCTCTCGATAGACTCGTGGGCATTCTTGAGAAGGTCAAAAAGCATTAAAAGATAATTTCTTATATTGATATTATTTTTCTATATTTTAAGTCAAAGTTATCTCTAAACGGGCAGAAAAGCTTATATCCTTTGGCATTTACTTCTTCTCAGATGATAGTAGTTGGGGAAGGTGAAGATCAAGAACCGCCAGACGATTTTCTTAGAAAGAGTGTCAGAGATACAGTTTTAAATCTGCTTGGAGATTACCGATATCTTTCAAAGGGGTATTATGTCTCTCTGCATGCCGAAGAGAACGGTTGTGTTGTTTATCCAAGCGTCAAAAACGCTTTAGACGTTTACAGAGCGCCCGTTTTTGTTGAAAGGCTCAAAAAAGCGGGAATAGATAGTCCAGAACTTTGTGTGTTGAGAAGTCCAAATCCCCAGAACTGCGTCCTTGTGCCCTTAAACCCGTTCTCAAGGAACTCCGCAAAGCTGATCACTACTGAAAGCCAGTATAACAGATACTTTAAGAGTTTGAGCATGGATTACCATTATCCTGTCGTGCAGGTTCGTGTTGAGGGTGAAGTGGAAGAGTTCGAGTTCTACATGGGCAGAACGAGGAAATTGGGTAATGGTGTTTTCAAAAAGATCTACGATCTGTTTGGAGTCCCCTTAGGAAAAATTTTGGCTGAGAGAATTGGAAATCGGATTAGACCGTTTTACTTCATGCCAATGATGAAAAATGAGATCGACTTTGATTTCCTGAATGAGGTGTTAAATGAAAATTGCATGCTTTGTAGAAAGTTATAACTTTACGCAAAAGCAAGAAGTCCAAGCACTCCAGATTTTTTCCGAGACCGCAAAAAAAATGGGTCATAGCTTTGAACTGAGAGGAAAGGAAATACTTGAAGATATGAACAGATTTGACTCAGTCTTCATCAGAGCTACAACTGATCCGCTCTTTACAGCTTACACAGTCTCAAGACTTGCAGAAGAGATGGAAAAAAGAGTGATAGACGACTCGGGAAGCATCAGAATCTGCTCTAACAAAATTGCAGTTTATTACAAGCTCAAAAAGGCAAATATCCCGATGCCAGAAACGAGAATAGTTTACAGTCTCGACGAGCTCGAATACACTGCGGAAGAACTCGGATATCCGCTTGTTGTGAAGAGCCCGAATTCGAGGTTTTCGCTATACGTCGAGAAGGCAAACAACTTTTCAGAATTATCTACCATTGTAAGACGTTTCATGCGCAGAAGCAAAGCGGTTCTGCTTCAGGAGTTCATGCCAACTCCCTTTGACTGGCGTATTGGAGTTCTTGAGGGCGAGGCGATTTACTCTTGCAAATACCTCATTCCAAAGGGTGGCTGGAGAATCAGGGATTACGTTGGGAACAAGAAAGTCTGGGGAGACGTGATTGCGATAAAGCTCGATAATATCCCAAGAAAACTAAGGAAGCTCGCTGAAGACTCCGCCAAATGCATTGGCGACGGTCTTTATGGCATAGACATTAAGGAGTTCAATGGCAAATACTACGTGATCGAAGTGAACGACAATCCAACGATCATGCACGGTTGTGAAGATACCAAGAATCCTGAGCTTTACGAAAAGATCATCAAAGCTCTTTCAAATTAACCTCAAATATTTTTTCTGTCTCCGGCTCTTCAATTTTCAGGATCTCTTCAAGCTCTCCCTTTTCAAGTTCCCTTATCAAATCGAGTATTTTCTCAAGGGCTATGTTCATGTGCTCCCTTAAAACGTCCTCATTCTCTTTCAGGAATTTTACGAGTGGGCAAATGCTTTCCTTCTTTATGTAGAGTTCAAGCTTTCCCTCCCTAATGTCGAAGGTTATCGGCCCAGCGACGCATGTTTCAGGCTTAATTCCGTGAATTTTGCACTTCCCGTTATCGAAGAAAACACAATAACCGTCATTTTTCAGCTTCAAATGTTTGTATTTACCAAATTCTACAAAATCAGAGCTTATTCCATTTTCAAGCAGAATTTTAAGCCTTTTATTCGAGATCGGCGGTTTTGCTTCGAAACAGCATTTCCCCCCGCATTTTGAACAGATCTCAATGAAGTCCATAATGCAAATCGATCACCGATTTTTAAATTTGTTTCTAAAAAACAAAAAATTAGATCTCAAAACTCATGTTTTCAAGGCTTTCAAGCTCTGAGAGGATTTCTTCCATCTCTTTCAGGTCTTCTTCAATGTCATTGATCCCGAGATCTTCCGTGCTACCAGAAATTGGTGTGGTCTGGCTTGGGATAGCAGGAGTTTGAGTCTGGGTTTCGGGGATTGGAGTCTGAAGTGGGGTTGTTTTGGGTGTCTCAGTGCTCTGCTCAGGAGCGGAACAGCCAATTAAAAGAAAGCAAAAGAGCAAAAAAATTGGGAGCAATTTCATGTCGTGCACCCGAATTCTATCGTTACGCTATCGTTAAAGCTCCCAGTCGTGAATTTGTCGTTAACGCACTTCTTGTATGCGTAGCTTCCGTTTCCATCCATAATGAGAGTTCCGTTGCCGTGTGCTATGATCTTGAAGCTTCCCTCGCCTTGAACTTCTGCATTTCCTCTGACTACAATTGCAACGGTTGTGCCATTTGCCTGACTAACCGCACTTTCAGGATTTACGCTAACATTTCCGCTTCCCTTGATCAGTGCATTCAGGTTCCCACTAAGAGTAAATGTCCCGTTAACGTTCGCATTCACCAACCCATTGGTTGGCTTTGGCTTGTATTCTTTTGCAAGCTTCTTAGCTTCGTTAAATGCAAGATCGATCTTCTTCTTCAGTTCTTTCAAGTCTTTGAAGACGTCCTCGCCGTTGGCAAGCTTTTCCTCGATCATTGCAAGCGTTGAATTTGCATCATTTATGGCATTTCTTAACTGAGTCGTATCGAGTCCATAGCTTTCAAATCGATCCGCAAGCTCTTCAAGCTTTGCGATCACACTTTCCATCTGTGATATCGCATGCTCATAAGCAATAAGTCTCATTTCCTTGGACATGTTGATCCATAGCTTCCCGGTTTCCTTCATCGCACCCCTGAGCTGTTCGTAATCCTTTGCATTCGAGATCTGAATTCTGATCTGTTCCATTTTCTGATCTAAATTTCTTATTCGATCTTGAATTCTGAGCTTCGATTCTTCACCGAGATTTGAGGTGTTCACTTTTTCTCGCATTCTCTCCATCCATTTCTCGCAGTTCTGAACCCAGTTCATCATTCTTTCCTTGTTCTCATTGAATATTCTCTCTCTCCAATCTGGAGCTTTGTCAGTCGCTGTTTTACTCTCCATTCCCTTATTTGGAGGCGTCGCTACCGCCAATCCCACCGCCGAGATCAACATGGCGAGCAACACCAAACTCATTATGAGCCATCTCGCCCTCATCTTTATCACCAACATAGAGTCGACTTCTTTAAATATAAGGAAACTTTTCAATCAAGTGGATTGAGTTCTATTTAAAATCTTCCGAAGTTTTACAAAACTTTAAAAAACTTCATTTCGCTTTTTAGAAGACTCTGATTACTCTTCCAACTGGCACAAAACTTTAAGAGTCTTCAGACCATCATTTGTAAGCATGTATTTTCCCTCTGGCTCTTCCTTAGCAACGTAGCCCGCTTTAATCAGAGTCCTAAGATGAAATTGCAGATGTCCGCCCTTAATGGATGTTATGCGTTCCAATTCAGCATAGCTCTTTTTACCCTTCGCCAAAGCCTTAAGGATTCGAATTCTAAGAGGATTTGAAACCGAAGATAACTTTTCTGCAAGCTCTTCACTAAGCAACGAAGGGTCTAATTTCTGAATTATTTCCTTTCTCAAATTCAACGCTTCTCTCTCTTTCATGGATCTTTCAAGAATTCTTTCAAGAGCTTTGAAAACTTCTATCGCATTTTCCATACAGCTCTCGTCCTTGCAGACCTCCTTGTATTTTTCAACAGCTTGAAGCTGTTTTCTAATCTCATTGAGCCCGTCTTCAACTCCATTCTTCGCTATTAATTGCAGAATTCTGAAGGAGACTTTTTCCATCCTTTTAGTGCAGATCTCCTTTAAATTGCAACCCTTCGAGCTTTCAGCTTTGAATTTGTCGAGTTTTTCGTTTATTTCAGCTGTAACACTGTATATAAGCTCTCTTTCATTCATCTTCGTATTCGTTGCCTCAATAACTGCGTTCAACTGCAGAATTGCGTCCTGAAGTAAGTTTACGGCTTTAAGTATTTCATCAAGCCTTTTAGCAATTTCTTCGATCTTATACTCAAGGATGCTCTTCATAACTCCAGTCGTTTACGACTATATAAAACTATAGCAAATGCGACAAATCTATATACTCTTAAATCAAATGCTTTTAGGTGAGAAAATGCATCACTCGCATCATTTGGAGATTTACGAAAAGCTTAGGGAAAAGCTTGACAAAGCTCCGGTGGGGATGCCCAAAACTGTAAGTGGAGTAGAGAAAGAAATTCTGAGTGTTCTATTTAGCGAAGAAGAAGCAAAGATTGCTTTGAACATGCCATTCATTCCATTTACTGCTGAACAGCTTGCTGAAAAAACAGGGAAAAGTTTGGATTACATCGAAAGAATTCTGAACGATATGGCGAAAAAAGGCACGGTATGGAAAGGCGAAAGGAAAGGCAGAGTGGAGTATAGGCTCTTTCCGACTGTTGTAGGACTTTTTGAGATGCAATTTTTGCCAGGACCAAGAAATGAAGAGATGCAAAGAAAACTTGCTCCGCTTTTCTGGAAATACCACAGAGAAGGATTTTTACATGAGCTTGGTGACAGAAATCATGCGGTAATGAGAGCTTTGCCTGAGAGAGACACGATTTCCGAGAAAACTGAGATTTTGCCTTATGAAGATGCGGTAAGGCTTGTAAAAGATCGCGACTACCATGCGGTTGGTTATTGTGCGTGCAGAATCATCTCAAAGTTCCATGGCGAGGGTTGCAGGCATTCCTTGGAGAACTGCCTTCATTTTGGCTCACTTGCAAAATACATGGTCGAACATGGCTATGCAAGGAAAATAACCGCAGATGAGGCAATTGCAATTTTAAAGCATGCGAACCGCGAGGGACTTGTGCACACCACTGAGAGAAGCCAGGGACCAATAAGCACGATCTGCAACTGCTGTAGCGATTGCTGTGCCTTCTTTAGAGCAGTGCATGAAGCGAAGCATCCAAAAACGATAGCACATTCAAGCTACATTGCAAGCGTCGATCTTGGCAAGTGTCTCGCCTGCGGTATTTGCATGCTCCGCTGTCCGATGAAGGCGGTCAGGGTTAAGATAAATCGAGAACCTGCGACCATCGATGCTGAGAAATGCCTTGGTTGCGGGGTTTGCGTTCCAACTTGCCCAGTTGAGGCTATAGAGCTCGTTTTAAGAGAAGAAAAGCCAGAAATTCCGGATCACAGAACCTACATTCAGCAACTATTGGAAGACAGGGGAAAAGACTTTTCAGCTTTGCTTTAATTTTTAAAGTTCTTTGACCATCCTAACCCATTTTCCGAGTTTTCCTGCTTCTTTAAAATCCTTGCCAATGTAGAACTTTTTTGCTTCGTAATTCGTTTCGCCAACCCATAACTCTGCTAAGCTTCTTCCACGCTCAATTGCGTAGCTTAAAGCAGAACTGAGAAGCTTTGAGCCTATTCCCAAACGTCTGTATTCAGGCAGAACAAAGATTTCATGAATCTCGCCCACTCTCTTAAGCTCAAAGATGCTTATCCAGTTTGTATCGCATGCGACGAAGCCAACCGCTTTTCCGTCTATTTCAGCAACCATGAATCCACCATGGTCTCTTGCAAAGAGCCATTTGAAGTAGCCCTTAATGATTTTCCTGCTTTTGTAAGCGTATCTTTCCAGTCCACGGTAGCTTTCGGTATATACCTTCACAAAACTCTCAAGATCTTCTTTGGTAACCCGTCTTATTTCCACCAACAGTAAAGCTTTAATTTCTGTTTTTAAACTCTTTTGAGTGTTGCTAAAAAAGCTTGTAGAGATTAAATCAGTAAGCGGGAATGAAAAAGAGCTCAAGAACTTCTTGAGGGATTTTCTTGAAGAACATGGTTATGAGATTTTCGAGCACGAGCTTTTCATTGTGGCAAACCCAAAAAGCGATCTGATTGTGGCGACCCACTTGGACACTGTAAGCATTAAATCTGAATTTAGAACTGACGGAATAAAAGCCTATGGGACTGGCGTCGCTGATGCGAAAGCGAGCATTTCTGCAATGCTTCAAGCAGCTTCGAAAGGTGTAGACTTTACGCTTGCATTTTTCTGCGATGAAGAAGTCAACGGAAGTGGCTCAAAGGCTTTTATCGAGCTCTGGAATCGTGGAAAGTTTGCAGTAGTTATGGAACCCACCAACCTCAAGATAGCGAAAAAACACCTTGGATGCATAGAAGCGGACCTGACTTTCAAGGGCTATCCCTGCCACGCTTCAATGCCAGAAAGTGGTGTTAATGCAATTCATAGGGCTCTCAATGCTTATAAAAAGCTTTCTGAAAAGTTCAGGGTTAGCATTTTGAAAATAGACGGTGGTAGCTGGGAATATGTCATTCCAGAGCATTGCTTCATGAGGCTTGACTTTTTGCTTGAACCCGGAGAACTAAATGAAGCTCTTGAGGAACTGAAAAAAGTTAATGGAGAATTAAAAATTCTCGAGTTTGCAGAGGGTTTTTACAGTGGAAAAGTCGCAGAACTTTTGGCTAAAGCGATGGAGCTTTCTGGTTTAAAGCCAGAATTCAGCGTTATGCCCTCATGGACTGATGCCATAAATCTTGCCAAGAAGTTCGATGCTGTTGTCTGGGGACCTGGAGAACTAAAGGATTGTCACACAAACAGAGAGTTCGTCGATTTGATTGAAATCGAGCTGGCTAAAAATGTTCTGCTAAAGCTTAATGAGATTTACAAAAGTTTATAGAAATCCAAAGTTCAGCTCACGATCTTGAATGTAGTTCTTTCCAAGTCTCAAAGCGATTTCAGCCTTCATGAGCTCTCTGCCCAGATAGCCAGCGTGGTCAAGCCTTGAAACCAGACCAAGCTTTAAAACTGTGTCAAGTATTTCTTTGGCAGTTTTTCCAGCAATTATCGCCTTTTCGTGCTTGCAAAAGATCTTTCCGTCTGCGATGAAGATTATAAAGTCCCCACATGGATCTCGAATGAACTCTGCATTCCTTTTCGCTTCAATAAAGCTTTCTGGCTTCTCAGCGGTTTCGTATTTGAGCTTCTCTTTCAAAACAAGCATCGAAATTCCAGTGTCTTTTGGTGGAGAACTTCTTATTTTTGCAATCTTTGCCAAATAGCTCGCTCTCTTAAGCTCTTTAACGCTTCCAGCTGTCTTTGGGCTTGCTTCGGTTGTGAAAAGCAGATTGCAACCGATCTCTTCTGCGATGAAGGTAAGTAAAGCGTTAATGCCAACGCTGTCCGCATCACTGAGCTCTGTAACATTGCCAACACCAAAGAGCAGTGGAGTTACTTTATCGAGTTTTCTAAACTCCAAATACCTTTCTATGGACTCTGCAACCTTAAGTGGGGGATCGAGTATTGGATCGGCGATCACTTTCTCAGTCTTTGCTCTTGCAAGCTCAATTAGTCTAAAGAGTTTCCCAAGATCCCTTTCAGCAACGACTAAAGCCTGATCTTCAATTAACTCAAGTATTTCAGTATTGGAGCTCGAAAGACTCATGATCATGTTGACTCCATGCTTTACCGCAATCTCAATAGCTTTAGGGCTAAATGTGTCAACGCTTATCGGCACTTTTGAATGATCCACTGCGATCTTGATCGCCTTGCTCACGAATTCGTTTTCGAATTCTATGGGGATGCCGAGATCCACGATGTCCGCACCACTTTCAACGTAATAGTCAATTCTCTCCCTGAGATCTTCAATTTTTAGCTTTTGGATCTCAGCAACGATCTTCATTCTGCTTTTTCCACCGATCCTCACATTACCTATTTCAAAAGCATGTTCTTTTTCGAGCTCATCAACCGCTTTGATCGCCTCTTCAGCCCTCTTGCCCTCAATTAGCCTGCAGGCGGGAATTTTATGCGAGAATTCGATTTTATCTGCATGTTTCAAAACTTCACGCAGATCATAGGCATGCAAGGGTCCAAGGCGAACTTTAACGCCTTTTTTACGCTCAAATTCTGCCCAGCTACAGTCTGCGGTTAGCCCGGGAACTAAAACAAGATCATAGCCCTCAAGCGGTGCTTTTTCGAGTAGTTCTGGAGTTATAAATGCTGCAACATCAACATTGCAAACGTAAACGTCAGCATTTGGCGAAGAATTGTGAACGAGGCTTTCAGCAAGTCTTCCTGTAACTACAAGGATCTTCATTTTACCCACCAATCCAAGTCGGGAAGTGGGATATATGTTCTTATCTTCTATTAACCTTACGAGTTCGCTCAGAAGTGTAAAGACTAATTTTGAGATCAAAAATAAGTTAGATCAAAAATAAGTTCAAAATAGTATTCTGGCTCTACTTTAAAATCGGTCCCACATCGGGATAGCCCTGTCTCTGTCCAGTGCCCGCAAGCTTCTGCAATTTCTTGGGATTCAAAAGCAGATCCACCGCATTTCTAACGTGCTCTCTGATGCGGTTCTCCGCAACCGCCAAAAGCTCCTTCTCAGTCTCTGCCTCATCCTCATGCACCGTTACATCGATCACATGTTTTCCCGTGAGGATTTGCACGGTGATTAGCCCGACGCTCATCGCCAAATAGCTCACAAGATCCTTTTGAGTTTTTCCAACCCATCCAAGCGAGACAACGATATCGCAACCTTCATCAAGGAGTTTCTTAACAGCTACGGGCAAATCCTTGATTCCCGGCACAGTATAGCGCTCATACTTCAGCCCTGAGATTTTTCTCAGCTCGTCTATTGCAATTTTACCCATGTCTATTCTCGAGAACGTGGTGTCAGCAATTCCGACCTTCATGGTTGCAGTTCCTTTCTTGCAAACTCAAGAGCTGGCTTAATCAGATTCTTGCGTAGCAGAATGTCCTCAATTGCTGTTAGCACCGCCATAACTTCGAATTTTCCGATGCTTCCCATTGTCGCAATCCTGAAGATCTTTCCCTTTACCTTGTCCTGTCCACCGCTGATAACGATTCCGTATTCCTTCCTGAGGGCATCTCTGAGCTCCTTTTCCGTGGTTCCAGCTGGAATATTGATTGCTGTGACCGTGTTGGAGTAGTCCGAGAACTTATCGGGCTGTGGGAAGAGCTTGAGTCCAGCGTTTACCGCCCATTCTCGCACAGCTTTGGCGAGCTTTCTGTGTCTCTTTACTCTGTTTTCCATTCCCTCCTCTTTGATCATCTTCAGCGCCTCTTCGAGAGCAAAGAACAATGGCACCGCTGGCGTGTAAGGCGTCTGAAGTTCTGGAAGCTTCTTCTTGTAAGCCTTTAAGTCGAGATAGAGCGGGCACTTCGGATTGTAGAACTGCCAAGCTCTTTCGCTAACCGCAACTGCAGCAAGCCCCGGAGGGGCTCCGAGGCACTTTTGCGTTCCAACTACTGCGACATCGATTCCCCATTCGTCCATCTTAACGTAATCTCCACCAGCAGACGTTATCGCATCCATTATCGTGAGAGCATCGAACTTCTTCGCAATCTTTGCAATCTCCTCTGCTGGATTGAGCATTCCTGTCGAAGTCTCGTTGTGCACGAAAGCGACAGCTTTTGCCCCCTTTTCAAGCGCCTCCTTCAGCTTCTCAAGATCGATTGGCTGTCCCCATTCGAATCGGAGTCTTTCAACTTCTGTATAGCGTTCCGCAATCTCTCCCATTCTTTCTCCAAATTTTCCGTTTTCAAGAGTTACGAACTTTCCAACCTTGCTGAAAGAAGCAATCCCCGCTTCAACTCCCGCGGTTCCTGAGCCCGAGATGAAATAAACCTCATTATTTGTCCCAAAAACCTCTTTCATCATCTCTCCGCAGAACTTCAAAATCTCCGCAAAGTCAGCGGAGCGATGTCCTATCATCTGTCTGCACATAGCCCTTATTACTCTCTCATGCAGTTGAATCGGGCCAGGTAGCATTATCAACATATCATTCACCCCCATATTTTTCTAAAATTCTTTCAATTATTTTTCGGGAACTGCAAAGTCCGCAATTCTCCTCAACTTTTATTCTAACAACTTCACAATTCAAACCCCTCTTTTTTAGCTCTTCTCTCAGCCATTCTTCGCTGAAATGCTGGTTAAATCCCAATGCAATCACATCGGGCTTAAGCTCAACGATCGGCTTGAAAATGTCGTTTTCGTCTCCAAGAATCGCTTTATCGACGAACTTTATAGCCTCAACGACTTTCCTTCTTTGTTCTTCAGGAATTACAGGCTTTGGCTTGTGCTTTACGTTCTTTTCTCTTGCTACGATTACCACCAACTCATCTCCAAGCTTCTTCGCTTCCTCAAGGAACCTCACGTGTCCCGGATGTATGAGGTCGAAGGTTCCAGTTGCCACTACTCTTCGCATATCTCAAAAGATTTTCAGGCTATTGCATAAACATTTTTCGACTTCTCATTTGCAAGTTATTAACTCTCAAGCTTTGCGTCGTAACCCTCCTTTCTTATGATCTCGATAAACTTCTCAATCTTTTCTCCTTCGGGAATTTCCATTTCGAGTTCTTTGAGGCTTATTCCCCTTACAATAGCCCCCGCTTCTTCAAGCTTCTTTCTTACCTTTGCCACACAGCCTTTGCATTTCAGTCCGCTGAGGGAAAGCTTTACGATCATAGTAGAGGCATTTTGCTTGAAATTTTTAAGTGTTGCGAGTTTTAGGTTAGTTTTAAATGGTTGGATGAACACGCTCTGGACACATTGCGTTAGAATGTAAAGGAGACCATAAAAAGTATTTTGAAGATCAATGATCACATCAAACTCATTACCTTCTCAACACTCGCTTCGACGATCTTTGGCTCTCCGGAAACCTTTATTGCGGTCTCGGGATCTTTCAAAAGGTTTCCAGTAGTGATGCAAACAACTTTCTCGTCACTTTCAATCATTCCAGCTTTTGCGAGCTTTATCAGGCCAGCAACACTTGCAGCTGAGGCTGGCTCAACCCCTATTCCATTCTTCGCAAGAAGCTTCTGAGCTGAGATTATTTCGTCATCGCTAACGATCTCTGCAAGTCCTTTGGACTCGTAAATTGCCTTCAAAGCCTTCTTGGCATTCACGGGATTTCCAATTCTTATGGCAGTTGCAATCGTTTCTGGGTTGCTGACAGGCTCTATGTTATCCTTTTTTTCAATGAAAGCTTTGTAGACAGGAGCGGATCTCTCAGCCTGAATTCCCGTCATTTTCGGTAGCCACTCGATCAGCTGAAGCTCAAGAAATTCCTTGAATCCCTTGTAGATTGCAGAGATGTTTCCAGCGTTGCCTACTGGAAGAACAACTCTATCAGGAACTCCAATTTCGTCTACGATCTCGTAAGCGATCGTCTTTTGCCCTTCAAGTCTGAATGGATTGACTGAGTTTAGCAGATAGATCCTTAGTCTGTCGCAGACTTCCCTTATGATCCTCAGAGCGTCGTCAAAGTTCCCCTTTATTCCTATGACCTCCGCCCCGTGCATCAAAGCCTGAGCAACCTTCCCAAGGGCTACTTTGCCTGCTGGCAGAAGAACGTAAGCCTTTAGCCCCGCTCTCGCCGCATACATTGCCATCGATGCTGAAGTGTTGCCCGTGGAAGCACAGGCTACAGCTTTTCTGTTAAACTCAATTGCCTTTGTCACTCCCACGGTCATCCCACGATCCTTAAATGAGCCAGAAGGGTTCAAACCTTCATGTTTAACGTAAATTCTTCTTATTCCAAGCTCCTTTTCGAGTCTTTCAAGTCTGTAAAGTGGTGTCCCTCCCTCCTTTAGGCTTATAGGCTCGATTTTAACTGGCAAAAGGCTTCTGTATTTCCATACCGAAAGATCTTTTCCGTTAAGCTTGAAGTCAATTTCAACCTGATCCAAGTTGATCCTGACTTCTAATAGCCCACCGCATTCGCAATTGTAGCTCTCTTCGCTGTTCTCTTTCCCGCACTCTATACACTTCACAGAATACATGGCAAAGCTATTCTCTCCCAATTTATAAATTGTTGGCAAAGTCGGTAGTTTCTAAAAAATAAAATCTGGGAAAGTTTTAAGGTTTCATAAGCAACTAAGGAGCATGGAAGTCGTAATCATTGGTGCGGGAGCGGTAGGAATGAAAACCGCTTCCAGAATAAGAAGGAAGGATCCTGAGGCGAAAATTACCGTTGTGGAAGCGGGCAAATGGGTTTCGATGAGCAGATGCGGTTTGCCTTACTTCGTCGAGGGAAAAGTTGGCGGTATAAACGATCTTCGAAAAACGCCCTACGGAGCAATCAGGGATCCAGAATTTTTCAGAGGATTGAAGAATATAGAAGTGCTCACTGAAACGAAGGCTTTAGGCATAGACAGGCAAAGAAAAGTGCTGAAAATATCAAGAAATGGTAGCGAGGACGAATTGAACTACGAATACCTTGTATTAGCCACTGGAGCAAAGTCCGTTAAGCCAAAAATCCCCGGAATTGATTCCGAGAAAGTATTGGGTTTAAATACTCCAGAAGATGCTCAGAGAATACTTAAATTCGTTAAAGAGGGTGCCAAAAAGGCGGTTGTCATTGGTGCTGGATTTATAGGGCTTGAAGCCTGTGAAGCTTTAAGAACACTCGGACTTGAAGTCACGCTGATCGAAGCCTTGGACAGATTGGCTCCGACGATGCTCGATCCTGAGATCAGCAGACTCTTAACAGCTCATTTGAAGGAAAAAGGTGTAAAGGTTCTGACTTCAACGAAGGTGGAAAAAATTGTTGAAAACGGAGGACTCAAGATCTACGCGGGCAAGGAGCTTGAGGCGGACTTTGCGGTCGTTGCAACTGGAGTTAGACCAAATTCAGAGCTTGCTGGCAACGCTGGGCTAAGCATCGGAAAATTCGGTGGAATTGTTGTCAACAAAAAGCTTCAGACAGGCGATAGTTGCATTTATGCTGGCGGAGACTGCGTTGAGACCGTAAATCTGCTAACGGGTGAGAGAGTTTATGCACCTTTTGGAGACGTTGCAAACAAACACGGCAGAGTAATTGCGGACAACATAACTGGCGGAAACTCAACTTTCCCCGGAGTCCTTGGCACAGCAATTTTAAAGGTTTTCGACTTTACAGTCGGTGTAACAGGGCTTAACGAGGAGAATGCGAAGAAATTCTTTAGAGTTTCGAGTGTTCTTGTCTCTGGGCTTGACAGAACTCACTACTATCCCGGAGCGGGTGTCTTGAGGATAAAGCTTGTTTTTGTCGAGCGTAGTCAAAGGCTTATTGGTGCTCAAATTGTAGGCAATGGAGATGTGGATAAGCGAATAGATGTATTAGCAACTGCAATACTTGGCAAAATGACTTTAAATGACTTGGAAAACCTTGATCTTGCCTACGCTCCACCATACTCCCCCGCATTGGATCCAGTGATCACCTCTGCACATGTTGCTAAGAACAAGCTTGACAGCCTATTTAAAGCGATCAGAGCTGAAGAAGTCAAGCAAATGCTTGAAAGAGGCGAAGATCTGCTGATCCTTGATGTCAGGAATGAAGCTGAGGCAAAGAATTTCAAAATAAGTCTGCCGAAGCTCGTCAATATACCACTTCCTGAGCTGAGAAAAAGGCTTGGAGAGTTGCCAAAAGACAAGCTGATCGTTGTTGCATGTCCTCTCGGGCTAAGGGCTTACGAAGCAAGCAGAATTCTGCTTGGAGAGGGCTTTGAAAAAGTTAGAGTGCTCGAAGGTGGATTCCCCTACCTTTTAACTCTTTAATTTTTTAAGTCAGCGAAAGGAAAAATCAATAAACAATTCCGAATTCCTTAATCACATGCCCGCCACGATCATCGTTGGAGGCTTTTGGGGAGACGAGGGAAAGGGGAAAATAGTGGCTCATGTCGCAAATACAGACAAGCCGAGCATAATTGCTCGCGGTGGAGTTGGCCCTAATGCTGGGCACACTGTTGAAATTCAGGGGCAAAAATTTGGAGTTCGCATGATCCCGTCTGGTTTTGTTTACAAACCCGCCCGCTTACTCATAGGGGCGGGAGTTCTCGTTAATCCCGAGGTTTTTCTGAAAGAAGTTGAGATCTTGAAGGTTGCGGATCGTGCAAAGGTTGATTACAGATGTGCTATCATCGAGCCAAAGCACTGTGAGTTCGACAGAAGTGCAGATCACCTGCGAAAGATCGGAACGACTGGCAGTGGCTGTGGACCTGCGAATGTGGACAGAGTTAACAGAATTGTCAAGCAGGCTAAAGACATTCCTGAACTCAAGAATTTCTTAACAGACGTTCCTTTCGAGATCAACAAAGCCCTCGAAAAAGGTGATTTTGTTCTGGTTGAAGGTAGCCAGGGCTTTGCTTTAAGCCTTTACTACGGCACTTATCCTTATGTGACTTCCAAGGATACAACCGCCTCAGCAATCGCAAGCGACGTTGGCTTGGGACCAACGAAGGTTGATGACGTCATCGTAGTTTTCAAGTGCTTCCCCACGAGGGTTGGAGCGGGTCCATTTCCGACCGAGATGCCAGTTGAAGAAGCGGAGAGGCTTGGGATCGTTGAATATGGGACGGTAACTGGAAGACGAAGAAGGGTTGGCTACTGGGATGGGGAGCTTGCAAGGTATTCTGCAATGATCAATGGGGCAACTCAGATCGCGCTCACTGGCATTGACAAACTTGACAAGGAGTGCTATGGTGTGAATGAGTGGGGAAAGCTTACTGCAAAGGCAAAGGAATTTGTCGAAAGGGTAGAGAGTGAAGTAAAGGTTCCCGTAACGTTGATCTCTACTGGTCCGGAGCTTAGTCAGATCATCGACTTGCGGAAAGAAAAGCTTTGATGATCGACCTGCACATCCACTCGAATTTCTCAGACGGCAAAGCAAGCGTTGCTGAGATCGCAAAGAAGGCAAAAGAGCTTGGGCTTAAAGCGATAGCAATAGTAGACCACTCTATAGAGCTCGGTTTTGGGCTTGATGAAATAAAAGCCAAGCGAAGGGAAATGGAAATTGAAGATGCCAAGGCTATTTATGGAATTAAGATCTATAGCGGTATAGAGTGCGGGATAAATCACAGCGGAGACGTTTTTTTGCCAATGCACGATTTCGATTTCATAGTCGCTTCTGTGCACGAGAATGCAATGAATTACTGCGAGAGGATCATAAAATGCATAGAAAACAACAGTGTTGACGTTTTAGGGCATTTGTTCTCCGACATGTTCGAATTTTCAAGAGACCCGAAGCTTGAAGAAAAATTAATCGAAGCCCTTGAAGCTTATGGCGTTGCCTTAGAGATTAACTCGACGCACAAATGCCCTCCTGACGACTTTCTTATAAAATGCTCTGAAAGAAAAATTAAAGTTTCAATTGGGAGCGATGCCCACAGGCTTGAGAGCGTCGGCAAAGTTGAGTGGAGCGAGCAAAAGAGAAAAAAGTATTTGAGCACTGCGAAGCTATTTAGCCCATGAACCGCATAACGCTCACAGTTGATGCTGTAATTCCCTATGCTGGAAAGATCGTGCTTATAAAAAGAAAGAATGAACCATATAAAAATTACTACGCACTCCCGGGCGGGATCGTTGAGTATGGCGAAACCGTAGAAAATGCGGTGCTTAGGGAAGTTAAAGAAGAGACAGGGCTTGAAGGCGGGATTCATAGTCTTTTAGGGGTTTATTCTGACCCAAAGAGGGATCCGAGAGGGCATTTTGTCTCAGTATGCTTTATAGTCCTTCCAAGAGGAGGAGAATTAAGGAGCGGGAGCGATGCTAAGGAAGTAGCCCTTTTCAGCCTCAAGAAGCTTCCAAAGCTCGCTTTTGACCATGAGAAGATGATAAAAGATGCGGAGGCGAAGCTACATGGAATTCTGTCCGAAGTGTAAGAAACTGATGATCTACGTTGGCAACAAGGCGGTCTGCAGGAAATGTGGCTACGAGAAGGAGGTCGGAGATCAGAAAGTCATTATTAAATCTGAAAAGAACAAGGAAGACATTCCGGTGATCGAAGGAGAAAATGTGAAGACTTTGCCGACAACAAAAGCGATCTGTCCAGCTTGCGGAAACACAGAGGCTTTTTGGTGGATGAGACAGCTGAGAGCTGCTGACGAAAGCGAAGTGAGATTTTTCAGATGCACGAAGTGCGGTAAAACTTGGAGAGAATACAATTAAATACCAAGAATATAACTTTTATTGATGATCGAGATTGGCGAAATTAAAGCGAGAAGAAAAAGGCTTGGTATTACTCAAAAAGAGCTTGCAGAAATTGTTGGTGTTAGCCAGTCGCTTATTGCAAAACTCGAATCTGGAGTTCTGGATCCTAAGCTTTCTTTGATAAGGAGAATAATCAATACTCTTAACGAGCTTGAAAGTAAGAACTACTGGGCAAGAAACATTATGAACTCCCCTGTGATCATTGCGGAGCCATTCGAGAGCGTTAAGAAGATCGCAAAGATCATGATCGAGAAAGGTATTTCTCAGCTTCCAGTGGTGGAGGGAGAAAAGATCATTGGTAGTGTGACTGAAAGGGGAATATTTAAGGCATTTTTTGATGGAAAAAGTGATTTATTGGTTCGCGATGTTATTGAACAACCTCTTCCCACTGTAAAACCGAATGAGAGCATTTTCGAGATTTCAAAACTACTGCTTGAGCATCCAGCGGTTTTGGTTTTAGAGGGGAAGAAGATCGTGGGGATCATCACGAAGCACGATATAATGCGGGTTGGTGTAAAGTAAAAATTTGCAATGCACTTTTCGGATTACGCGAAATTTTTATATCAAAACTGATTTTTCAGATCTAAAAATTATTTTGTTATTTAACATGAAAAATCTTAAATACTTTAAAAGTGATCGACGATCGGAAATTTCGAAATTGAAAATTGGTGAGAGTATGAAAACGAAGTGGTTAGGGTTTCTATTACTGGTGTTAGTAAGTGCTCAAGTAGTCTCAGCTCAATGTTCAGAGAAAACACCACCGGTAATCTTCGTCCACGGTGGCGCTGGCTCAGGAGCGCAGTTTGAAAGCCAAGCAATGCGTTTCACAAGCAATGGCTATCCAGCGGACTGCTTAATGGTTTTCGAATATGACAGCTCCGCATATTCTGTAAGTCCAACTTATCAGGCGCAAACACTTGCTTTGCTTTCTCAGAAAGTAAATACGACCTCTGAAACTCTCGGTAAGCCCGTGCTCATTGGTCATTCCCTGGGCACGAGAGTTGTTTACAACTACACTCTATTCTACTCAGATTACGAAGACAAGGTTGCAAAGATCATACTCGTTGATGGCATCGCAAATGTTCCCGCTCCGAATGTTACTACGCTCGCAATCTTTGGCAGACCAACCGCTTTAAGACCGCCCGGAGCGAATGTTACAGGAGCTACGAACGTTTACATTCAAAATCAGACACACGTTGAAGTCATGACGTCTGCAGAGAGCTTTGTCGAGATGTTCAAATTCATTACTGGCAAGGAGCCAGTCACGAAATACATACTGCCTGAGAAAGAAATAGAGCTTAAGGGAAAACTTGTTTACTTCCCCTCCAACATCGGGCTTGAAACTGGAACTCTAAACATATACGAGCTAAGAGAGGACGGCTTCAGACTTAGCAACACGCCTGTTGCAACTTACACGATCACCGACGGCACTTGGGGACCTTTTAACGCAAAGCCGGGAGTTAGATATGAGTTCGAATTCGTAAGGGCTAACAACCTCACGATGCACTTCTACAGAGAACCATTCCTGAGGAGCGACCAATGGATCCGCTTCCTTGTTTCACCGCCTGGCGGTATTGCGGAGTATGCAAGCAGAAGTGACCAGCACACCAATTTGCTCATAATGAGATACAAGGAGATCTTAACTGAAGTTGATACGCTTTACGTTAACACTGCTGATGATCTGAAGATCAACGGTGTCTCAGTCTGCGATCCAAGAATTTGCAATGTAAACAAGTCATTGAACGGCCCAACAGGAATATGGATCTTCGACAACAATTCTGACCAGCAGAGCGTTCTGTATCCTCCGAACGCCACCTATCATGCCCAAGCCTTCCAGACTGGAATTGATTACTACATTCCCGCTGGTGCTCCGGATCAGAGCATAAACGTTACAATATTTGCCCGTGGCGGAGGAGTGCAAACGCTGAAGGTTCCTAACTGGAAGTCCTCTGAGCACCGCGTAATTTTGCAGTTTAACGACTACGTGCAGACATTCCCGCTTTTGTCGCCCTACGGAATTCCCGCAGTGGATGCTGAGATCCTTGTGCCATACTATGCGGATCCGTTTGCAGTCAATATAAGCTCAATGCCGAAATTCGAAGATCTAAGCGGAAGTGGTTGGATCAAAGTCGACTTGCCGGAGCCTTGCAAGACTGGAAACGGAAACCAGAGTTTCATAATGGTCAAGAAGGGCAGTGGTGCGAATGCAAGCAAACTCCTCTTCTACCTTGAAGGTGGTGGAGCCTGTGTTGATTTCTTGACTTGCAGACCCTTGCTCGAAGGTGGCACTGTGGTTAAGCTCGATCTGAACTTCACAGAGCTTGTTGCAGCCTATACTATGGGCATATTCAACTTCAGCAACCCATTGAACCCATTCCGCGATTGGACTGTGGTTTTCGTCCCATTCTCAACTGGAGACTTCCATCATGGCAACAGAGTCGTTAAATACTACAACATAACAAATCCAAGCAATCCTACTGAGAACAAAACGATCTACCATGTTGGCTATGTTAATGCAATCGTAGCAATGCGCTGGATCAACCAGACAACCTTTGACAGAGTTGTTCTCGCCGGCTCTTCTGCTGGAGGTTTTGGTTCAATTCTGCACCACTACAAAGCCTATGAGATCTTCAAGAAGCCAATTACAGTCATAAACGACGCTGGACCGGGAATAAGAGTAAGTGAAACAAATCCATTCAACTGGGCGGTAACAACCGCAAGATGGGGTTCCTTGCAGAACTTCCCCGCAGACTCGATCAGCTACTTCAACGACAAGGACTTACTGCACTTCCTCGACTATTCGTTGCCAAGGTGTGAAGGCTGTATTTACGGGCTCTACGAGGATCAATATGACTTCGTAATTGGAACGCTTAGAGCAGATCCTACAGACTTCAGAGCACAGCTGGTGAGTCTGAGCAATGAAATAAAAATGGCACACAAGGACAAGTTCTTTAGGTTCTTCGTGCTCGATTTGATGCACATGGTCCTTCCAAGCTGTTATGGCTTCCCGCAGTGCTATGAGGATGACAGATTCTACAATTTGAATATAAGCGGTTACTACTTCTACCAGTGGGTCAATGCTTTGCTCGCTGGCAGTGGCAAAGACATTGTAGAAGAGAACTGGATTGGTCCGGTGGAGAAAACTGTAAGAGGGACTGAGCTTAAGAGATACGTCTGGACTGTTGATCGACCGCCGTATGGAAGCTACGACAAGATCGCAATTGAGAGAGTCGTGAACGAAAGCATTGTAGGCGATAAACCAGTGATCCTAATACTGCCAGGAACATGGTCGAGCGGAGAACAGCTTGCCAATCTCTCATGGAACGACAATGGCTGGATCGATGTAAACGAAGAATACGCTCTTGTGCCATTCCTTGCTAATCGTGGCTTTGATGTTTACACAATTGACTACAGAACACACTTCGTGCCAAATGACACGACAGACTTCTCTTTCATGTTTGAGTGGGGCTGGGTGAACTGGATCTGGGACATTAAGACTGCGGTTGAGAAGATAAAGCAAATTTCGGGCAAAGAAAAGATCTACCTCGCTGGAGAGAGCTTTGGTGGAATCGCAGCACAGAACTACGCAACTCTATTCCAGGAAGATCTGAAGGGTCTAATCCTGCTCGACGGCATGTCGAGGGTTGGAACAAGAACGAACAGCTACAATCTGACTGCAAATCTCACTGCAATGAAAGCGGGAGCGATTCCTTACCAAGTGCCTTCAAATGGTGGACCGAACAACTGGCACATATGGGTTGACGCCATAGTTAATCCTTCGCCGATAAAGAACATAACACTGCTTTCTGGGCTTTCCACGTGGTATGTTTTCCCAGGAGCAGCAAATCCATTCAGCTATCCATGGGCGATATTGATCCCGCACGTATACTTCGCAGTCATGGCGGCGTTTGACCCATTCTGGTCTAACAGGCTCAATTTAGACAGATCAGCGTATGCGGACTGGCAGAATTGCCCGTATTTGCCATTTGACTTCGACGATCATTACAGCGAGATTACTGTGCCTGTGATCTCATTTGTAAGCCAGTGGGGCTACAATCTCGGACTACTTGTTCCGGGCTTCGGAGGACCATGCGTAAACCCGACCGGAAGCGATGACTTCACTTGCGTTCTATTGCAGGGCTATGGGCATCTCGATGTTTACAACGGACCATTCATAAGAAAAGACGTAAATGAGCCACTGCTTAACTGGATGCTCGGAATTGAAAACGGAAGCTGGGATGTCTGGAGAAATTATGACAGCAACGGAGATAAGAAAATAAGCGACAGTGAGCTAATTCAAGCTCTAAACGCTTACGATGGAGGAAGCCTGAGCATGGCCAACATGACGAAGGTTATGGTAAAATGGATCGGTAGCTGAGGTGGTTTAAATGAAAGCTCTTAAAATTTTTACCCTCTTAATTCTGAGCATTGCAGTAGTCTCAGCAGCTGAGATCACACTCGAGGCTAATAAAACCGCAATGCCAAAGGGAGATGTTGTGCAGGTTGACGTCTATGTTAATGGCACCAATATTGGTTCCGTGCTATTAAACCTGACTTACGAGCCAACAAAACTTAGTTTGATCGACAGGGTGAGGTATGGAGTGTTTGGAGAGGAGCAGTTCAAGACTGGTGCAAATTACGTTGCATTCATTGGAGCGGGTGGGAGCATTTCCGGGAAGACAAAAGTAGCTACGCTTGGCTTCAAGGCTACAGGAGTTGCTACTACTACAAATGTCACTCCAGTCAGCTCCGCGGTGAATGGCGCTCCAGTTACAGTTTTGCCTGAAAAAGTAACGATCACCATTCTTGACTACGAGGTCATAAACTCAACTTGGAGAAATCCATTTACAATCAGCATTGCGGGAATGACAAGCTTTGCTTCTCTGCCCGTAGATGATCCAAGCGATGGAATAAACTGGACAAAGGTTGATCTGCCTGCGGACTGCAAGAATGGTGTTGGGAACAACACTTTCATAATGGTTAGAAAAGGTAGCGAGAACAAGGTTCTGATCTACCTTGAAGGCGGTGGAGCATGTTCAAGCTATGCAAGTTGTGGTGGACCAGCAAGCACAGTTACAACTCTTGAACCAGAATTCGATACGGGAACAAGACCGCTGAAAAGCACTTATGTTAAAGGGATCTTCGATGTCAAGAGCCCGTTGAATCCGTTCCGCAACTGGACGATGGTCTTTGTGCCTTATAGCACTGGGGACATTCACATGGGCAACAGGGTTGTGAAATACTACAACACAAGCAATCCACTGCAGAACAAAACAATTTACCACATTGGCTATGTTAACGCAATCGTAGCAATGCGCTGGATCAATGCAAGCGGGAACTTTGATCAAATCGTAGTTACTGGCACTTCCGCGGGAGGCTTTGGCACAATTCTGCACTTCTACAGAGCTTCGGAAATATTTGGTAAGGGAATCATTGCAATAAACGATGCTGGCCCAGGAACAGCGCCGAATGTCACAAGCGCTTTACCACCAACGGCGACTGCGGAGCGTTGGGGTTCAATGCAGAGTTATCCACCGCAATCACTGCCATACTTTGCAGACACCGACACGATCAGGTTCCTCAACTGGGCATTAAATGGCTCTGCGGGTGGCTGTGGAAACTGCATATACGCTCTCTTTGAGGATCAGTGGGACTTTGTAATCGGTCCATACTTCCAGGGCTACAGCTTCACCGATTTCCAGACAAGGCTGTTGAATGCGATTGCTAGCATAAAGGCTAACTTCAGCACGAGATTCTGCTCTTACTTGCCACTTTCAACATATCACACCGCTTTCGCTGGTGGCTACAATTATCCCGCAGGAGATCGATTCTACAATCTGCACATCGACGGCTACACGCTTGTCCAGTGGATCAATTCCGTGCTCAGCGGAAATTGCGTAGACAAGAGAGATCTCGGTTTAAGAGACTTGCAAGTCGAAATTTTAAGTGCTCCAAGCAGTGCAATCGTTGGCAATGCATACAATATAACCGTGAAGGTTAGCAACGTTGGTAGCAACGCAACTCCAGATCCCTTCTTCGTGATCCTATCTAATGCAACCGCAACGCTTGGCTACAAAGTAATGACGCTTCCAGCTAATTCAAACACTACGTTCAACTTCACTTGGATCCCAACAACTGCTGGAACGGAAAGGCTCAACGTTACTTTGGATGGTTTGCTTGTCCCAGCTTTGGCAACACTTCTGCCTCTTGGCTCTGTTGTTGAGCTCTATGGCTACCCGGCTTCTGAGGCTAACAACACAGCGAGTGTGACAGTAATTGTCTCCACACCACCACGCCCAATACTCGGCGGGGGAGGTGGCGGTGGGGGAGCAATGCCGGGAGTGCCAGTCTACATAACCGCTTATATTACAGTAAAAGCAAATGAAGAGAGCACAATAGATCTACCGCAGAGTGCCTTCTGGGAGACAAATGTTGTTGCACTCTTGATACTGAGCTCAGAGGACAACAACATCCGCTTCAGGATTGAAAAGCTTAAAGAACTGCCACCTGGAATTCCAGAGCCGAAGGGAGACTTAGTAGTGCTAATACTGAGCATAGAACCAACTTTGAGCAAAGAAGCAAGCATTAAAGGAAAGATCAAATTTGGAATCCCAATAGAAGACATAAAAGCCAAGGGCTTCGATCCAAACGCTGTCGCAGTAATTCTGCTGAAGTGGAACGGCAAGGAATGGATCGAATTGCCTACGAAGTTCGTTGGCAGTGATGGAAAATACAACTACTACGAGGCTGAAACTACAAGCTTTAGCTACTTCGTCGCACAGCTAAAGCCTTTGGAAACTCCAAAGCCGACAACACCAGTGGCAACTCCACCACCAACAACAGTCGTTACAACTCCACCACCCACAACAACACCCGCTCCGGGATTCATTCCGGGTTTTGAAGCTCTCTTTGCAATCGCAGGGCTTTTAGCGGTGGCTTATCTGATTAGGAGGAAGAATTAAATTTTATTTTTTAATTTTGAAATGCAATCCTTGCAAAAATTCGAAGTCTTTTTATCGACTTCCAGAACGTTGTTCGAGAAGTTCATAACACAGCCTACAGTTCTGCAATGCTCCAAACCAAAAACATGCCCTAATTCATGCACTGCTTCTTTTAGAAGCCTAATCTTGAGCTCTTCCCTGTTAACACCAAATTTTAGCCTGTAGTAAGAAACAATAGCCTTTTTGCCCCCCACTTCAGCTTCGCCGAAGACAAAGTTCAGAGCTCTTGCATATAGATCCTCTGACGTTATGGCAAGCGTGATCCTCGAAGCTTTCAGCGTGGCAAGAATGCATGTTGAGTTGTATTGTCCCCGCTTGCTGTAGCAATTCGAAGGCATCGGAATGCTGGGAAGAATCGAGACCTCAGTGTTGAATACCCTTTTTAATACTCCCGCCAGCCACTCTATAAGTTCCTGATCCAATTCTCCGAGGGGCTGAAGCTGGATCATAAAAATCGCAGGTTTTCGGAGATCACTTTTGCAACGTCTACACCAAAGTTTGTCAGAATGTAATAACCCCCATAGATCGTGCCGATCATGCTACCGAGATTCGTTAACGCTGCGACAAGGATCACTCTGAAGAATTTGTTGTTGAGCATTTCTCTCAAGCTATCTGTCTTGAAAACATCTTCTACATCCTTCATTGTTGGCTTTCTGATCCAAGCTTCAACCGCTCCAGAGATCCATCCAGCTGCTAAAAACGGGTTTAAAGACGTGAGCCATGCACATAAAAATGCTGACAGCACAGACAACGGATGTCCTCTTGCAATAAGTGCTCCAAGGCTTGCAAGAATTCCATTGATCAGGAACCAATAGATAAAGACCTTGTATAACAACTCGAATGCAAAAATCGCAGTCAGAGCGAAAAATGTGAGTATTATGCCAACGAATGCGACTCCGATCCACTTGAGCTTATTGCTTTGCTTTATCTCAAGCAGTTTCTCGGGATTCTGCACACCTCTTTGCATCGCCTCAACGATCCCCTTCTTGTGCCCCGCTCCCACTACCGCAACAACTTTGTTGTATCTCTCCATTGCCCTAAGCAAATTATAAGCCATGAACTCGTCTCTTTCGTCGATCAAAACCTTTGCAGCCTTTGGCGAGATCTTTCTGAATTCCCTAACGAGAAGATCTATTATGTCCTCCCTGAGCATTTCCTCAACTTCTATATCTTTGCCAAAAGAACCTCTAAACGTGTAATAAAGAAACTTTAGTTTTTCAAAGAAGCTCATCTGTCCCCAGAGACGCTTAAAGGTAATCGTAATATCCCGATCTATAAGCAGAAGATCCGCATTGATCTCCTTTGCCTTATTTATTGCTGTAAGCATCTCTTCTCCGGGCTTTGTCTTCAACTCTTCTCCCATTTTTCTCTGGAAATAGCCGAGAATTAGCTGTAGCAATATTAAGAAGAAATCACCCCTCTTAAGTATCTCTGATACCTTTACTTCTTCTCTTTCTCCAATCAGAGCCTTATATCTTGCTGGACAAAGTTCCACAGCCACTGCGTTGGGCTTTTCGTTCTCTATGACCGCCTTTACTTCTTCAACGCTCTTCTGCAAAACATGAGCGGTGCCAACAATGATCAGCTTCTTTTCCACTCCAACACCTCCAGAAATTCAAGCAGTTCTTTGATCTTCATTAGATCGCTCCTCGAAACGATCCCAACAAGCTTTCCGTCCTCAACAACTGGTATTCTACCTATTCCTTTCTCGCTCATGATTTTGAAAGCCTCAAAAGCCCGATCTTTGGGCGAAATAGTCAGAACCTCTCTGCTCATAACTTCTTCCACTTTTGCATTCGGATCTACATTCATAATGTCCTTTAAGGTCACTATTCCCACAAGTTCACGATCTTTAACTTTAACAACCGGGTAGCCAAGATGTTTGTGTCTGAACATTAGATCGATCACCTCCCCAACTTTTGTCTCTGGAGAGACTGAGATCACTTCTTTTGTCATTATGTCTCCTATTGAAAACCTCGAAAACAGATCCTCAGCGGTCACGATCTTCTCTTCCTCACTCGCTCCGAGGTATATAAAGAGGGCGATGAGCATGAGCCAGATATTCACACCAAAAAATCCGATTATTCCCATGGCAATCGCTATCGCTTTACCAATTCCCGCAGCGGTCTTTGTTGCCTTGCTATAGCTTGTCCTCCTTGCTATGAGGCTACGCAAAACTCTTCCGCCATCCATTGGAAAAGCGGGAATAAGGTTGAAGATCGTAAGTATTGAGTTGAAATAGGCGCTGATCAGGAAAAACATAGAAATTCCGCCCGCTGTGTTTAGAGCTATAATAAAGCTCAGAATGGCAATCGTTAAACTCGCTAAAGGCCCAGCTAACGCTATGGCAAGCTCTTCTTTTGGATTCTTTGGGATTTTTTCCATCATTGCGACTCCGCCGAAGATGAAGAGCATTATTCCCTTCACCTTAACGCCGAACTTCATTGCTACAAGTGAGTGGGCAAGCTCATGCAAAAGCACCGCAATGAATACAAAGATCGAAGCCAAGATTGAAAAAGCAATTCTTTCAGGTTCTTTAAGATTTGCAAAGCCAAATGGCTCACTTGAGACGTAGAAATAGCTTGAAAGTATGAATAGAATTATGAAAAGACTCCAGTGGATCATAATTTCAATTCCTTTCACCCTTGCGATTCTGAGAGAGGCGTCCATAGTCTCTCTTGCTCATGCAATCTTTAAGCTTTTAGGTTATTTCTGCAAATGAAGAGTAAAGATATATACCGTGATTAGAACAGAACTCGATGACTCTCGAAAAGGAATACCTTGACATCACGTTTCTGAAGGAGAATGGCTTTGTCAGGAAGAAATGCGTCAAGTGTGGCAAGTTCTTCTGGACTGCGGACGAGCGTGAGATCTGCGGAGACCCACCTTGCGGTGGTTATACCTTTATAGGCAATTCTCCTTTTAAGAGAAGCTTTGAGCTCGATGAAATGCGGGAATTCTACCTCAAATTCTTTGAAGAGCGAGGACATGCGAGGATTGAGAGGTATCCGGTGGTTGCGAGATGGAGAGATGATATTTACTTAACAATTGCAAGCATAGCGGACTTTCAGCCATTCGTCACCGCAGGAATTGCTCCGCCTCCAGCTAATCCACTCACAATTTCTCAGCCGTGCATAAGGCTTGACGATTTGGACAGCGTTGGTAGAACTGGAAGACACTTGACGCTTTTTGAAATGATGGCACACCATGCGTTCAACTTTCCGGGCAAGGAGATCTACTGGAAAAACGAAACCGTTGCTTACTGCACGGAGCTCCTTGAAAAGCTCGGAATTAAAAAAGAGAACATAGTTTACAAAGAGGAACCATGGGCGGGTGGAGGAAACGCTGGACCCTGTTTGGAAGCAATCATCAGCGGACTTGAACTTGCAACGCTCGTCTTCATGAATTTAAAGGCTGACGAAAATGGGGACATTGAGATCAAGGGGGAGAGATATCGCAGAATGGACAACTACATCGTCGACACGGGCTACGGGCTTGAGAGATTTGTATGGATGAGCAAGGGCTCTCCGACGGTTTACGATGCAATTTTTGGCAAAGTTCTTGACAAGATCTTTGATTCAAGTGGTCTTAGGGATCTTAAAGGCAAAGACACGAGGGCAATAGTTGCTGAAACCTCAAGACTTGCGGGAATGGGCTATTCAAGGGATAAAATACTTTCAGAGCTCTCTAAAAAGTTCGATATGAGCGTTGAAGAAGCAAAAAGCCTAACGGAGCCAATATCGAAGATTTATGCTTTGGCGGATCATACAAGATGCCTTCTTTTCATGCTTGGCGATGGCTTAGTGCCTTCCAATGCGGGAGCGGGCTATCTTGCAAGGCTGATGATTAGAAGAAGCCTTAGACTTGCAGACGAGCTACAAGTTAGCCTCGATCTTTACGATCTTGTCGATCTGCACAACAAAACGCTTAAATTCAAGTTTGAGGTTCCTTTGGAGACAATTGAAGAAGTTCTGAAGCTCGAAAAGGAGAGATACACGGCAACGATTTCTAAGGGGTTAAAGCTTGTAGAGAGAACAGTTGAGAAAAAGAAGAGCATAGGAAAAGAAGACCTGATTGAATTCTACGACTCACATGGCATTCCTGCGGAGCTTGTGCTCAAGATCGCAGAAGATAAGGGATTGAAAGTTGACTTGCCCGCAGACTTTTACTCTGAGCTTGCTAAGAGGCATTCTAAAGCTGTAAAAGAAGAAAAAGAGGAGATAAAGCTTTCAAGAAGTTATCCAAAAACTGAGAAGCTTTACTATGACAATCCAAAGCTCTTTGAGTTCAATGCTAAAGCGATTGGCTACGAAAATGGGTTCCTGATTCTTGACAGAACCGCATTCTATCCAGAGAGCGGAGGACAGGACAGCGATGCGGGTTACATAGTTTGGAATGGTGAGAAATTAAGGGTAGTTTATGTTACTGAAGTCGATGGCGTAGTCTTGCACAAACTCGAAAAGCCCATAGCTATCAGCGGTGAGATTAAAGGTATTATCGATTCAGAAAGAAGAATTAGGCACATGAGACATCACTCCGCAACGCACGTGCTTCTTTACACACTGCAAAAACTCTATGGAAAGCACATATGGCAAGCTGGAGCTAAAAAGGAATTTGAAAAGGCGAGGCTTGACGTTAGCCATTATAAAAAGATTGGCGAAGAAGAGGTCAGAGAAATCGAGAGACTTGCAAATAAGGAAGTCTTTGCGAATAAGGAGATAAAGTGGTTCTGGATGGACAGAATCGAAGCGGAGAAGAAATTCGGCTTCAGGCTCTACCAAGGCGGAGTTCCACCAGGAAAGGAGATTAGAATTGTAATGGTTGGAGACGACGTTCAGGCTTGCGGAGGGACGCATTGCAGTAGCACGGGAGAGATTGGAGTAATCAAAATTCTAAGCGTTGATTCAATTCAGGACGGTGTTATCAGGTTTGAATTTGCGGTTGCAGAATCAGCAATTGAAGCAATTGCAAAAATGGAGTCTCTGCTTAGAGATTCAAGCAGAATATTGCGAGTTGAACCACAGATGCTTCCAAAAACTGTTGAGAGATTCTTTGAGGAGTGGAAAGAACAAAAGAAAGAGATAGAGAGGCTAAAGGAAAGAATTGCAGAGGCAATCGGAGAGAATTTGCTGAAAAATGCAGAGGAATTTAACGGTCTGAAGGTTGTCGCTGAAATCGTCACGGGAGATATGGCTGAACTGCTTAAGCTTGGCGATTATTTAGCTCGTAAAGGCGTGGTTGGATGTCTTATGTCTCTTGGCGAAGGAAAGGCGTTTGTTGTAGCCTTCGCCTCTGGTAATTATGACGCAAGGGAAATTATAAGGGAGGTAGGGAGACATGCAAAGGGAAGTGGTGGGGGAAGAAAAGAGCTCGCTCAGGGAGCAGTTGAGAAATTGCTCAGCAGAGACGAGCTTGCGAGCATCATCTTCGGCTATCTGTCGAGAAAAGGTTGAATTCATTCCAATAAAAGGATTACCAATAATAAAAAAAGGGGATGACATAGCCAAGCTAATTGTCGAAAGAGCCACGCTTGAGGAAGGGGACATAATTGTAATGTGCTCCACAATTGTTGCAAAGGCGGAAGGAAGAGTTAGAAAGCTTAGCGATTACAAGCCAAGTCCTTTAGCTTTTGAATTAAGTGCTAAGGTCGGAAAACCTCCAGAATTCGTTCAGGCGGTCATCGAGGAAAGCGAGGAGATTCTTATAAAAGGTCCATTTTTGCTTGTAAAGGCAAAATATGGAAATATTTGTGTAAACGCTGGTATCGACGCTTCGAACATTGAAAAAGGAAGCATAATTCTGCCCCTCGTGGATCCAGATCAGAGTGCTGAAAGGCTCAGAAAAAGAATTGAGGAGCTTACTGGCAAAAAAGTCGGGATTATAATTACTGACACAAACGGAAGATGCTTCAGAAAAGGCGTGGTTGGAGTTGCAGTTGGCATCTCTGGACTTTGGGCAATGAGGGACTGGCGCGGAATCAGCGACCTCTACGGAAACGTTCTTGAAGTAACGGTGGAATGCATAGCGGACGAGATTGCGGGTTTTGCAAATCTGCTGATGGGCGAAGCAAACGATGCAACTCCCGCTGTGCTTGTCAGGGGTTTAAAAGTCTTGGGCAATGGGAAAGTGAGAGACATTTATAGAAGTGAAGAAGAAGACGTAATAAGAAGATGCCTGAAAAAGTGCTTCTGATTGGGACTAACGTTAGAAATGTCGCAAGCTCCGCAAGAAGAGCGGGTTATGAGGTCTATGCGATAACGAAGTATCCGGATCTGGACCTTTATCTCTATTGCAAAGAAGTATATCCAATTGACAAGGTTAAAGAGGCTGAAGCAATTGCTCAGGAAAAGAATGCCAAGGTGGTGCTCTGTTCAAACTTCGAAAGTTTCGAAATAAAAGCGGAATTGCTCTGCAATGAGCCGAAAAAAGTTAAGGGAATTGTTGACAAACTTGAATTCTATAGAACTCTCGAAAAAGCGGGAATTCCGCATCCAAAGGTTTTGAAAAAGCCTGAGGGCAGAACAATTGCAAAGCCAAGGTTTGGTGGTGGTGGAGAGGGGATAAAATTTGCAGAAAAAAGCGAAGAAGGCTACATTTTGCAGGAATTCATTGAAGGAATTCCTTGCAGTGTTTCTTTGCTTGCTTCACGTGAAATCGTTCCTTTAGCTTGTAACTATGTCTTTTCTGGTTGGAAAGAGATGAATGCGGAAGGTTTCAGGTATAGCGGAAATCTAACCCCTTTGAATGTGCGAGAGGAGCAGAGAAAAATGCTTGAAAAGGTAGCCATAGAGACAGCGGAGCTTTTTGAGCTGAGAGGCTCAATCGGCATCGATTTTATTCTTGCGGACAAGCCATACGTTCTGGAGCTCAATCCGAGGTTTCAGGGCTCATTGGACAGTGTTGAATGGAGTTTAGATGTCAATCTGTTCTCTTTACACGTAAAGGCTTTTGAGGGCAGAAAAATTGAAAGATTAAAGCCCAAGCGATTTGCAATTCGGGCAATTTATTTTGCAGATCGGGAGCTGAAGATCAAAAAAGACCTTTGTGGCAACCCATTCTTTTCAGACATCCCCATGGGCTCCTACAGCAAAGGGGATCCTTTGGTCTCTATAATGGCAAGCGGTGGCTATGAAGAGGTTTTTGAGAAAGTTGAGGGCAGAAAGGAGTTGTTTAAAAAGCTAATTGAAAACTCTTGAGCTTAGATTTTCTCTATTCAGTGAACTTTTAATTTTCTTTGTGGATCTCAAATGCACATCTGAGCTTCTTCTTGGTTAAATAGCCAAATTTAGAAAATGAAGCATGAGCGCGGTTGTGATTGAAAACCTGACAAAACTCTATGGGGACTTCAAGGCTCTCAACTCATTAAATCTCGTGGTCGAAGAGAAGGAGATCTTTGGCTTCCTCGGCCCGAACGGCTCAGGAAAGTCGACCACAATTAACTGCATCCTCGGGCTCATAAGACCAAACGCTGGAAGAATTGAAGTCTGCGGTATAGATGTGGAAAGGAAACCACTTGAAGTCAAGAAGATCTGCGGTTACATGCCTGAGAGATATGGACTCTATGAAAATCTGACCGCAATGCAAAATCTGAAATACTTTGCTGAATTCTACGGCGGAATTTCCAAGGACTGGCTTTATGAATTGCTTGAGCTCGTGGGATTAAGCGCGGTAGCGGACAAAAAAGTTGCAGAGTTCAGCAGAGGAATGAAGCAACGCTTAGCTTTAGCTCAGGCTTTAATCAATGATCCGCAGGTTTTATTTCTTGATGAGCCTACGAATGGCTTAGATCCGCAAGGTATTGCAGATTTCCGCAGAATTATAAAAGAACTGCAGAAAAAAGGCAAGACGATCTTTTTCTCTTCGCATATCCTTACAGAGGTAAAAGAGGTTTGCAAAACGATTGGGATCATTCATAGGGGCAGGCTTGTTAAGAGCGGAAAGATCTCGGAATTAGTGAATAAAACTAAGATCGTGCTTCAAACGGAACCAGAGATAAGCAAAGAAACGCTCGAGAAATTTGGGAAGGTCAGCTACGAAGAAACAACAAAGAGCTTTTTGCTCGAAGTAGAAAAGGATTGCAGACTCGAACTATCGAAGTTCTTGGTCGAGAACCGCTTTCTTGTGAAGGAATTGCACTTGAAAGAGCCAAGCCTTGAAGAGGTTTATTTCAGTCTCGTGGGGGGTCCAAATGAGGATCTATTACCAAGGTAAACCCGCAAGGCTTTCGAATTGGAGTGTTAAGAGGTCGATTATTATAGAAACAGAGCCAATAGTAATGCACTTGGAGGAATCGGAATGAGGGCTCTGATCGTTGCAAAAAAAGAGCTTGCGGACATAATTACGAGCAGAAGGTTCATTGCACTGCTCTCCGCGTTGGTGATCTTCTACCTCATGAGCGTTCTGCAAACTCTAAGCTCGACTGCGGGTGGGAGAATTTCGATGGCTCCAGCAATCGGCTTCTTTGGAGGCTCGGTAGCTTTTGTTGGTGGAATCTTCGGCATCGCCCTTGGCTTTGACCTGATCACGAGGGAAAAGGAAAGCGGAACTCTAAGGACTTTGCTCACACATCCTGTTTTCAGGGATGAAATAATAATTGGCAAAGCAATCGCAGCCTTCTTCGCAATCTGCATCGCGGTAGCGATCACCTCGCTATTCATGCTCGGTGCACTTGCAATGCGCTACACACCCAGTTTCGACGAGATCGTTAACCTTGGGAAGATGATGCTCGTGACCATAGCTTATCTTTACACATTCTTCTCCATCGCCTTCCTGATCTCTGCAACTGTCAAAAGTTCTTCAACTGCGTTAACAATAGCGATAGGGGTTTTCATAGTCCTTGCACTCTTCCTCCCACTTTTCAGCAACTACATCGCTCAATCGATCGCTGGTCCTCAGCCAGAAAATCCATTCGGAGACTTTCGAGGCATTGGTAATCTTAGCACCGACGATCCAAGGTTGAGGAGCTACATGGAGGAAATGCGGAGTTACAGGGAAAAAGTGCAGAGCATAACTTCCTCGCTCTCGATCTTCTCTCCAGTTTCCAGCTATACAACGATCCTGAGCAGTCTAACCGCGGGAGGATACTTCAGAACCGTGGATGTGACAAAGAATTTGCTGAGCTTCATAATAATCCCCATAGTTCTTTTTGCCATTGCTTACGTTAGATTTACGAGGGAAGAACTATGAAAATATTTTTATTTTGTATACTAATAATTTTTGCTCTTACATCTGCAAGTGCATTGGAGTGCAAGATTACAGAGATAAACGCTGTGCCGGGTGAAGAAGTCGCGATTCCGCTCAAAATTATAAATACTGAGAATCGAGAAGAAACATACTACCTCTCATACTACGGCGAAATCGAAGGCTACTTTTACTACGAAAGTAAGCGGATTAGTTCGATAAAGCTGAATGCAAACGAATCCGCGACGCTTAGCTTCGTCTTCAAAGTTCCGGAAAAACTTGGGCTCTATTACATATCTCTGCAAGCTGAAGAGAGTGTAGGCATAACTCTTAACGTAAGCTATCCCGAAAACTCTCTCGAAGTGATTCCAAAGATAAAAAGCGTAATTCTGGAAGCTGGGGACACAGTAAGCATCGATCTTACGCTTAAAAACAAGCTAAACGCTCGTTATAACTTGAACTTAAGCTGTGAAGTCCCTGAAAGCTGGGAATGTCGGTTTTACGATGGAGGCTATGAAATACAGAAGCTGACACTTTCAGCGGGAGAAACAAGGACTATTAAGGTTTCAATCGAAACTGAAAGCTCCGCAGAGGTCGGCACTTATTTTGTTAAGCTGAAATTCGACAATAAAATCGAAGAGCTTGAGATCTGGATCAATAAAACTCATGTTGGGGAAAAAGGAGAGATAAGGCTAAGGCTAATCGATAAAGATGGAAAAGGTGTCGCTTCAGCTAAAATCACAGTTGGTGAAGAGGTTTTCTACACATCTGGAGATGGCGAAGCGATCATCGAAGTTCTGCCGGGCACCTACGAGCTAAGGATCACGAAAGGAGGTTATGAAGAGAAGACGATCAGGGATGTAAAAGTTAAAGGTGGAAGGACAACAGATCTTGGCACAATTTTACTCGAAAAGAAAGCTTATTATGCAGAGATAGTTGTAAGTTCAAGAGTTTCTGCGACGATTGGCGAGATAACGAAAATTCCAGTTAAAATAAAGAATTCCGGCTATGCAGACGACAGCTATGCTTTGAGAGTGGAGGGATTACCTTCTGGATACACCGCTACTTTTAAGCAAAACAACCTCGCGATCTCAGAGATCTTCATTGAAAGCGGAGATGTTGAAGAATTAACTCTTGAGATCTACGTTCCTTCAACAGCTGAGCCGGGGGAGATAGCGCTTAAGGTTGTTGTGGAAGGTGCTTATACTGCGGTTGAGAATTTAAATCTTAAGCTCATAGGGACGTTTAAGCTCTATTTCGAACCTGAAAACGGCAAATACACGATCACAACTTCTCAAGGCGAAGCGGTTGTGCTTAAAGGCAGTGTAAAAAATTCCGGAGTTGGAACAACGCTAACCAATATACGCATTTCGGTAACTTTACCAAACAGCTACTGGGAACTTGAAGACATAACACCAGAGCTGATTTCTTCGCTCAAGCCCGGAGAAAGTTATCCGGTGAGCATAAAGATCAATGTCCCCTCAGATGCTTCTCCGAGTGAGTATAAGGTTACGATTGACGTTAAAGCAGATCAAACTGAGACCGCAGAGAGAATAACCTTTGTTGTTCAGGAAAAGGGCTATGGAACGCTAGTCGGTATTGCGATAATCACCGCTTCGCTGTTTGTGATCTACTTGCTGATAAAGAAGTTTGGAAGGAGATGACTGCTCCAAATATGCT
This sequence comes from Archaeoglobales archaeon, assembly GCA_030055595.1. Lineage (GTDB taxonomy): Archaea > Halobacteriota > Archaeoglobi > Archaeoglobales > Archaeoglobaceae > WYZ-LMO2. Next base: position 19,619 of record JASFYH010000010.1, on the reverse strand, counting down.
CAATCCAAATTAGAGAGCAGTTGGACAAAATTTCTCAAACAGCATAATTTTTTATAAATTATATTTTTTAAGTAAAAAATTATGTATCTAAGATCCATATCTCTTTTTAAACCATAGAAGAAGTAAAAATATGCCGAACTTCATTCTACCTCCCTTGGAAATCTTCGCCATAGAGGCGATCTTCTCTGGAGTGATTTTCATTACAAGCTTCGTTATCTATTACCGAGTTCACGAACTTTACAAGCTCACAGACTATCCTGGGCTTCATTACTTCTCGAACACATTTTTATTCCTTGGTCTTGCATATTTTTTGCGTTTTCTCGTCTTCATATTCATTTACAGCCAGCCAGAGATAGGATTTGAAAGAGTGAGATTCGAGGACTTTCGAGGAGTGATGGTTTTTAGCATTGCCTTCATGAGCTATTCGAGTTCCGCATCAATTCTATATCTCATCTACAGTATAACTTGGAGATTGAGCAAATTGCTAAGGAACGAAGCCTTACTCCATAGTCTTGCATTGGTATTCGCAGTTATTTCAGTGTTTAGAATCGCCTCGTTTCTACTGATTCAGCCCGCACTGCTTGTATTGCTTCTCATAGCCATCGCATTTAGCTACAAAAAGCTGGAAGTAGAAAAGAAGACTACGAACATCACAATTTACCCCCTCTACGCTTTGATCTTCGTCTTCTGGGTTTTAAATCTGCTCGTGTCTTTCAGAATGATTCTTCCCGAGTTTAGATTCGTTATATATGCTCTCTCTATCATTGTTCTTCTGATCATTGCTTACAGAATCCTGAGAAGGATTTAGGTGGGGCAAATGACGAAAGAGAAGCGGGAAAGACTCGAGATAATCTATGACATCCTAAGAATAATTGTCTCACACGGCAATTCCATTCTCCCAACACCACTGCTAAGATTTTCAAATCTCTCTACGCAGAATTTCAACCGCTACATGAATGAGCTCATTGAAAAAGGTTTTGTTAGGGAAATCTATGACGAAGAGGGCAGAAGATACTATACCCTTACTGACAAGGGATTCAAATTCCTTGAAAAATATCAAAAAATTCGTGAGCTTATAGAGGAGTTTGGGCTTTAAGCGATTTTTATTAGGTGGTTAAAGCTATCATTTCGGTATAACTCTTAAAACTTTTGCCCTCTCGCTATGAATTGAATAACTCCCAGTAGAGGCGGGAATTAGGCATGAATATCCTTTTTGCAGATCCGCAACCCCTTTTTCGCTTCTCAGCGTTGTGTAGCCCTCAAGGCATAACAAGAGGTTAAAGGTGTTTATTGTAAAATCCGCTCTTCCCGCAACCTCAATAACTTCTGCAGAGAAAAATTCTGTTTCAATTTTGCCCTTTTTACCCTTAATTTCGAAATCTTCAGTTTTGTTTAACCTAATAGCTTTCTTAGCCTTTTCTTCATTGAATTTGTAGCTTAGTTCTGAATTTGTCGAGATCTCGATGATTCTCGCATTCTCCGCAGAATGTAGCACTCCCGGGGGGATCAAAAATGTGTCGTATGCTCCAGCGTTGAATTTGTTCAGTTTTTCAAGGATCAGCTTCTCATCGCTCAAGATCTCTTCGGATTTCTCCTGATCGAGGTCTTCTGAAAAGCCAATAAAAGCGGTTCCGCTCAGCATGATCCAAGCTTTTTGCTTCTCTTTTTCACTCTCTCCAAAGCTCTCTGCAACCTTCGCTGAAGGGTGGACATGCAAATCGAGTCTTCCAGAAACGTCGAGGATCTTTAAGAGTATTGGAAAACCCGTATACTTTTCAGAAAGCTCACCAAGGATCTCCTTCTTTGCTTCGATGAACAATTCTGTAAGCTTCGCCGTCCCTCCTTTTAGAATTACTTGAGAGGGATTTGAGGGATGAGCAGAAAACTCCCAGGATTCGCCAATCCCCTTCTTTCTGAAGCCCTTAAGCAATGAGATCCATTCACCGCCCCATGGTTTTTCTACAAGATTTTCTGTCGCCTGAAATATGAAGTTTGGAATTTCCATATCTTGAGTATTCATTCTAAATATATATTTTGCAGTGGATTCCTAATAAGGAGTTGCGAGGCTTTCGTCGTCTTTGTAAACGTGTTCGTCTATGATCATTTCACCCTCCACGAGCGGTTTTGGTTCGCTTATGGCTTCAATTCTGAAAAGACTCGACGTATACCAGTCGTAGTCCGTTTTAACACCGAGCTTTTTGAAAATTGGAAGTTTCTCCTCAAACTGGGAGTAACTTTTCTCGGTTGCGGGATAAACGTTAAACCTTCTTTTTATGTCGGTAATCACAAAGCCCATTTCAAGGATCATCTTCTCGATCTCAAACCATTTCTTTCTTGAGGCTTCAAGAGTAGTCAGACCAAAGTAGGCGGAACTGCCAACGCCATTGAGGGTTGAAGCACCTCTTGAAAGGAAAAGCTTGATCCCCGGAATAGTTTCAACGGGATCAGTCACAAATACGTCAAATTTCTTCTTGAAATCATCTGGAAAAGCTCTCTGAACGTCATAAACATAAGCTTCTACTCTTAGTCCACGTTCCTTTGCGACTGAGTTTATGAAGTTCACGAGCCTTTCGTCAATGTCAACAACAACGACTTTTTTTGGCAAACCCGTAAGAGAAACCGCTATGCTGAAAAGGTCGTCATCTCCGACAACAAAGATCTTGCCGTAGAGCTCGCCCCTTTCATGAATGAATTCAAGTCTTCTTATAACTCCTTCTTCGCTTATATACCCCTGATCAAATTTTTCCACTGCTGGTGGGCGATTTTTGGTGATTTCTAAGAAATCTTTAAGGACCTTTCGAAAAAAGGGATCGATTTTATAGCCAGTGCCCTCACAAGCCTTGCATATCGCATCAGATTTCAGAAAAGCCTTTGCTATTTCATTTCCCTTTTCAGTAAGGTATACTTTACCGCTTGCAACCTTCAAAAGCTCCTGAGCTTGAAGTTTCTCAAAGCTCTCAAAAAACTCGGGCAAGGAAGCATCTTGCTCGTCTATAAGCTGGTATATGCTTATTTTGCCCTTCAAAAGGCTTTGAAGTATTTGAATCTCGATTCTGTTCATTCTCTAACCCCGATCCAATATGTAATGCCTATACGATTTTGGTTTAAACCTCTCTATGAAGAGTTTAAAAGCTTTCTCAGCTTTTTTTGGATCACCGCATGTGAAAATGTCAAGGTTAACAAGCTCGTATTCAGGCCAAGTGTGAATAGAAACGTGGCTTTCAGAGATCAAAACAATCCCAGTAACACCGTGGGGATTAAACTGCTTGTAAACGCTACCGACTTTGTTCAAGCCTACCTCATCCACCACCTCCTCTACAATGCGTCGAACTTCTTCCTCTTTTGAGATAAGCTCTGGGCTCACCCCGTAGAATTCTGCTATGATATGCCTGCCTACTATCATAGTCATCACCCTCCATCGAGCTCACCCCCATCTCGAATCCAGTTTCTAACGTATTTTAAAGCTTATTTTTCAATTTCAGACATTTTTAGCAAGATTAGTCGAATTTACTCAATCCCCGCTAAGAAAAACTTGAGTCCGCTTGATTTTTAAATTTTTCGCTAAATTCAAAGTGAGTTATAATCTCTAAACTTGAGCAATAGACTTCAGTAAAAGCTGAACTTAGATATATCTGGTGCATTTTTATAACTTTGAGCAAAATCCACAAATTTAGCCTCTTTCTCTGCTTAGAAGCGAAAAAATTAGTATTTTTTATGCAGATAATTTCAATAGCTCCTTGCAGAAACCGCTAAGGATCCTTTACCGCCACAGACAATACATTCTCCTTCTTTACTTACCTCTAAGAAGTCAGGAATTTCTTCAAGCCATCCAAGAAGCTTGCCTCCGTGCTTTTCAATCTCCTCACCACAGTCTCTGTTCTTGCAGAGATGCATAATCGAAACATACTCTCTAACTATTTCTGAGAGTTCAGAAAGCTCGCCAACGAACTTCAACTTCAGCTTAATCGATTCAACCGCTTTCTTTCTTAACCTCGCTCTCATCTCTTCCGCCCATTGACTGATCTTTTGCTCATTTATTTCCTCAATTGGAACGCTGAATTTCTTCTTTTCATCTCTGAACGACACAACCACTTCTCTTCTCTCAGCCTCTTTTGGACCGATCTCGAATCGCAAAGGCACACCCTTAAGCTCCCACTTATAGTATTTTGCTCCCGGTCTTTCTTCTCCCTTGTCAAAAACCACTCTGAATCCCTTGAGCTTTTCTAAAAGTTCATTTGAGAAATCAAGCACTTTTTCTTCTTTACCCTTGTATAAGATCGGAATTACCGCAATCTGGACTGGAGCAACTTCAAATGGTAAAACCAAGCCAAGATCATCGCCGTGCATACTTATAAGCGAAGCTATGCACCTCTCCGAGATCCCGTAGCAAGTCTGGTGAACAAAGTAGTGATTGCCGTCAACCGCTTCATAGGTTATTTCGAAAGTCTTTGCAAAATTGTCGCCCAGATGATGAACGGTGCCGATCTGCAGACTCCTTCCGTCTGGCATCACAGTGTCGAAGGCGATCGTATAAACCGCCCCGGGAAACTTGTCCCAGTCTGGTCTGCGGATCACCATGTATGGAATCGCAAGGAAATCGTAGAATTCTTTGTAGTAGCCTATAGCCTTTTTAACCTGTTCTTCTGCTTCTTCGTAGTTTCTATGTGCAGTATGAGCTTCCTTAAACGATGTGATCTCTCGAAGTCTTATAAGTGGTCTTGTATGCTTCGTTTCATATCTGAAGGTATTAACGATCTGATAAACCCTCAATGGCAGATCTGCGTGATTTCTGATCCAAAGCTTGAACATCGGATACATTGCGGTCTCACTCGTTGGGCGAAGAGCGAGCTTCACATCAAGCGGTGAAAGTCCACCGTGAGTGATCCAGTAAACCTCATCTTCAAAACCTCTTATGTGCTCGCTCTCTTTTCCAAGCTCCGTTTCAGGGATTAGAGCGGGAAAGTAGACCTCGCTATGCTCTCTGTCCATGATCTCCCTGAGCTTTCCGTAAACAAGTTGCCTTAGCTTGAAACCAAACGGGAACCAGACGTAGAGTCCTTTAACTGGATATCTTATATCCATGATCTCTGCGGTCTGGATGATCTCGTGGAACCACTCTGAGAAATTTTCCTTGCTTGGCAAGCTCATCGGGTTAAGTTTGTTTGCGTTATTTATTTTTTATCGAAAGTTTTCGTAAGCTTTAAAAGTTCCCGGAATAGGGAATATGTGCACAGAAGAAGGCTGAGAAAAAAGGAAGCAAAGGAAATAGCCAGAGAGGTTTTTGAAAGGTCGGGTGTAAGCGTTGAAGGAGATATGGATTTAATTGAATTTGGCGAAGTCAATCTGATTCTCGTTAACAACGAGCCTTTGCTAATCGAATACCACGGAAAACACTATGTGTCAGTTTACGGAGCAATAAAGCTCAAACCCGAGAAATACAGGGTAACTGTAGACTCGGGAGCTTTGGAGTTTATAATGAACGGCGCGGATGTCATGAAACCGGGCATAGTGTTTGCGGACAGCAGAATAAAAGAGGGGGATTTTGTTTACATTACCGTTGAAGGAAAAGAAAGTCCAATTGCGGTAGGCATAGCACTTTGCAACGCTGAGGAAATGAAAGGCAAAGGGAAGGCTGTTAAAAATCTGCACCACTTAAAGGACAGACTTTGGAATTATATGCTGGAAAACAAAAAGTAAATTTTATAAAAAATTTTAGAATTATATTCTGCTCAAGATCTCTTCGAGCATCGCATAGTGCATTTCCTTGTCTTTCGTCAGATTTGTGAAGCTGAACTTTGCATGCGGATGATAGAATTCGTCGATTGCAATCGTTGTTATGCTTGAAAAATGCTTCAGTGCTGAGAGCATCCTCGAGAGATAATAAGGCAGGAAGCCCAAGAACAAAACGACGTCAAAGCTCTTTCCGTTTGGCTTGAAATCTTCGTCGAGCAAGAACTGAGTTATTTGGTGCAGGGTGTATGTTTTGAACAACGGTTTCACACCTTTTTCGATCAACGGTTTGCTTGAACCGCCGGTTGCAATCACGGGAATTCCCTTTTCGTAAAATTTCACCGCGATCTCTACTAACTTCTCTTCTCTGAGCAAAGACCCGCCAGTTATTAGCACTGGATTCTTCGCCTTCTTTATAAGATTTACAACGACTACTGGCTTAACTGCGGTTGCATCTCTTGAAACCTGCACATCAGCGACGTTGTAGCGCTTTGCAATCGGGAACTTCTCTTCCTTGCTTATCATTCTCTCACCTCCTGTATTTTGCAAATACCTCCTCAACGACTGTGGGGTTGAAGCCTGCATCGTAGCCTCGCAACGGTCCTTCTACAATTTTCTTTTTGTCCCAGTCTATCTTCCAGCCGTGCTGTTCCTCGAGCACCTTTAGAAGTTCTTCTCGCATCTTCAAAGGCAGATCTGCCTCACTTCTAACATAGATGTGCCAATCATCAGGCAAATCGCCCATGTATTTCTTGCTGAGCTCAATGTAATGCGTTAACTTAATCTGCCTACCCATCGAAGTATCGTTGGGGCGGATGCAAAGCCTTGCAAGCTGGACTATTGCCTCCTCTTTGGTTTCAACTGCTACAAGCAGAGAATCCGGTGCGGGTTCTATGAATGTCTTTTTCCCACTCTTAATATCGTAAACCCACCACTTATCGTTTTTCCAAGGCTTCCCTATGTAGGCTCTGCGATATTTCGTGCCATGTGGTCCAACTACCACAGGCACTCCAAGGCGGTTGAAACCAGTTGCAATGCTCGCAGCCTTATGGCTATATGGCCCCCAGCTGAAGCCAACCGCACCGACGCGATTGAGAATGTAGTCCGCAATCTCAGCGTAGTTACCACGCAAAGGTCTCATTGCGAAGATGTTCGCAATCTTTATCGCCGCTCCCGCAATATGTGCGTTGCTCACGCAACTGCCTACGTTTACTATGCAACCTGCGTCAAAGTTTCCGGGATACTTCTCGTAGAGCGTTTTTCCTTCCTCGTCCTTTATCATCCCTATGTCCATCGCATGGCAACCAGAAGTTACGACGATGTATTTTCTCTTTAGAAATTCCTCGAGGATTTCAACAATGGACTTCATCTCGTCGGGGAAGTTTATGCACCCAACCGCTGCGATTACGCCGGGAATTTGCCCAAAAACGATCGGCTGTCCAACCTTGCGAATCTCAGTGTCTTGAATCGGTCCTCTGCCAACCCTTGTCTTTCCAGTTTTCGCATAGAGCTTTTCGAAGTTGCTCCTCATTATCACGTTAACGATCTTTATTTGTTTCGGACAGCTTTGTTCGCATTTACCGCAGGCTAAGCATTGCTCCTCGAGAATTGCAAGTTTGCTCAAATCACCAGTTTTCTGCGCCTGAGCCATACCGATGTCGATTCGTAGATTGTGCGGGCACGTGAAAACACAACTCATGCACTGCGTGCACTTCGCGATCTCAGCCTTTAATTCATCGTCGCTTGCAAAGAACTTGTATTTTCTGTCCTTATTTCTCTTGAAAATCTCTTCAGCAACCTTAGGAGCAACTTCTCCAACCTTTTCAGGCACTGGCAGAAAAACTCCTTTCAGCTTTCCGCTCACAAGCGCTTCAACGATGTCTTCGGCTTTCCAATCGCTCACATCTGTTAATCCGCGAACTGCAGCGTCGCTTGTTGCGATCAGCGGAATTCCCATTTTGCTACAAGCATCAACCAAATCCGCCCTTATGCATTGCTCGTCGCTAACAACAACGTCTGGCAATCCCGCTCTTATGACGCGGAGTTGATAGCTAATTGGACCAAAGATCTTTGCCTTGCTTCTATACCTTGTCATGTCGTGTGCGGTGCAACAAAGCCCCGCAACTTCAAACTCGTCAATTCTTCCAGATCTCTCGAGATAGTCGATGATTGGGCGGGAATACATTACGTTGTGCCCAACAACGCAGATCACAGGCTTTTTTGTGTCAACTATTCCAAAGCCCGTTGGCACCAGATCTGTGTCCGGCTTCGCCTTTGGGAAACCAAATGCAACAATCTGCGCAATGTCCGCAACTTCCATGCCAACGTGGTCTGCCATGCTTACATGCATCGCCTTGCTTTCGTAATCCACAAAGTTCTCCTCATTGCCAATGTGCACTGAATGCAAAACCTTGACAATCTCCTTTTCAGCCCATTCAAGTGCTTTTCTCAGATCTCCAAGAGTTTTCGGCTTTATTCCTACGACGGTTCTTATCAAAGGAGCTTCAACGTTCACATCTCCACCAAGGTTGATCGGGAGATCTTCGCCAAACTCTTCGATGAGATGGTCAACAAGATGCCTTGCATGTGCGGTGTGAGCAGAAGCGCCAATACAACAGGCGATCGTTACAAGCCTCGCTTTCGCAGTTCTTAAATCAATTCCGCAGGCACCTTTTTTATTGAATGAAAGATCGCATGGACCCATGGTGCAGAGATTGCAGAAATCCTGCATAGGAGCGTAGAACGGTTCGTAGCGTTCAAGCAACTTGTGATCCCATTTTCTAAGCTCTATAATCCCCGGTTTAGGTGTTGGTCCTGGAGATTCCCATTCCTCCTCTTCTTCCGCTATTTCACCTATTTTTATAACTACATTCCTGAGTTCGTCTACAAAAATCCCTTTTTTCATTAACATTTTCTCACCTCAATTTATTCAATTTAAAATTAGTATGCGCTATTTTATATACCCCACTCGGTTTTTACTATATTAAAAAATTTAATATTTGTGTTACTTAGTATTAATCTTGGCTTTCTTCTCGAGTGGAATAAGATTTAAATCTTCAAAACTTAATTGAATTCATGGCTCTTGGATTCGTGCTGATAAAGACCATTTTAGCGATCTTTCACGCCTTTTTGGCATTCAATAGGATCTTTGTGCTTCAAAAACTGATCTCTGACACTCGCTTTGGTTGATCACTTGGTCTTCTTTCGCACTATGGGAAGTTAGCAATGGAGATCGTGCTCAAAATTTAGGTGATCTTCTTCAGGATAGCGTGATAACTGCATGGGAGCTTAATTTTTTAAAAAAATTTAAATTAGCCAATTAATTCAAACTGATCCTTTGTTGCACCACAAACTGGACACACCCAGTCCTCTGGCAAGTCCTCCCACTTCGTTCCGGGAGGAACGTTGCTATCCGGATCACCTTCTGATTCATTGTAAATATATCCGCACACGCTACATTGATATTTCGCCATTAAAAACACCCTATTGTTTTTCCACGAGAAAATATATATACCTTTCGGGGTTTCTGTTTAGGGGATAATCTTGCCGTTGGTAATTCCAGAGAGGGAACTGAGCTTCAGAATGGCTTTAAGGTTAATCGTCCCCGTTCTTTATCTCTGTTTAATCTTTGACGTTTTTGCCGGTTTCTTTCTTGGGGCGCATTTTAGTAAATTTGTTGAAAATTATCCTTATCTTTTAATAGTTCTTCCCGGTTTGATGGGGCTTAGGGGAAATGTTTTTGGCGCAATGGCGTCGAGGCTCTCGACTGCGTTCTACCTTGGCTCTTCTGAAGCTGATTTTAGAGATCGATATGTAATCACAAACTCATTCTTTTCTGTATGGCTTGCAACTATGCCAGTTTTAATTCTGCTTCTAATTGCACTCGCAAAGTATCCTGACGTTTCTTCGATCTTGACCGCAACCCAAATTGCGGTTAGCTCCAGCGTGATCTCTGCGGTTGTTTTATCAGCATGCACAACTGCGGTTGTTATAGTTGCATTTAGGAAGTCAATAGATCCCGATAGCATTTCTGGACCTCTTATAACTTCCATTGCGGATCTGATAACGATCCCTTCGATCATTTTCCTTATAGTGTTATTTGAGGTCCAAGTTAGCTGGATCTTAGCTTTATTAATGTTTTTTGTCCTTGTAATCTCGGTCATTTTTTCTGTTAGAGAAAAAAGAAATTGGAGCATCTACAAGGAGTCCTTGGCAATTGTGTGTTCTCTTGCTTTAATTCAGAGCATCACAGGAAACTTGCTCGAAGAGTTCTCTGAAATTGTATATTTGTCCTTTTTCGTAGGTTTTGCTTATCCCTCGATCATAGATCAGTTTGGAAATTATGGATCTATTGTAGTCGCAAGAACTTCGACAAAACTGCATCTTGGTGAAATTGAGGGTTTCGATCTAAAAAAGGCGATAAAAGACATCAAGTATATTCTTCTGACCACTCCTCTCGTTTTTCCCTTTATTTCTATTGTTCCATTAGTTCTTGCATATCTTTACTTTGGCTTTGTATACGTAAACGCGGTCCTTTTTGCGATCTTCTTCTTTAGCTTTATCATTGTAGTCTTCCTACTACTTCTGCTATCTTTTTGGATAGCGGTTCTCTTGCACATGGTGAAGATCGATCCCGACAATGGTGGAATCCCGTTAATTACTACGATCGCGGATGTGATCGGAACGATCTATGCGGTTGCAATTGCATGGCTTTTTATTACCTTCTGAAAAGGAGAAATAGAAGGAAAGATATAAGGGCTAAGATCAACAGTGGTATTATTTGAAGGAGATCATAGTCAGCGGGAGCCGGAATCGCTGTTGGTCTAATCTCTTTCGCAATTTGGGGGGCGGTAGGAGTAACTTGGAATTTCTGAATGGATTTGGCTATAATTAAGACCGTTGAAGCTATAGAAGTTATCAGGAATCCAATCGAGGCGGTTAGTTTGACCCGCATGTTCTTCAATCCACGATCTGTTAGCTTGTAATAGACCCATTTTCCTCTTTCGATTCTTTCCACAAGCCCGTTAGTTTCGAGCTTCTCTAAGTGATAACTTGCAGTGGTTTTTGAGAATCCGAGGGCTTTTGAAAGCTCAGAGATTGTATAGGGTCTTTCCCTCAATTTCATGAGAATTTGAAGTCTCGTTGAGGCAAGAAGTTCTAGCACAAAAGCAAGTGCTTATGGAAAAGATTAAATTTTTTGTTTCGTTTTATTTTATAAAATTAATAAGACCAATTATTGGAGAGATCACGATCACACCCGCAATGCAGATTCCAGCCAATATTGAAATAGAAGCCTTTATTTTGTTCAAATTGAGTAGAAATGCTAAAAGACATGCAGTCCAGGCACCTGTAACTGGAAGAGGAACTGAAACGAAAAAAGTAAGCCCAAGATAGCCATACTTTTCTACCAAATTTCGATTTTTTTCAACTCTTTGCCTGATCTTCTGGTAAAGGGTCCATATAAGTTCAAACCTTTTGAGAATTCCGAGAAGCCCTTCCAAGGCAAATAGGATAAATGGAACAGGTAAAAAGTTTCCAAGAACTGAGATCAGATAAGCTTCTGCCGGATTAAAGCCCAAGTAGATTGCGAGAGGTATTCCCGCTCTAAGTTCAAGGATCGGCATCGCCGAAACGACCAGCACGGTTATGAAATTCATTCTCTATCCCCTTTATTAATAAGTATATAAATTCATTTGCTGGACAATCCAAACCCAGTTTACTGCAATTCTCTATTATTGCCCCATTTATGTAGTCGATCTCTGTTCTCTTTCCTCTCTCAATGTCCTGAAGCATTGAGGATCTGTTTTTAGCAGTAGCCAATGCAACTCTTTTAACCTCCGAAACCGCATCGAATTCAAAACCAAAACTCCTTAACAAATTCTCTCCTTCTTTTGCAATTTTCAAAGCCAGTTTCCAAATTTCTTCATTTTCAACGATTCTGCCATTTCTGATCCTACAAATCGCAGTAAGCGGATTTATCACAGAATTTATGACCGCTTTAGCCCATACGCGGAATTCTATGTCTTTTACAAGTTCTATACGCAGACTGGATTTTTTTAATAGCTCCACCGCTTCTTTTCCAAGTTCGTCGTTTGGTAAATAGATCTGGCCTTCACCAGCATAAACAACATGACCAAAATCCCTGAGATTCGCTCCGTAGCTCGTAACACCCCTTAAAACCTTTTCAGTATATTTACTCAGAATTTTTTCAACTCCTATTCCATTCTGAACTGTGCAAACGATTCCCGGGTTAACTTTGCTGAGTGCTTTACCCGCTTCATCTGTATCATACGCCTTAACCGTGAAAAGAGTTAAATCCGCATCTACGGGTTTTTCCAAAGCATTAACAGTTAGCTCTGCATTAAGAATTCCGGAAACTGTTAGTTTATTTTTAAGGGCTTCAAGCTGTTTTCCTCTTGCAACAAACACGACTTCGTAGCCTGAAAGCTGAAGTAATGCTCCAAACAGAGATCCAAGGGCTCCAGCGCCCATGATCTGGATCATTGAATGAAGTTTGCACAAAGAATATTAACCTAATCCCAAAACGGTGAAACTGTGATCACACCTTGGGAAGTCGAAGGCGTTGTTGATTACAGAAGACTGCTCGAGGAGTTTGGGATAAGCCCATTTCAAGATCTGCTGAGCGCAATTCCAAACCCTCACAGACTAATGACTCGTGGGGTAATCTTTGGACACAGAGACTATGGAAGGATCATCGAAGCGATGAAATACTGCAAAGACTTTGCTGTGATGTCGGGATTCATGCCCTCTGGAGCGATCCATTTTGGGCACAAGATGACGATGGATGAGATCATATGGCATCAGAAAATCGGAGCAAAAGCATTTGTTGCGATTGCAGATATGGAAGCCCATCTTGTCCGAGGATTAAGCTACGAAAAAACAAAAGAGATCGGAATGAATTACGTTAAGAGCATAATAGCCTTAGGGCTTGAGAAAAATGCTTTGATCTATTTTCAATCGAAAAATGTCAATGTGAAGAATTTGGCTTATGAACTTTCAGCAGAGGTAAATTTGAACGAGATGAGAGCCATTTATGGATTTACTGGGGAGACGCAGATTGCAAAAGCCTTTGTATCTCTAATTCAATCAGCGGACATTCTTCAGCCTCAGTTGAGTGATTTCAACGGTCCAAAGCCTGTTGTTGTGCCGGTGGGTGTGGATCAAGATCCCCATCTAAGGCTAACGAGAGACTTAGCTTCAAGGATCAACTTATTCTCCCTCGAAAAGATCAACAAGGGGTATAGAATTCGCAGTAAGATAGAGAAGAATCTTGATAGAGTTGCAAAGCTTGGATTTGAATTCAGAAGATTTGCGGGGCATATAGATCTTTTTGGATCTCATGAAGAGATCGAGAAGGCGTTAAGAGATCTTGAGATCGAGTTGGGGGGATATGCGTTTATATCTCCAAGTTCGATCTATCATAAGTTCACAACCGGACTGACTGGAGGAAAAATGAGCTCAAGTAAGCCTGAGAGCTATATTTCTCTGCTCGATGAACCGGAAGTTGCTGTCAAGAAGCTAAGGAATGCGTTGACTGGTGGGAGAAATACTGCTGAAGAACAGAGAAAACTTGGTGGTGAACCTGAAAAATGTGTTGTCTTCGAGCTGTATATCTATCATCTCGTTGAAAGTGATGAAGAGCTGAAAAGAATTGAAGAAGACTGTAGATCGGGAAAAATGCTCTGTGGAGCCTGCAAGAAGTTAGCATCAGAGTTAATAGTTGAATTTTTGAAGGAGCATAAAGAGAGGAGAGATGAAGCAGAAGGAAAGCTTGGAGATTTTAACCTAATATGTTAATTTTTATATCTCTAACGTGAATGTTCTCTGATCCTGAACTCCCATTCACAGAAGTTTTCTTTCATTTCTGGAGGGGCGTAAATGCAGTTAACTTCAATTCTTTCGTCGATCTCTCTTGCAAAAGAGCTGAACTCACGCAAATGCATTCCTTTGCAAGGAAAAATTCCCTTACCGCTTTTGATCCTTGCGATTTGGGGTAGACAGTTTTTTACTCTTATTATCAATCGATCTTCAAATCTTTCAAATTCGTAGCCCAGAATTCTACTCCATGGAAATAGCTTCATCGCTTTTTCAAAACCCTCAAGTCCCCCCTCTTCGATCTTAAATCTTTTTTTTATTTCTCTCGCAGATCTGCTACCCATCTCTTCCCAGACTTTTTCATTAATTCTTACAGCGTGCTCTAATCCAAACTCCTCTTCCACAGCAAGGAACCAAAGTCCATCCATCACTCTATATTGCCTCAACAAGAATTCAATGTAGTCTTCCATAGCTTTTTGTCATTAGATCTAATTAAAAAACCTTTCTAAGAGTAAGTTAGCTAATTTTATATGTTCTTAGCGAATTGAATTCTGAATGCTGATCTACCTCTTTATCTCAATAGTTCTTGCACTCTTGTTCTCTCGAAAGTTTGGAATAGGGCTATCTCTTCTTTTAGCTTCAACATTCCTCGGCGTTTCAACCTTTGGATTGTCTGAAACTCTGTTTAGAAGCTACTTTCATCCACAAACCTTTGAAGTCATAGCTCTGTTGATTTTCACGTATTTATTAGCTCAGGCGATGGATCAGTTCGGCTTTCTTGAGCGGATCTCTGATTCTTTTAATTCTTCTTTTGGTTCTCTGAGCATCGCCTTAATCCCCCTTATTCTTGGGCTCATCCCGATGCCCGCAGGAGCTCTCGTTTCCGCTACTATGCTTTTACCGATGCTCAAACGTTACAAGATCTCGCCAGAGAGGCTCACGGTTATCAACTACTGGTTCAGACACGTCTGGACAACAGTTTGGCCACTATATCCGTCGGTGATTATAGCATTGGCGGTATTGGGGAAGGATTATGCTCATTATGCCCTAATTGTTTTTCCAATATCTCTTTTTTCATTTTTAGCGGGATTTATGCTACTAACAGGACTTGAGACCTCTTTCAAGCCGCAAAACCTCAAGGAAGGAATTAAGGCTCTTTATCCGATCTTTAGCCTTGTGGTTATTTATATAATAACAGGTAGGCTAATTATAGCGGTTTTGATTTCAATAACCGCCTTATTGATTGATAAAAGACCAGGACAGTCAGATCTTAAGGAATTGCTCCCTAAAGCTTTAGATCCGAAGCTGATAATTCTTGTATTTGCTGTGATGGGTTATAAGAACATTGTAGAAGATTGTGATCTCGCTAAAGAATTCTCCGAGGAGTTTGCCGATCTGCCTATCCAGTTGCTGATTTTCTTTTTAGCTTTTTTCATCGGGTTCTCGACTGGTATAGAACTCAGCTATTCATCAATCGCTCTGCCAGTTTTTCTGAATGCAGTTGAAGACCCTGTAAATTTGCTCTTGTTGATCTTGGGTGGTTTTATTGGAGTTATTCTCTCACCATTTCATCTCTGCTTTGTCCTTACTGTAGAATTTTTTAAAGCAAACATGTATAAGTGCTACTTGATAATACTAAAACCAGTTATAGTGTTAATTTTGCTGACTGTGATCCTTTTATTGCTCCAATAACTTGGATTAATAGTTTAGATTACTCTGTTCCGCTTAAAAAGCTTTTTAAAAACTTATCTGACGATAAGTTTATATATTAAAAATAGACTTACAATTATGTCAGGACAGTTTGGAAAAGAAGAGGTCGTGCATCTGCATTTACTTTTGTTTCAGATAAAAAAGTTTTTTGAGTCCGTTGGCATCGAAAACGAGTATTTCCATGAATACGACTCGTTGAAAATTCTACCTGTTCAGATCTTTAGACAAAAGATCGAACACAGAGAAGCGATCATGAAACTCTGCTATGGAATCATGAAGGCGATTGGAAGGGAAGAAGAGCTCGAAAGGATTTGCCAAGCGGTTAGAGGAATGGCTGTTGTGGAGCATTAGGGAAAGTAGCGAAAATCCGCAGATTCCATATATTTTTCCCAGTTTGTTTCTCTTCTCTCACCGCTGATTATAAGCTTGATCACTTCTTTAGCACCATTTTTGTTCAAAGGCTTGTTGTTATTACCGCACTGGTAGCTGTAGGTGCATCTTGGGCATCCATCAACACGTTTGCAGTCACAATTCTCGAGAATCTGGAGTGCGATCTCAAAACCCCTCTTAAGCTTCCTGAATAGGAGTTTGCTCAGTCCATTGCCTCCAATGGTGGCATCATAGACAAAAATATCCCCTTCTGGGGTTGAAATACCACCCATTTCTCTGCTACCGCCTCCCGTTAATGCGTTGCTCGACTCAATGAGCACGTGCTCAACAGCATGAAAGCTACCCGCAAAGAAATCTTCTTGCTCTTCGAATTCCGGGAAGGGGCATGAAAAGACGAAACCTTTTGTCCTGTAGGAATACTCCACCGGCTCATCAAGGTAATGAACGCTCTTTTTCTCTTTGAACAGATCACGCTTTATGTATCCGTAAACAGAGATCGTTACTTCAAGCGTCATATAGCTCGCATTTACGGGCTCTTTTATGCTTTCCTCGATCTGAATAATTCTCGGGGTTGAGTTGTAAAGTGGATCCGTTATTTCTTCGCCTTTAGCGGGCTCAAGCTCAGCGTAAAGCTCTGCCAAGTTCAGAGACTTTGATCTATACTTCCTTCCGTCGTGGATTATGAGTGCATTTGGATAAAGTTCTTTGATCGCTATTGGCAAAACCCTCTCGCCAAGATCTTTGCCCTCGCAGATCATCTTCACCCTATCGCCAATTCCGCGCATTGAAAAACTTCGAATGAAGCTATAACCTTTTTCTGTTACCGAAAGATAATTTCCAAGCTTAACATAGCCTTCAGAAATCAGGTAGCTAAGCATTTCGCGATCGATCTCTTCAGCTTTAGTTGGCTTCTCTACGATCATCGAGAGAGTCTGAAACTTCATAACCTCCTCGTTCCTCTTCTCAACGTAGCCATTTGCCTCATTTAGGAAGTAGTCCTTAGGATTACTTTTGTAAAAACTCGAAATCGGATCATCTGAGCGTAGCAAAAGCACTCCGATGCTTTCCTGCCCCCTTCTTCCCGCTCTACCAATTCTCTGCAAAAATTGAGCATAAGGGACGATCTCTGAAAGCACAATATCGACATCTCCAATGTCTATGCCAAGCTCAAGCGTTGGTGTTGCAACAACCACCTTTAGCTTTCCATTCCTAAATTCTTTTTCGACGTTGTCTCTGGCATCTTTCGTTAAACCGCTTTTATGAACCGCAGAGTTGATTCCCGCTTTTCTTATCACCCAGTTTATTGTCTCCACAGTCTTGTAGCTGTTTCCAAAGATCAAAATCTTCTTATGGAGATAAGAACGAACTATATCGAGAATTGCGGAATATACGCTACCGCATTCCCGCATTATGAAGTTCAATGGAGTTTTTCTGTGCTCTCCATGCACGTGTATGAATTCCCTCTCAAAAAGCTCTTCTGCAAATTCTTTTGCATTGGAAAGCGTTGCAGAAGCACAGGCAAGCTGAAAATCTGCAAATCTTGATAGCCTCTTAATCAAATAATGCATGTTTGAGCCAAAAAAGCCTGTGTAGACGTGAAGCTCGTCAACCGCAACGAATGCAATTTGCCTTGCAAAGGAGCGAAATGCGGGAGTGTTGCGAAGATGAAAATCGACCATATCGGGATTTGTAAGAACGATGTCAGCTGAACCGCTGAAAACCGCTCTTCTCTCTTCTGGAGTTGAGTCTCCGTCGAATCGCACAGCCTTCAGTCCAACGCCTTCTGCGTAGTGTTTTATCTTCAACTCCTGATCCTTGGCAAGGGCTTTTGTAGGATAAAAGACTATTGCCTTGCCTTCAGAAACTCTCTCAAGCATTGGAATCGTGAAGGCTTCAGTTTTTCCGAAACCAGTTGGAGCGGTTATTACGACGTTTTTGCCATTTCTGAGCAGTTCTATAGCTTTTTTCTGGAAAGGATATAGCTTTTCTATTCCTCTGCTCTTGAGGGCTTTCTGCAATGCTATGGGTAAAAACCCAATGGGCTCAGTTGGGACTTCGTCGAATGGCTGGAAAACATCGTAAAAAACGATCGGATCATTGCAATCAAAAATTGGCTTCAAAAATTCCTTATAATTCCTCTTAAGCAATTCCAGATTTCTGTCCCTCACCGTGCCTCCGCAAATACACCTCTTCTTGAGCCTCTTGCACTTGGGACAGAAAAGATCTTCGAGCACGAAGTTTTTCGGTTATGAGTGGTAATAAACTCTTTCACGTAACTTTTTTAAGTCATGTGGCGTGCCCTTTTCTGAGGAGAGATCATGAAATGTTCGGATATACTCGAGTTAGCAAGTAAATCAAAACTTCTCGACGATCCTTACGTTTCGAAAATATGGAAGCTAATAGATGACATTTCTCTGTTTAAAAAATCCCCAGACGCACTTCTTGAGCTTCGAAGAAAATTACTTCGAGACTGCTTAGACTTCTTTAGTAGACATAGCGATTACTACGCCCAGCTTTTTGAACGCCTCGATATAAATCCAAAGAATGCTGAATTTCAGGATTTAGCTAAACTTGCGGTTCCTTCAGACATCCTTCGTGGGGAGGGACAAAAGCAATTCCTGATCAAAGACGTCGAGAGCGGGGGCAAATACTTCTTCTCGAGTGGCACCACCAATAGCAACCCAGTTAAGATCTACAGAAGCCCGCTGGATTTGGCTATAATGATAAAAGCCAATACTTATCTTTTTGAGTATGTATATGGAGATGTTTTGGAAGAAGGAAAGGGTGTAGCATTATTTCTTGCTTCTCCAGAGCTTAGAGATAGGCTCAGCTTTGTCGCCTTCGTCGATTTGACTCTCGAAAACAAGAAAATACCGCTTTTTTACGGGATGAAATTGATCGATGGAAGCGGAAGTGCATGGCAGAAGCTCGAACCAGATAGGGAAAATATATTGAAATTCTTAAAAAGTAAAGAAGAACCAAAATTGTTTTTTACAGCCCCAGCAGGAGTTTACCTTCTCTCTCAGAGATTTCAAAACATGGGAGTTCTCCGCAGAATTGTTTATAAGCTTTTATCTGGTGCACCACCCGCCAATCTTGGAAAGGGCGGAGTGATTGTCACGGGCGGTGGATCTAAGGGCTATGAACTACCGCCTTATGGAGAAATTGTTGAAATTTCAAGGAAATTCTTCAAAGCCAAAGATAGAGATGGAAAGGATGTGCCGACTCCATTCATGGACGTATTGGGCATGACGGAGACTTTAACCGCTTTGATAGACAGATTCGGATACATGGACAAAGTTCCTCACCCTCTGTCGCAAGTATTTTTGCTCGACCCAAAAACTTACGATTACATGGAAGAGGATAAAAAAGAGGGCATTTTGGGAATATTCAATCCATTTGTAACTTCTTGGCTTGAGGTATTTTATCCGGGAGATATAATGAAGACGCACGATTCGAATTGCTACTATGGCAAGGAATTCGTTTACGTAAGAAGACTAACGGTTGAGGAAGGCTGGAGTTTGCAGAGAGCATGTGGCGGAACACTGGAAGAGATGATGAAGAGGGAGTAAAATGCTGAAGCCACTCGTTCCAGAGAATTCTGATTTTATAGAGAAAGAGGTAAATGGAGCAAAGATATTGGAAGTAAGCAAAAAAGCTCTGCAAAGTTTGATTTCTGGGAGCGGGAAAATCCAAAATTTGCTATCCAGAACTCCAGTAGAGGATAGGCTTAGAACGATTTCTGAGTTGGGAAAAATTTGGCTTGAAAAACTTGAGCAGGGCTCTTTGAAGCCCTTGATAAGCAAAACTTCCGCTCTAACTGGATACAGCGAGAAAATGGTGGAATTTGAGTTCTCCTTAATTCCCTCAGTTTTTGATTATAAGGCGCTAAAAAAGAATATTGAAGCATCTTTTGGCACCGAATTAAAGGCTCTTGAATCCTTTTTTCAAAT